>JARKPE010000127.1 GCA_029975415.1 Dysgonamonadaceae bacterium | reverse complement strand
ATAGATTTTAATTTTTGACCATTTGATTATTCAAAATAGTGAAAATTTCTTCGTTAGCGGCTAAAAACAACTCCGTTTTCGAGTAGGGGAATTGCAGATAACGTCTTATTTACGCAACGAATTTACAACATTCATAAATACAAAATTTAAAACATGCGTAAACCACTTTCGACTTTATGCTTGATATCGAATGATAAATTACATGATATCAATGTGATAAACTATTATTTTTTTATTAATAATATTTGCATTTACGAATGTTTTGATTAATTTTGCTGTGGTTAAATCTGAAAAAAATGGACATTGAAAATTTAATCGCAGCTTTTGAACGGAAACTTACGCTTCAAAGGTACAGCGCCAGTTCCATCGAAAATTACAGCAGTGCGGTGAGGAGTTTCCTGCAAGTGGCGGAAAAGCGGTTTGATCAACCCGACGAATTAAATGAAAATGAAATTGAAAAATACGTTTACTGGAAAATAAGGAAAAACCATATTAGCAGTTCCTATCAGCGCATGATTGTTGCTTCTATCGATAAATTTTACAGCTCTGTAGTAGGTAAAAATTTAAATATAAGGCACCTGTATCCATCTCGAAAAAAACATGAGTTGCCCAAATACCTAACCCGGGCTGAAGTGAAAAGAATGTTTCTTTCAATCGATAATCCTAAACATGCTTGCATTGTTAAGCTGCTTTATGGTTGCGGGTTACGTTTAAACGAACTGCTTCATTTGAAAATTTCGGATATCGACTCTGAAAATATGCTGATTCATATTCGCCATTCCAAAGGGAATAAAGACAGGGTAGTCATGCTGCCGCCGACATTATTGCCTGAATTGATAAATTATTACAAGGTCTGTCATCCGAAAGACTATCTATTTGAAGGGCAGGACGGAGGAATGTATTCTGCGAAAAGTGTACAAACCATCGTGAAAACAGCTGCAGCAAAAGCCGGAATAACAAAACCCGTATCGCCCCATATCCTGCGACATAGTTTTGCGACCCATTTGCTCGAAAATGGAACAGATGTAAGGTACATTCAGCTGCTTCTTGGTCACTGTTCAGTCAAAACAACCGAAATCTACACGCATATCACCGATATTGCCAAATCCAACATCAAAAGTCCGTTGGAATTTATTTAACCGAATCAGTGGCTCACATTACATTGGGATGCGGAAAGGTATGAAATTACCAATAATTCTGATATCCCTTTTATAATGGAAGGAATCACTTCACTCGAACTAGAACCCAATTCTTCGGCATTATTCACAGTAAAAGAAAAAGATAAAAATGGCTATTTGAGGATTAAAAATTTAATCACAGAATCCACTAAGTATCTTCAAATTTTATTCTCCGAACTTTGGTAAAACAGCGACATAACTCGTCGATAGGAAGCAACTTTTGGTTCATCCCGGAAGATGCTTTTGATCTCTGTATGCATGCATGTAAATTAACTGGAGGTTGAAAATCAGTCATGTTTATAATTGACAATCATTCAATATGATAAATAGCCTGGATCTCCCAAAAGTAATCAAAATTATTTCATTTTGTTACGGATTTCAATGCCGAAAAATTACTTCACATTTTCTTAACTAAATTGTAAACATTTCGTAACATTAGTTTCTTTTCTTTGTACCGATTTTGATAGATAGATAAGGATCAAAAAACCTTATGCAAAAGCATGATAGGGAATAGATTATCTTCATTCAAAGCATTATTTTTTAAATCATCAGAGGATGCATAATCACAGAAAAATAAGGGTGGCTTTTTTTGCCGACATTCTCACGCGCGACTATGATGGTGCCATAAAAACGATGTATCATCTGATAGACAATATTCCAGAAGAAAAATTTGAATTTATGTTTTGCTCGGGGATGCCGCCAAAAGAAAAAATGAATCACCGGATAGTAGAAATTCCCTCCTTCGTTTTGCCTTTCAATTCCAACTATAAAGCTTCTCTACCCTATTTCAGTAATAAACTCACGAAAGAGCTTACCGATTTCAATCCGGACGTTATTCACATTGCAACACCGTCGCCACTGGGCTTTTTCGGATTGTATTATGCCAAAAGAAATCATATCCCCACCTTGTCGATCTACCATACCAACTTCCTTTCGTACATGAAACATTATTTCAAATCATTGCCGTTTCTTATAAAACCAGTAGAAACGATTGTAAAATACGCTTACCGGAGTTTCTACAATTTTTGCAAAACGGTTTATGTACCTACGTTGCAAATGATCAGAGAGCTCAAAGAATGTGGCGTTGCCGAAAATAACCTCAAACTTTGGCAGCGGGGAATAGCTGTCGATATCTTTAATCCTTCAAAGAAAGATAAAAATTTCATCCGTCAACTTACCGGAAACGACAAGCCCAATATTTTGTTTGCTTCCCGATTGGTTTGGGAAAAAAACATGGAGACCTTGTTCAACATTTACGATGAAGTGCAAGCCCAACAACTAGACGTAAATTTTATTATTGCAGGAAGTGGGGTTGCAGAACAGGAAGCCCGTAAAAGAATGAAAAAGGCCTTTTTTCTCGGATTTTTAGATCATGAAAATTTAGCAAAGGTTTATGCTTCTTCCGATGTTTTCGTTTTTCCCTCCGTATCGGAAACGTTCGGCAATGTGGTAGTCGAAGCAATGGCATGCGGTTGCGTTCCGGTCATTGCCCGTGGCGGCGGTTCGCAGGCGTTGGTAAAAAACGGAGAAACGGGCTTTCTGTGTGAACCGTGCAACGCCGCTGAATACGTCGAAAACATGAAAACCCTACTCACCAATCTTCCTCTCAAAGAAAAAATGCAATCCCGCGGGGTCGAATATGCTTCGACACTGAATTGGGATCATCTGGTAAACGAGTATTTCACCGATCTTGAAACGCTGGCCACGCATCATTATTCATCCTATACCAACGAGGCCATTCTGCCCAATGAGATTTATCCGACAAATTTCGCAGTTTAAGACAGTCGCATGGATGCGGATAACTATCTTCTAACAGAACAGAATGACAAGGATAAAGAAATACTGGAAATACATTATCGGCATTTTATTGCTATCGGTTTTATTACTGATTGCTCGCTTTATCTCCGAAATTGATTTCCATTCCTTACAGACCTATCTGCATGAAACGCCGGCCATGTTTGTGCTGGTCATTATTACCTCATTCATTGCCTATCTTCTTTCGGCCATAGGATGGATGTTATGTATGGGCGAGGAAAGGACAAAAACTTCCATTGGCGAAGTTTTTGTCGTCAGGCATGTCGGAGAAATGCTTGGGGTGTTTAACCCGACAAGCATCATAGCCGGCGATACGTTCAAAATCTCATTTCTGTCAAAATCGGGATTGCCGACCGAAAACGGTGTGAGTTCGATTTTGTTGATGCGGATGATCAACTTGTTCTCTACTATTTTATTGATGACGGTTTCGATCATCTACCTGACTTTTGGAAAGTTCGGAGACAAAGACCAATTTATTTTGTTTGTGATGATTGTCATGGCGGTGGCGTTGTGTTTATTCTTAGCAAAGTATTTTCTTGATGAAAAGCTGTATTTCGGCAAAACCGTGGAGAAGATTCGCAAGAAAACCAAATGGACATTCCTTACTCCCAAAATTGTGGAATCGTGTTATGAAACCAATACCATTGCTGCCCGTTATTTCAGAACAAACAAATCAAAATTTACCCTCGCTTTCGTTTTAATTGCTTTGCACTGGATGTTGGGAGCGCTCGAATTTTTTATTGTTTTGAAAACGTTGGGCATGGAAGTGTCGTTCATCGACGCCGTTTCGGTGGAAATGGGCGTTATTATTTTTAAATCGCTCGGAACGATCATTCCCGGTCAACTCGGGGTAGAGGAATATGGCAATAAAGTATTGCTCGATGTAATCGGGATCAACAGCAACGAAATATGGTTGATCGTCTCGCTCGTGCGGCGTTCACGACAATTGTTCTGGTTGGCAATGGCAGGTGTTTTCCTGATCATCATCACCAAAAAATCCTACAAAACGGCATAAATGCAGAAAGAAGTACTGTGTATCACACACAAATATCCGCCGTTTGTCGGGGGAATGGAAACTCAAAGTTATGAGTTAATCAGGGGATTGTCGGCATTCTATAGCGTTCATATTCTTGCTTATAAAGGCGACGAAAATAAAGTATGGTGGTTTTTCAGGTTGCCTCGTCGTGTACGAAATATGTTGAGGAACTATCCGAACATTCAACTCATTCATCTCAATGATGGGTCAATGGGTGTTGCATCACTTTGGTTGCAAAGATTCACCAACATACCGGTTATAGTTACGTATCACGGACTTGATATCACCTATCCCTTAACGTTCTTTCAGAAACAATTAGTTCCCCGACTTGGCAAATATAGTGGAGCTGTTTGTGTGAGCGAATTCACGCGTCAAGAATGCCTCCGACGAGGATTTGATACTACAACCACTTTCACCGTCAACAATGGCGTCGATCATCATTTGGCCGATATTCCATTCGATCCGACCATTGTCGATAAATTGCAAAACGATTATGGAATCGATGTTTGCAACAAACGGGTAATTGTTTCTACCGGTCGTCCCGTAAAACGAAAAGGTTTTTCCTGGTTTCTAAAAAACGTAATACCCCATCTCGATGAAGATATCCTGTTTCTGATGATTGGTCCGTTAAAAAAAGAACAAACCGTATTCGAAAGACTTTTAAAGATGATACCGGGTAAGATTGCTTATAAATTACATTTATTGTTGGGGTTTTCCACCGATCGTATCGAGGTAATCGAACAACTGGGTAAACGGAAAAACGCTTACCATTTGGGTAAAGTATCCGGCGAAGATCTCATGCAGTTATTGTCGTTAGCCGATCTTTTTGTCATGCCGAATCTCTCTATTCCCGGTGATGTGGAAGGATTCGGCTTGGTGGCACTCGAAGCAAGCATGCGTGGAACGTATGTATTGGCGTCGGCCATCGACGGCATTACGGATGCCGTAGTGGACGGCAAAAATGGTTCTCTTCTCCCGGCAGGCGATGCAAGTGCCTGGATTAATAAAATTCACGAATTGTTAAGCGATGAGGACGCACTGCAAACCTTGTCGGAACAAGGAAAGGAATTTACCCGACAGCATTTCTCGTGGAAAATCATGACGGAGGGCTACGTCGAGATTTTCAACCGATTCATCGATAAATGATAAATACAGTTATAATCTTTTCGTTTATCTTTTTCAAGTCGGACAATTAATTATCTCTCCGTTTCGCTTCCCCTGTTCAGATCACCGCGAGCCGTAGAGAAATAAATTCCCACTAATCCGATGAAGGCAAATGTGGTAAATCCCCACCGGACAGCCGATAGAAAGGTAGGAACACTCACTTCGCTAACAGCTTCGCCACCGAAAAGAATTGCAAAAAACAGCGTGGCGATGGACATGCTGAATATTTGCCCGATCATTCGCATGGAGGCTGCTGTGCCGGATGCTTGACCATATTGTGTTTTTCCTACCGAACTCATAATGGTATTGGTATTGGGTGACGAAAACAGGCCGAATCCCAATCCTACCCAAACCAAAATACTAAAAATGAGCCACAAAGGCGTATTTTCATTCAAAAAAGCAAATGCAGCTAATCCCATAGTGCACATCGTCATTCCCAATGTGGCAAAATATCGGGGTTGAATCTTGTCTGACCATTTTCCCACGATGGGCGAAAAGATTGCCATCATGAGCGGTTGGGCGATGATGATCATGCCGGCATCCTGTGGGGCGAGTCCCTTTATTTTTTGCAGATAGAGACTCAAAAAGAAGACGATAGCAAAGGTGGCCGTGTAATTGATGAGCGAGGCAATATTTGAGAAGGCAAAGAGCCGGTTATGCGTAAAGAGTTTTGTATCGAACATCGGATTTGCCGCCCGACTTTCGGATAGCCAAAAGATGATCAGCAATAATATTCCGGTCACGATAAGTGTCCATCCGGTGGGTGAAGGAATAACCGACGAACCGTAAACAAGTGCGGGAAGTCCGATCATATAAAATACAGTACCGCGATAATCGATATTTTTTGCTCCCGCTTTGTTGAGGTGTTCCTTTTCTAAAAACATAAAGGCAATGATCGTTGCCAATATGCCCAATAGTGCAGCAATCCAGAAAATGGAAGGCCAACCGATATGTTGTGTGAAGAAACCGCCAATGAGAGGTCCTAACGCTAATCCGGTGTACACAGATGCGACATTGAATCCGATGACTTGTCCGCGCTGTTTCAAGGGGAAAATCGAAACCAGAATTGCCTGTCCCGTAGTGTTGGAAAATGCTGATCCGATTCCCTGAACGAACCGTGCGACGATAAGCCACGTTGCGTTCGGTGCAACAGCGCAAAAAACGGACGCAATTGTAAAAATGATCAGTCCGATCTTAAATAATCGGGCATTTCCCGATACGTCTCCCCATTTGCCTGCCGGCAGCAGGATCATGGCGCTCGCCAGAATGAAAGCCGTGACGACCCAACTCAAAGCAACAGCATTCAGTTCAAAACTTTTTTCGATTGCGGGAAGAGAAATGTTGATGGAGGAAACCAGAAAAGTTCCCATGAATGAAGTAACGACAACCACAAGTAGTGTCGAAAGTTGTTTCTTTGACCAAGCCATTCTTTTGATTTTCGATTGTTTTCCTTCTCTGTATTACTCTTTCAGTGATGATTTTCAGAAGATATTATCTCGTAATTCGGCAATTATAAAGTCAGAAAAAATTATTTTGCAAAATATAAAAAGCGGCTCCACCCAGATAGCCCAACAACGCCAAAAAAGAAATTCGTTTGAGATACCATCCGAAGGAAACTCTTTCGAGACCCATAAACACCACGCCGGCCGCCGAGCCGATGATCAATATGCTTCCCCCAACACCTGCACAATAGGCAAGAAAATGCCAAAAAACACCATCTACAATAAAATTCTGCATAAAGCCCGAATCGGAAAAGTTTTGCACAAGTGCAGGGTCAATTACCGGATACATCCCGATGGCAGCCGCAACGAGAGGAACATTGTCGATGACGGCGGATAATAATCCGATGCTGAATGCTTGAGAATAGACATTTGGCATATTTTCGGACATGATCTGCGAGATGCTGTTTAATATCCCTGCACTTTGCAAAGCATCTACCGCCATCAGAATTCCCAAAAAGAACAGGAGTGTGGTAAAATCGAGCTTTCCGATAACCTTATCCAATCTTTGTTTGATGTTTTCTTCAATATCTTTTTTGTGATTGTAGATCACTTCCGTATATATCCACATCATACTTACACCGAGCAACAACCATACAAACGGAGGAAGATGTGTAATGGTTTTAAAGATTGGGGCTGTGATTAATATCAAAATGCCAAAAATTAAAATGCCCACGCGATCGGATGTACTCAGATGCCTTAACAGTACAGAATTTTCGTCATTCACACCCATTGATGCGTTGACTTTTATTTTTCCTTTCAGCATAAATTGAGCGATACTTATTGGCAGTATCATCGAAATCAAACTCGGGAAAAACAATTGAGGAATAACTTTAGTTGTTATGGCTCCTTCTACCCACAACATGATGGTCGTTACGTCTCCGATTGGCGACCATGCTCCTCCACTGTTAGCGGCAATCACAATGATGCTTCCGTAAATCAATCGATCGTGACGATCGGGAACGAGACGTTTGACAAGCATAATCATCACGATGGTGGTTGTCAAGTTATCGAGGATGCTCGACATGAAAAAAGTGATGAACCCGATCAACCACAGCAGCAGTCTTTTATTGCGTGTAGTGATCAAATCCGTTATATACATAAACCCTCCGTGAACGTCAATGAGCTCCACAATGGTCATTGCGGCCATCAAAAACAACAATGTTTCGGAGATGTCGCCCAACGTTTCTATCATCTGCTCGTTGATCACGAAATCGCGTGCCTGTTGCAAATACGGTTGCGATTGTATTTCGGGATGGGTGTGAATAAAATGGGCAAATTGATCGGCCGAAACCAGCGGAATAACTTCCGGAGCAATGTACAGATAAATAATCCAGAGAATCGTTCCTATAAAGAGTGCCGTACTCGCTTTATTTATACGCAGCGGGTGTTCGAAAGCTATCATCAGATAACCTAAAACAAAAATTGCGATCATCAATGTTATCATGCCAACTGTTTTTTTAGAAAACTGAAAAATGCAATAAATATCCGGCAATCAATGAGTCCTATGAAGAGAGCGGAGTATTCAAAAATGGGTATTAATTAACAATCATTCTCCGCATGGAGATGTAATTTATTTGATTACACCCCATTAAAATTCATAATCCTTCTGAAAGAAAGCAAGAAAAATAGTTTACTGATTATCTTGATCCTTAAACCAACTTGAATACATCAGATAATTTGCAGCGATTTTTTGGTTCATTTCCTTAGCTTGTTCCGGATCGACTTTCTTGACAAATTTTGCGGGAACTCCGGCATAAATGCTGCCCGGTTCTACTTGTGTGCCACTGAGCACTACCGCGCCGGCAGCAATGATGGCGCCTTCGCCCACCACGGCATGATCGAGCACAATAGCTCCCATGCCAATCAGTGCACCGTCCTTGATTTCCGCACCGTGAACCACCACATTGTGTCCGATGGAAACATCGTTGCCGATGATGGATACCGATTTTTGATAAAGCGTGTGAATGACTGTTCCATCCTGTATATTTACGCGATCGCCAATGCGAATGGAATTAACGTCACCTCGCAGCACAGCGTTAAACCAGATGCTGCAATCTTTGCCGATAACCACATCCCCTATCACCGTTGCATTGTCGGCCAAGTAGGTGTTTTCTCCAATTTCAGGGGTGAATCCCCGAACCGATTTTATAAGAGCCATGAGATTTTTTTCTTGTTTATTGCATTATTGATATAAAAGGTTGCAACCAACGTGTAACCTTTTAAGTCGAGTTCGTATTTTATATTGCTTTTGTTTTGTTTCTCAACCACGCTTTTTCTTCCTCATCGAGGTGCGGCGCAAGTTTTTCGTACACCATTGCATGGTAATGGTTGAGCCAATTCACTTCGTCATCGGTCAGCAAATCCTTTTCGATGGGAGTCGTGTCGATGGGGCATAACGTGATGGTTTCGAAATGATAAAATGTTCCGAAATCTTCGGTTTTTTTGTATTCTTGCGTCACGATCAGGTTTTCGGTGCGGATTCCGTATTCGTTGGCAAGATAAACGCCAGGTTCATTCGAAGTAACCATTCCTACTTCGAGCGTAGTCGGATTCTCTTCGAGGCGGATATTCTGCGGCCCTTCGTGCACGTTGAGGAAATGGCCGATGCCGTGCCCTGTCCCGTGCCAATAAGTTTTACAGGTGTCCCAAATAGGTTTACGAGCCAAAACATCGAGCTGCGAACCGCGTGTTCCTTGCGGAAAAATAGCCGTTGCGAGAGCGATATGACCTTTCAACACATTGGTATAATCGATGCGCATTTGTTTGGTGGTTTCTCCCACAGCCCACGTGCGTGTGATGTCGGTAGTGCCGTCCATAAACTGAGCGCCCGAATCGATGAGGAGCAATCCTTTGCGTTCCACTTTCACATTGCTGGCTTCAGTAGCACTGTAGTGCACGATAGCGCCATGTCCGGCATAACCGGCAATCGTGTTGAAACTTTCGCCTACATATTTATCTTGTTTCGAACGATATTCGCGCAATTTTTCGGCAATCGTCAGCTCGTCGAGTTCGCCGTTGGCAAGAGCTTTTTCCATCCATCGATAGAAGCGTACCAGCGCAACGCCGTCTCTAATCATGGCATTGCGAAAACCTTGCAGTTCGGTCGGGTTTTTCATGCTCTTCATTTTGTCGATGGGCGAAATGGGAACATCGATCACCTTGCAGTCCGAAGGAATAGCTTGTCGGAGCGCATAATTTATTTTGCTGCCGGTGATGCAAAGTTTGGTAGAAGCAGAAAGTCCTTTAACATAAGGGAAAATATCGTTATATCCTGCGAGTTTCACGCCTTGGGCTTTCAGCTCGTTCGATACTTTTTCCGTAAGTTTGTCGGGATCGATAAACAGAATGGATTCGTTTTTCGAAACATAGCCGTACGCCACAGCTACCGGATTGAAATCGACGTCGTTGCCGCGGATATTGAATGTCCATGCTACGGCATCCAATGCTGCGATAATAATGCCGTCGGCATCGCATTTGTTGAGTTCGGCAATGATGCGGTCAATTTTGTGTCGGGTTGTTTCGCCCGAAATATTCTCCGGCAAGGTGAAAATGGGATTTTTGGGAATTGCAGGTCTGTCTGTCCATATCGTGTCGAAAGGATTCAGTCCGGTTTCGAATTTTATTCCCTTTGCAGAAAGTTTTTCTTTGAGAGTGTTGGCTTCCGAGGAGGCATACACCATCCCGTCGATGCCTACCGTGCCGTTGTTGCCGGCTTGATCGATCACCCAATCGATGAGGTCGGTAGTGCCTGCAACGCCCATTTTATACAGATCAAATCCCGTTCCGTTCAGTTGATCGGCAGCTTGCAGAAAGTAACGCGAATCGGTCCACAATCCTGCCTGATTTTTCGAAATTGCAGCAGTGCCGGCCGATCCGGTAAATCCGGTGATCCATTTACGCGATTCCCATGCTTTGGGAGGATATTCGCTCAAATGAGGGTCGGTACTCGGAACGATAAACACGTCCAAATTGTGGTCTTCCATATACTTTCGCATAGCAGAAAGTCTTTCGGGAATTTGATTCGTTTTCATTTAGTCGATTTTTTGTGATTTTGAATAAACAAATATACGCACTTTCAGCGATACTTTGGATGATGAAAGTTTATAAAGTTTGAAAGTTTGTCAAGTTGAGTTGTTGATATTCTCATAATTCCTTTCTTTCAACTTTCAACTTTTTACTGACTTTTCCAACCTCCAACCCCTAACCTCAAACTTCCATTCATTCCTCAAGATAACCGAACTTTCCCCGATTAAAATCATCGAAAGCCTGAACGATTTCCTGGCGAGTATTCATCACGAATGGTCCGTAGGCGGCAATGGGTTCATGAAGCGGTTGCCCGCTCATAACCAATGCGACGGCATTTTCGGAAGCTTCCAGTGTAAAAGATTCGCCTTCGTCCTCGAACTTTACGAATTGATCGGCCGATGCAACTTCATCGTTTACTTTTACCCGACCTTCTATTACAATCATTGCAGTGTGATAACCGGCGGGGAACGTGAATTCGGCTTTTCCGCCTTGGTTGAACCGTGCGTTCATCAGGTGAATGGGCGAATGTGTCGATGCAGGTCCTTTAACGCCATTATACTCGCCTGCAATTATTTCGATATATCCGCCCTGATCGGGCAATTCAAAACGTCCCATAGTAGAACGTGGAATAGCCTGATATTTGGGCTGACCCATTTTGTCTTTTGCAGGAAGATTTATCCACAACTGCACCATCTGAAATGTACCGCCTTGTTTGCTCCACTCCTTTTCGTGGAATTCTTTGTGCAAAATGCCGCCTGCAGCAGTCATCCATTGCACATCGCCTTCGCCGATAATGCCGCCCCCACCGTTGCTGTCGTGATGTTCCACTCGACCTTTGTAAGCAATCGTTACCGTTTCGAATCCCCGATGGGGATGAGGACCGACTCCTTTGGGCGTATCGGACGGAGAAACGTGCATGGGCGCATTGTAATCGAGCAGGATGAAAGGATCCATTGCTTGCATACTCAATTCTGGCACACCCGGAATGAAATTGTGGACTTTAAAGCCATTGCCCACCCAATGTGTTTCCGGCGGATCGAGAATGAACTGTATGTTTTTAGTTTTCATATCTTTCCTTACTTATGCAATCAAACGAATGTTTTGATGCTTTTGTTCATTTGTTAAACACTAATTTCGATCGAAGTAGCTAGTCGCAATATTTTGTCTATATTTGAAGGCAAAACCATTATTTTTCGCGAATGAAAACGTATATTGAACTAAAAAACATGCAATTTCATGCCTATCATGGCGTGTATGCGCAAGAAAAAAAGACGGGAAACGAGTTTCGGGTTGATCTGAAGCTCGAAGTGGATGTTTCAAAAGCTTGCCTTTCCGATTCGTTGGAAGATACGGTGAATTATTCGGCCGTGTATGACATCGTGAGGCATGAAATAGAAATTCCTTCCAAACTTATCGAACATGTAGCCTATCGAATTATAGAGCAAATAAAAAAACATTTTCCGGAAATCGAAACCGTCGAAATACGGCTTGCCAAAATGTCACCACCTGTTAATGGTGAAATGGAAGCTGCCGAAATTACGATTATTGCATGAAAATTTAATTCGAAATGTGAAATACCTGTTTCTTACTACTTCAGATTATTTTTTCTGAAACATGAAGAAATTAAGATGACATTAAGTTTTCGAATCGGCCATTAAATGTTCATACTTTTCATTTCCTTAATATTCTTAATTCCTTAATGGTTTATATTTTTTATTTGTAAAATATCTGTGCTAAGTTCTATTTCGATTTCAGGACAAACGTAACTTCTTTCTTTTTTGTACCTTTGCAAAAATTTTTCGAAAAGAATGGATGAAAATCTCGAAGAAATAATGTTGTCATCGGATACCACCGAACCTGTAACGGACATGTTTGAAGGTGAAGAAGGAGATACGCTGATGTTGCGCACCGAGAATCTGGTGAAGAAATACGGGAAGCGGACGGTGGTGAATCATGTTTCGATCAATGTGCGTCAGGGAGAGATTGTGGGACTGTTGGGACCAAACGGTGCCGGCAAAACGACCACTTTTTACATGACCGTCGGATTGATTGTTCCCAACGAAGGCGAAATTTATATCGGCGACCGCAACATAACCAAATATCCGGTTTATAAGCGCGCTCAGAACGGGATTGGTTATCTGGCACAGGAAGCATCTATTTTTCGAAAAATGTCGGTTGAAGACAATATACGTGCGGTGCTCGAATTCACCGACAAAACGCCTAAAGAACAAAAGCAAAAACTCGAAAGTTTGATTTCGGAGTTCGGATTGCAAAAAGTACGTAAGAATCAAGGCGATCGACTTTCGGGAGGAGAACGTCGTCGTGCCGAAATAGCCCGATGTCTGGCTATCGATCCCAAGTTTATCATGCTCGACGAACCTTTTGCCGGCATCGATCCTATTGCCGTTCAGGATATTCAGTCCATAGTGGCTCAACTCAAATATCGCAATATCGGCATCCTGATTACCGATCACAATGTGGACGAAACGCTCAGCATTACCGATCGGGCATACCTGTTATTCGAAGGTAAAGTACTCTTTCAGGGTACGGCCGAAGAGCTCGCCGAAAATCCGATTGTACGCGAGAAGTATTTGGGACGCGATTTTGAATTGCGTCGCCGCACATTCGATATTGGATAACCGCCAATGGGAAGGTTGCTTGCCATCGATTACGGTAAAAAACGCACCGGTATCGCCGTGAGCGATCCCTTGCAAATCATTGCCAACGGCCTGACTACCGTCGAGACATCTCGTTTGTTCGATTTCCTGCATGATTATCTGCAAAAGGAAGAAGTTTCGACAATTGTAGTAGGATTGCCCAAACAAATGAACAATGAGCTATCGGAAAATATTCGCCGGATAGAGCCGTTCGTCAATCGTTTGCGTAAACTGTATCCAAATTTGGTGATCGAATATTTCGATGAACGTTTCACCTCGAAGATGGCTCATCAGTCGATGATCGACGGAGGTTTGAAAAAGAAAGATCGTCAAAACAAAGCGCTTGTGGACGAAATCAGTGCTACCATTATTCTTCAGGGATATATGGAAAGCAAAAGAATGAATTATAAATGAAATAATTAACGATGATATTACCTATTTATATTTACGGACATCCTATTTTAAGAAAAGTTGCAAAAGATATCGACCCTGCTAATTATCCCAATTTGAAGGAATTGATCGACAATATGTTCGAGACCATGTATCATGCCGATGGAGTAGGGTTGGCTGCACCACAGGTTGGGCTCGAAGATCGCATTTTTGTTGTCGATCTTGATCCGCTCAGCGATGAGAATCCCGAGTTTAAGGGCTTTAAAAAAGTGTTTATCAATGCCCACATCACCGAACGTTGGGGCGAATTGGAACTTGTGGAAGAGGGTTGTTTGAGCATTCCCGGTATTCACGAAAAAGTGCCACGCGAAGGAAATATCCGAATTGCTTATCTCGACGAAAATCTGCAACCGCACGAAGATGAATTTTCGGGATTCATGGCTCGTGCCATTCAACACGAATACGATCACTTGGACGGAATCCTTTTCGTCGATAAAATTGCCCCCATTCGCAAAAGATTGATCAAAGGCAAACTCACCAATATGGCAAACGGCAGAACCAATTGCCACTATCGGGTGAAAACGGCAAAATAGAGGATGTGAGGGGCTACTGTTTGGTTAGTTTTTGTGCCGCAGTGCGATCTAAAAACCACACCAAATTACCGGATTCCGGTTGCACTTGTGCTGCCGGATATTTTTTTGCCGCCTCCTGAGGATTTTCAATAATCTCAACAACTTTCTCCGCCTTATTTTCGCCGGTTACCAGCAAAGCAACATATTGGGCATGATTGATGACTTTCCCTGTCAGGCTGACTCTTTTTTGTCCGGATTGCGGATGCGTACCCACCACACACAGTTGATCGCTATTCCAGAGCGAAAGTTGATCAGGGAAAATAGAAGCCGTGTGTCCGTCATCCCCCATGCCGAGCATCACTACATCGAAGACAGGTACTCCGGCCACAATCGGCAACTCGTTGCGCAATACTTCGGCGTAGCGCTGAGCTTCGGCGTCGGGATCATCTTCGCCGTGAATACGAAAAATATGATTTTCGGGTATTGACTGTTTGTCGAACAGGTGTTCGCGCGTCATCCTGTAATTGCTTTGTTCGTCGTCAGGCGGTACGCAACGTTCGTCACCCCAAAAAAATCTTATCCGATCCCAATCGATATCGTCCCGATGATTCATCGACCACTCATCGAAAAGCGATTTTGGCGTTGAGCCCCCCGAAAGAGCTATATTGACACAATCTTTGTTGCGCGCAATTTCTTTCAGCCAGTCGGTGAATGCCTGATTGAGCTGTGGCTGAGTATCAAAAATTCGAATTTCCATTTTTCTCTTTTAGTTTTCAAATAATCGACAAAAAGCGAATTACAATTCGCAATAAATGCCGTCGTCGGCCAGATTCTTGCAGGGATAACGCCAGGTATTATCTGCTCCTTCGATGAGATCGTCGGCAACATCCGGTCCCCACGAACCTGCCGGATAACCGTATAATGCAGCTTCGGGATGTTTTTCCCAATAGTCGAGAATGGGCTGCACAAACCGCCAGGTTTCTTCCACGGCTTCGCCTTGCATGAAAAGCGTATTGTCGCCCTGCATGCAATCGAGAATCAGTCGTTCATAAGCTTCGGGTATATAATGATCGGTGAGTTCGGAATAGTGGAAATCCATGTTCACCGATTTCACTTCGTTGCTGCTTCCGGGAACTTTCATCCCTGTCTTCAGCAAAATGCCTTCGTCGGGTTGGATGCGCAAAATCAATTGGTTGAAGCCTTTGTTTTCTCCATCTTCGTGCTTGTAGAGGGGCAGTGGCGATGGCCTGAAGTGGATGACAACTTCCGAAACACGCGTAGGCATTCGTTTGCCGGTGCGAACGTAGAAAGGTACGCCGGCCCAGCGCCAATTGTCGATATAGAATTTCATGGCCACATACGTTTCAGTGCGCGATTCACTGTTGACGCCGGGTTCTTCGCGATAACCCACGTAGTGTTTCCCACGAATGTTCGACGCCGTATATTGCCCTCTGATCACGTTGTTTTTCAGATCATCTTCACTCAGTGGATGCAGTGCCCGAAATACTTTCATCTTTTCGTAGCGGATATCTTCGGGCGTATTTTTGATGGGAGGCTCCATTGCCACGAGCGAAACCACTTGAAGCAAATGGTTTTGAATCATGTCGCGCAAGGCACCGGCGTTGTCGTAATATCCACCCCGATCTTCCATACCTAAACTCTCGGCTGCCGTGATTTCAACATGCTCTACATAATTTCTGTTCCACAGCGGTTCGTAAATTCCGTTGGCAAAGCGTGTAACCATAAGGTTTTGCACGGTTTCTTTTCCCAAATAATGATCGATGCGGTATATCTGATCTTCACTGAAAAACTCGAGCAACAGCTTGTTTAATTCGATGGCCGATTGCAAATCGTGCCCGAAGGGTTTTTCGATAATGATACGCCTGAATCCCTTTTCCTGAATCGTAAGTCCCTGTCCATAAAGAAATTTTGGAATGAGAGGATAAAGCGAAGGAGGCGTCGAAAGATAGAAAATATAGTTGTGTTGCAAATTGAACTTGTCATTCAGTTTGGAAAGTTTTTCCTTCACCAGTGCATAATCGTCTCCATTTTCGGTATCGATACTCAGATAAAAGATTTTAGCCACGAAATCGTTGATCTTTTCACAAGCTGTATCTTTAAAATTCGAAAATTGACGAATACCTTCCGACATCTTTTTTCGGAATTCCTTATCGGTATATTTTGTACGACTGACCCCCAAAACCACATATCCTTCGGGGAGCAGATTGTTCATATATAAATCGAAAACCGCCGGAATGAGTTTTCGATAGGTTAGGTCGCCCGATGCCCCGAAAATTACCAATGCCTGGTTGTTTGCTTTTTTCATATTTTCTTTCCTATTGTTGTTGTGAATGAAATTCTGTTGATTTTAAACAACGACCTTTACAAAAAGTTGTATCGTGTTCCGAAATAGGTTTACAAAAAATGTACCTTTGGTGTTGATTCAAACCAAGTACGGCGATGGTAATTAAGAAGAAGTGAAGAAGTTGGAAGTGAAGAGATATCATAACCCCTGTGCTGCCTGACGGCAGCACTTGTCCCTTTATCTTAAGGGGACAGTTCAGATGGTGTAATCCCATAATTACTCCCCTCTTAAGATAAGAGGGGTACCGCCGAAGGCGGGGAGGTGTTATGATGTAATGGATAATGGATAATTGACAATTGAGAATTAACAAGAAATAGAGAAATGGGAAGTAGAGAAATAAGAATTTTAAATTACGAATTTTCGTTTTGTTTGTTCTTTTTCTGCCGGTGTGGATATTCATTTGTACAACGGCAAGAGTTCTTCCTTTCAGGCAGGGATTGCAGGGACGTCTTTGTCCGCAGGTCGGTGACCTGCGGTTATGAAGGTTATTGCCTTTCAGGCAAAAGCAAGCCAATGAATTGAAGGCTTCCACTGCGATGGGTTTCTGTATTCGAAGGTGTTTTTGGCTTGAAAAGCCGAATTTTCATAACCGCAGAATTTATTCTGCGGCATGAATCGTCGTCAGAAACCTGCCTGAAATGTAGAACATTTCTTTGCCAAGAAGGCACAAAGAAGCGAAGTTAGTTTTGCACCGGTAAGAATATCTTAACTCTTGTGTTGCCTGGTGGCAGCACTTTTCTCTTTATATAAAGAGGACAGTTAGACTCGAAATTCATCGGTGAATAGATAAATCATCGGATCGATAATTTATCGAAGCTGAAATTGTTATTGGTTGTCAGTCATGAAAATGTGAATTAGGAATCACAAATAATCGGATGAAATAAAAGTTGTATTTTTGTTGTATGAATTGTTTTGCAGACAACCGAAATAAAATGGATAAGAAATTTCAAATTCTCTTTTTGACAATGAGCCTGTCGTTGACGGCAATGGCTCAAAAAACGGTTTATCAAACCCAAACCGATATTTCCTACTATTCCGAGCCGATTCGGATATCAAATGCGTATATCGACGAGCGTTGCAAACTGGATATTTATTACCCGACCAATAAAAAGGGTTTCGCAACGTTGGTATGGTTTCACGGCGGCGGACTGACGGGCGGAAGCAAGGAAATTCCCGAAGCATTCAAGAATAACGACATTTGCGTGGTTGGCGTGAATTATCGGCTTGCACCGAGAGCCAAAGCGCCCGAATACATTGAAGATGCAGCGGCTGCGGTGGCTTGGGTATTCCGTCACATCGCACAATTCGGAGGCGATACGACTAAAATATTCGTTTCGGGACATTCGGCAGGTGGCTACCTGACCCTGATGATCGGTCTCGACAAACATTATCTGGCGATGTACGGAATAGATGCTAACCGGATTGCCGGATTGATTCCGTTGAGCGGTCAGACCATTACCCATTTTACCATTCGCAGCGAGCGTAATATCAAGGATACGCAACCGCAAATTGATTCGTTGGCTCCGCTGTGGCACGTCAGAGTGGATGCTCCGCCTCTTCTTTTGATTACCGGTGACCGAGAACAGGAAATGCTTGGACGTTACGAGGAAAATGCCTATCTGGCACGGATGATGAAAGTGGTAGGCCATCAGCAAACCCGATTGCTCGAACTTCAAGGTTACGGACACGACATGACTTATCCCGCATTCCCGTTGGTTGTTCGCGAAGTCAAAAGACTTTCAGCAAAACAGCATGAATGAATCGAAGAATGTGCCAATGTGCTAATAAAATTCGTTTCACGCAGAATGACGCAGATAGAATACCGCAGATATACGCAGAAAATCCGGGTAAATCAGCGAAAAAGGTCTGTGAAAATCAGCAAGAAAGAACTAAAATCATTTCATGTAGAATGACGCAGATAAGAATATCGCAAATATACGCAGAAAATCCGGGTAAATCAGCGAAAAAGGTCTGCGAAAATCTGCAAGAAAATTATCAGTGATTCCTTTTTATGGAACAAGCCAAGTTCAATTTAGAGGTGCGAAATTTGTCTTTTTAATCATGAAAAAGTTGGACGACCGAGTAAATTTTCATCAAAATAATATCAGTGAATTAACTTTGCGAAAAAGCATTAGCATGTTGCATATTACAATTGGAAATTATCGTGTAACTTTGTCTAAAAATAAATGTCAACATCTCAAACTGTAAATCTCGATGAACGAATATAAAAACGAAGACGCCCTTGTGCTTTTTTCGGGAGGCCAGGATTCTACAACCTGCCTTTTTTGGGCAAAACAAAATTTCAGAAACGTACATACCCTGTGTTTTTCTTATGGTCAACGGCACTCGCAGGAGGTAAAAAACGCCGAGCGAATCGCCTCGATGGCCAATGTGTCGTTCCAAGTGTTGGATGCCACCATTATATCGCACCTGGCTCCAAATTCGCTTACCGACAAGAGTATGGTAATGGACGAAGAAAAGCCGGCGGATTCCTATCCCAATACCTTTGTTCCGGGACGCAACATGCTTTTTTTGACTTTTGCCGCTACCATCGCCTATGCACGAAATATTCGACATTTGGTTACAGGAGTTTCCGAAGCCGACTACAGCGGCTATCCCGATTGTCGCGATACGTTTATCAAATCGGTAAATGCTACGCTCAATTTGGCAATGGATCGACAATTTTTGATTCATACGCCCTTGATGTGGCGAAACAAAAAACAGGTCTGGCAGCTTGCCGACGAATTGGGTGTTTTCGACTTGGTGAGAAACGAAACGCTGACGTGCTACAACGGCATTATTGCCGACGGTTGCGGACACTGTCCGGCTTGCAAACTGCGCAACAAGGGTCTTCAGGAATATCTCGCCGAAAGAAAATAACAATCAGATTGTTTGGAATATTAACTACTGTTATATTATGATGGAATCGAAACCAGATCATTTGGAAGGATTGAGCCACTTGGGGCACAAAACCGAATACAAAACGGATTATGCTCCCGAAATGCTCGAAACTTTCGTCAACAAACATCCCGACAACGACTATTGGGTAACGTTTAACTGTCCCGAATTCACAAGCCTTTGCCCGATCACCGGGCAGCCCGATTTTGCAACCATCCGCATCGATTATATTCCGGATGTGAAAATGGTTGAGAGCAAGAGTTTGAAACTCTATCTGTTCAGTTTTCGCAATCATGGTGCATTCCACGAGGACTGCGTTAATATCATCATGAAAGACTTGATCAGATTGATGGAACCGAAATATATCGAAGTAACAGGGATATTCACGCCACGTGGCGGAATAAGCATCTATCCGTACGCCAACTATGGGAAAAAAGGGACTAAATATGAGCAGTTGGCCGAAACGCGTCTTTTCAACCATTCGTTTCCGTTGCCTTAATTGATACGGAAAAATCGGACGGAATGCGCCGAATGTTGAGTTGCCGGAAAGTAGCAATCGCTGAAAAAGAAAAACGGAAGATTTACTTTCAAATACCCGCTATTTTATGTAATTTTGAGCCCGAGTTTTTTAACACAAGATTCGGAAAATGGAACATATCAATCGTATCGGGTTTGACAATCAGAAATATTTACAGGAACAAAGTAAAGCCATCCTGGAGCGAGTTAATCAATTCGACGGGAAACTTTATCTCGAATTTGGTGGCAAAATTCTGTACGATTATCATGCTGCACGTGTTCTTCCCGGGTTTGCGCCCAATGTCAAGATGCAGCTGCTGCAAAGCCTGAAAGACAAAGTGGATGTCATCATGTGCATTTATGCCGGCGACATCGAACGCAACAAAATCCGCGCCGATTTCGGCATTACTTACGATGTGGATGTACTCAAGAGCATCGATGATCTCAAGTGGTACGGCATCGACGTAACGGCGATAGTCATTACCCGATTCACAGGTCAGCCTGCGGCAATGATTTTCAAGAATAAACTCGAACTTCGCGGTATAAAAGTTTATCTCCACTATCCCACCAAAGGCTATCCCAAAAATGTAGATCTGATCGTGAGCGACGAAGGTTACGGTGCCAACGCCTATATCGAAACCCATAAACCCATTGTTGTCGTTACAGGGCCAGGCCCCGGAAGCGGAAAACTCGCGACAGCTTTGGGTAACCTTTATCACGAATACCGAAAAGGCAGTAAAGCCGGTTATGCCAAATTCGAAACTTTTCCTGTTTGGAATTTGCCGCTCCATCATCTGGTAAATACCGCTTATGAAGCTGCCACGGCAGATTTGCGCGATGTGAATATGATCGATTCCTATCACCTAAAAGCATACGGCAAGGTTGCTGTAAACTACAATCGCGACATCGAAGCATTCGGTTTGCTGAAAAAGATTTTGGAAAAAATCACCGGAGGTGCTTCCATTTACCAATCACCTACCGATATGGGTGTTAATCGCATCAGTGCGGGCATTATCGACGACGAAGTGTGCCAAAAAGCGGCTTATCAGGAAATTATTCGCCGTCATTTACAAAGTTTTGTCGAATATGCTATGGGACGAACGGGTAAGGATACGGTGGAGCGCACAACGGAAATCATGCGCAAGGTGGGTGCTAAAGACGAAGACCGACGAGTGGTTGAACCCGCACGCAATGCAGCGAAAGAAGCCGAAAGGTGCGGCAAAGGCTATGCAGGCATTTATTGTGGCGCTGCCATCGAATTGCATGACGGAACCATTGTAACCGGTAAAAATTCGCCGCTTCTGCATGCCTCTTCGAGCATGATTCTGAATGCAACAAAATACCTTGCCGGACTTCCGGACAATATGATACTTTTGCCCGAAAACATTATCGATTCGGTTACTCATCTCAAAAAAGATATTTTGAATGGGAAGAATGTTAGTCTGGATGTGGAAGAAACGCTCATCGCACTGTCGATTAGTGCCATTTCGAATCCCGCTGCACAAATGGCTTTGCAAAAACTTACCGAGTTGTACAACTGCGAAATGCACTCCACACACATTCCTACTCCGGGCGACGAGGCAGGACTTCGAAAACTGAAAATGAACGTTACCTGCGATCCGGTTTTTTCGAGCAAAAGACTTTTCGTGAGTGAATAATCGTTGCTATCTACCTTGTAGTTCGGATAATTTGAAAGCGTTTGGACGGATATTATTTCGCTTTTTTCGCTTTTTTCTTTTTAGATTTTGAAGGCTTTTTCGGCACCTTATAGCCTTTTTGTTAGGCTTCAGATATGCCGATAGCTATTGCCTGATCGCGTTCGGTTACTTTGTTGCCTGACGAAGATTTAAGCTTTCCTTCCTTGAATTCGTGCAATACTTCGCCGATTTTCTGCTGAGCCTTTTTCGAATATTTTGCCATAACGATTTCATTTAGTTCATCAGTTCATCTTGTTTTAAGAACGTTCCATCGAATAAAATGTTTGGCAACGTTTGATTTGTAATCCCGATCGATTGTTAAACGAGGTAATTACGACGTTCATATTACGAAAAGTTTGAACCATATTCAACATTGCTTCACTAAAAGTGTTAGATAATACAGGTTGATTTCTTTAGAACTTTGCAATATGGATGCTCAAAAAATAGAACCTGAAAAAATTCTTCTTGCTAAAAATATAAAGCCGACACCTATCAGACTGAAAGTGCTTGAAACGCTTCTTTCGCGAACACATGCCCTGCGACTGTATGACATCGAAAATATGTTGGATGGAGTTGAAAGGACGTCGATTTTTAGAGCTATTAAGAATTTCGTGAAAAATAATTTGGTGCATGAGATCGATGACGGTTCCGGTGCTACAAAGTTTGCTTTATGTGAGGATCGTTGTGAATGTAGTTTGAAAGATCTGCACGTTCACTTCTTTTGCAAGATTTGCGAACAAACTTTTTGTTTGCACCGATTGCAGATTCCTTCGATGAAACTTCCTGCGGATTTTACGGTAGAATCGGCTAATTTTGTGATCAAAGGTATTTGTCGTAATTGCAACATCTGATTTTGCAACACTGCTGCATAATATCTCAACTTATTTTTGTTCACGATTTCACAGACAGGGTAAGATGGTAAAAGAAGAAAAACTTTATCGAAAAGCTATATTATTGAGCTTATTTACAATTTTCTACAATATTGTCGAAGGTATTGTTTCTATGTTTTTTGGATATCAGGACGAAACGTTGGCTCTATTCGGTTTCGGTATCGATAGTTTTATAGAAGTGTTGTCGGGTGTCGGAATATTTACGATGATCCTTCGAATTCGTAAAAACCAAACGACAGAAAAGAGTAAATTTGAACAGACTGCTCTCAAAATCACCGGAGCTGTTTTTTATCTCCTCGCACTTGGATTGCTTATTGGAAGTGTCATAAATATAATTACCCAACATAAGCCGGAGACCACCCGATGGGGAATTATTATTTCTATCCTATCGATTTTCACTATGTTTTGGTTGATGCAATCAAAACGAAAAGTGGGTAGAGAT
The DNA here is from genome assembly GCA_029975415.1 of Dysgonamonadaceae bacterium. GTDB lineage: Bacteria > Bacteroidota > Bacteroidia > Bacteroidales > Dysgonomonadaceae > Seramator. The sequence goes on along the minus strand of JARKPE010000127.1, from coordinate 21,078 downwards.
CTTGATTCGGAGCCCATCATAGCCGATGCCAATTGCACCAAAGTTTGTATATACATGTCAGTTATTCTTCTTTTATCGAGTCTCATCTATGAGATCACGGGCTTTGCTTATGCAGATGTTATCGGATCGGTAGGATTGATTTATTTCTCCATCTCCGAAGGGAAAGAAGCTTTTGAAAAGTCGCAGGGAAAAGAGTGTTCCTGCGACTAAAGAAAGCATCACGCAAATCGCTCGTTTTATGATAATTGCGATCGGAGTTTTGTTAAGTTTCGATGGATTAAATTTCGGAGTGATTGGTAATTTATATCCATAAGCGCGCAAATTTCGTCATATTTTTTCTCTTCGATAAAATAAAGAGTGATAGCCTCCCGCTGTCTTGGTGAGAGTTTTGTCATGAAAAAAGCTACTTTCTCGTTGTTATAATCTGCTTTTTCTTTCAGAAGATATTCTTTTTCAACGTTTTCGGAGGATGCAACTTGATAGCTTTCGATTTCTTTTTCAGTAAAGTAAGCTTTTCTCCTTATTTCGTCTAAAATTTTGTTTCTTAAGGTGCTAAACAAATAAGATTTGATGTCGTGGATATCAGACAAATCTTGACGTTTATTGTACATTTTAACAAAAACATCGTGGATGCAGTCTTTCAGCAATTCCTTATCGTTAGTGATTTTGCTGCCAAAATGGTAGAGGATGTTTACATACGTGTCGTAGAAATGTGAAAATGCATCAATATCTCCTTTCCGAAATTCCTGAAACAGAGTGGTGCTGTTTTGATCGTTGGCCTCGTAAATGGCCGCTTTGTGTTTGGTTTGCATCTTGGAATTAAAAAATTTAAAAAATATTCGTTTTTCGTAGTTGGATGCAAACTTAGGGCTGTGACACAACTTCGGGTGGTAAATTTTGGTTTTTAAATGGAAAAAATCGGTATGTGTGTTGTAAAACACGTTTTGTTTTCAAAAAAACATCCCTTGTCTTTTCTGAAAGGGATGAGTAAGGGCTCATTTTGACAGAAATGAGCTCCAATTTTCACGAATAACGCAATTGTGATTTATATTTGCATGATGTGGATGTAGGGTTTTCAATTTAGCGGACGGGCATCAACCCCTTCGTTTGTGATAACTATAGGAACAATTCGTCCGTTGACATCGAACTGCATTTTTTCAATGCACGTGACACGCGAATTGCCATCTGACTCGGACAAAGGGCGACGATGATAAACGATATACCATTCGTCGGTGCCAGGTATGTTTATCACTGAATTGTGTCCTGCTCCGTTTGCAATATTCATATTTTGTTCTAAAATGGTATCAATCCGCTCGAAAGGGCCTAACGGCGAATCGGCAATAGCATAAGCTACTCGATAATCGGGACCTGTCCAGCCGCCTTCCGACCACATGAAGTAATATTTTTCGTTTCGATAAAACATCACCGGCCCTTCAACATAACCCTCCGGCGTAATTTCTTTGAAAATTGTTCCATCTTCAAAAGGGAGAAAGTCGGTGAAATCATCATTAAGTCGGGTTATGTTGCAATGCCGCCATCCTCCGTATATCATATAGTATTGGTCATCAATGTCTCGGAAAACGAATTGATCGATCGGTTGAGCGCCATTGTGGAATTTGTCGAGCAACGGTTTTCCTAAATAATCGCGATAAGGGCCTTCGGGTTGTTTCGCGACGGCAATTCCTATTCCTCCTTCGCTCTGGTCGTCTTGAATATCGTTAGCGGAAAAAAATAAAAAATATAGACCCTCTTTTTCAATAATTGCAGGAGCCCACATTGCTTTGTGTGCCCATTTCACGCTTGCAGTGTCGAGAATATGGCTGTGTTTTGTCCAGAATACCAAATCGGGAGAAGAAAAAGCATCTATGAAAACTTGTTTTTCGTAGGGAGCCGAATAGGTTGGGAAAATCCAATACCGGTTGTTAAAAATTGTGGCTTCGGGGTCGGCATACCAACCCGGAAACAACGGATTTCCCGATTTTTGAGAAAAGGATTCGAAGCTAAAGAAGATTGTTAGCAAAAAAATAAATAGAAGGGATTTGTTCATAAGTATATATGTCTATTGAAGTTGGTCGAGTACAATTGTCGGATTTCTCTTTTTTAATTCGTCTGCCAGTAAGCTTCTGTCGGGTTCTTTTAATCGTAAGATATGGAAGCCTTTTTTATGATCGATGCGCAATCGATCGTTTTTGATTTTTTTCAAAGCTACAATCTTATCAATCTCTATAATTGTTGGTTTCGAAATACAGTTTACGTACGAAATAATTTTCAATTTGTTATTGTCTGTTACCTGAAATTCTCGTGCGGTAGTGGATAAAATAAAAACCGGATAGGTGATGAACAGTATGACATAAAACCAATCAATTTCTTTATAATAATAGCCAAACACGACAAAAGCTATCACTATTAGTGCGCTTAATCCCATAAAAAGTCGCATTTGTTTGGAGTTGTTGCTCGTGTATTTTGTCATGACTATTTCATATTTTCACCTGCAAAGATAGCAGAAAATAGATAAAGCGTCGTTAAAATATATAAAAATGGAGTGAATCGACGAATCAATTATTTTTATCGATGAAATTTAAATACGTCACTACCAATCGACATTTTTTTCGTATAAATGTTTTCAATAATTTGAAATTCAGTAGGATAATAATCGTTAATCGATTGCTGTCGCATTAAACGATTGCTTACTTTTGAGAGTCAATATTGCGATTTCTATGTAGAACCATTAAAACGAAATGAAAATGAAAAAAATTGGTATTTTGGCGTTTATCGCCTTGTTAACAATGAGTTTTTCTGTTATGGCACAAGATACTGCCCGGCAGAAAACGACTTCAAGAGAAATGAAATGGACTGCTGCCCAACGTGCCGAACAAATGGCTAAACAATTGGATTTGACAGCAGAACAAAAGGAACAGGTGGAAAAAGTGTTGGAAAAACAAGATGCACAACGTGCGAAACAAATGGCAACAGCTCGAGAGATGAGAGAGACGCAACAAGCTACTCGGGAAGAAATGAGAGCAGAAAGACAAAAACAGATCGAAGCCAATGATGCCGAATTGGAGCAAATCATTGGAAAAGAAAAAATGGATCAATGGAAGGCCATACGTGCCGAACGGATGAAAAACATGCGCAACGGGAATGGAATGAAAGGAAACAGACCGAAGGCAGGCCTATAAATTGTTATCAGCGAAAGAATCATGGTGTCTCATCAAAAAATCCCCCGATAGAAAATGTCATTTGCTTCGGGGGATTTTTATTACGGATTGTTTTTGTCTGAAAGTGAAAAATCCTGATTGGTCGATGAAATCGAACGGTTAGTCCATTTGTTTTGGTGAAAACAAATTACAAACATATTTTTGTAACGAAAATCAGGTTAAATGGGTTAATAACTAAATTTTCATTCACAACATGTAAGTTGTATTTTCATGTTATTTAGAGAGCGGCGGGCTGTGATTTAGCCAGCCGCTTTTCGCATTCTTACAAGAAATGATCACTACACGAAATCTGTTTAAACAAAAGTGAGTGTATAAACGTTCTTTGAGCATTCGAATCGGATAATTTCTTTGATGAAACGATTTCTCCCCATCCTTATTAATGTAGCGACGGCCAACACCAGCGCTTATTTTTTGTGGAGTGCATTTTCTTTTTGGATATATCTGCAAACCAAATCCGTACTGATTCTTTCCATTCTGAGTGGAACTTATATGTTGCTGGTTACCTTGTCGAGCATGTTGTTCGGCACCATTGTGGATAAATATAAAAAGAAACGGGTTATCATGTTTGCATCGATCATCACAGTCGCTCTGTTGAGCGTATCGGGATGTGTAATTCTCTTTGAGCCGAAGTCCGAAATTTCACAATTATCGTCTCCATCGTTTTGGCTTTTTTCGATGCCTTTGTTGTTAGCTGCTCTTGCTTGCAATTTGCGCGGAATAGCATTGTCCACTACGGTTTCTATTTTGGTTGAAAAAGAAAATTATGCGCGTGCTAACGGATTAATCGGAATAGTGCAGGGAATTGGTATGATCGCCAACACCGTTTTCAGTGGACTTATCATCGGACAGTTGGGTTTGGAATGGGCAATGTATATAACCCTCGTTGTGTCGGTAGTGATGCTCATTCATCTGTTTTTTGTGCCTATAGTCGAAGATCACATCGTGCACGATCCGAACTTGCAAAACAAGCGAATAGATTTTAGCGGAGCGCTTCGAGCCATTCATGACATTCCGGGATTGATGGCTCTTATTATTTTTACCACTTTCAACAATTTTATCGGCGGCATTATTATGGTTTTGCTTGATCCGTACGGTTTGTCGATTTTTCGTGTCGAAGTTTGGGGAGTCGTGCTCGGATTTACGGGATCGGGTTTCATTTTTGGCGGACTGATCATCAGTCGTCTCGGCTTGGGAAAACGGCCGGTGAAAACCCTTCTTTGGGGATATGTGATTACAAGTTTGATCTGTGTAATTTTCACTCTTCGTGAATGGGCACCACTATTCGTGTTTGGGATGTTTTTGTATATGATTTCTGTTCCTTTTATCGAAGCTGCTGAGCAAACTATTATTCAAACAATTGTGCCAAAACATACACAAGGACGTGTTTTTGGATTTGCGCAAACTGTGGAATCTGCAGCAACTCCAATTTCGATTTTTATCATCGGCCCTTTTGCGCAATTTTCGCTTATTCCGTTTATGAACAGTGATTCAGGCAGAAAAGCGTTAGGATGGTTGCTGGGTGAAGGATCTACACGAGGGATCGCCTTGACCTTTTTTATAGCGGGGATTCTAATGTTGATCATTTCTTTGGCAGCATTTCGTACCAAAGCTTATAGAATCTTGTCCGATACTTTCTCTAAAAAAAGCAATCGGCCGATATAGAAAAATAAGCTCAGAAAAGTGGAACGAATTCACATTCAATATTAGTGTGTACGTTTCATAATCCAAGCATCGGAATGGTTGGGATATTCTTTGTGTAGCGTTTTCAAATAATTTTCTGCTTCCCTTCGATCCGTGAAGACCGCTGTGTATAAATCGATTCGGCCGGGTCTTTCCAGCCAATACACTTCAGAAAATCCTTCAGCCCTCAATGTTTGTTCGGTAAATTCAGCACCTGAACGAAGTTCGTAAACACCCAAAACGATATAATACTTTGTTTCAGGCTTCACTTGTGAAGTCGATTCTTGGTCTGCAGATGATTCTGTGGTGTGAGGCTTGGTATTGGATAAGGAAGATGTCGAATTTTGGTTTCTCGAAACAGGTTGGGAGACAGGTTCGCCGAAGGTTTTCGCCGAATTGTTCATAAAAAGTACACTTTCCGACAAAATATTTGCACTTTGGGATGTAGGAATATTTTTATCGAAAGACGTTATCAAAAAGATAATAGCAGCTATCACAGTCGCAATAGCACTTGCAATGCTTATGTGCCGAATGGTTGGTTGTTTGCTGCGTGTTCCCTTCCGTCCACTCGGTGCAGACGGTTGCATCTCAATGATTGGCTTCAACGAAACTTGTGATAACCCAAAATATTCGGGACGTATAAATTTATTGGGGGTGAATACATAATGTCCTTCATCGTTGATCCGAAAACTACCCAAATCACCAAAAAATAGCGATTCGCCGGACGATAAAGATATTTTCAGTTCATCTACCTGTTTTTTGATGAGTAAATTAGCTTCTTCGAATGAAATATCATGCATTCGCATAAATGATTCGGTCAACAGACCGTCGTTATGCGTGAGTTCCTGATTGAAGAGTAACTCATATTCAGGAGGTGCAAAAGAGGCTAAACCTATTTTTCGAGCCGGGATACAATTGAGTACGAATCCGCCAAAGTGTGGAACAATGACACACAGGTGTGAGTGTAACAGAAATTCGATATGTGAAACAAGCTCATTCATAAGGCAAAGATAAAAAGTTTTGTTAAATCATCACACGAAAGATTGAAAATTTATCGTCCTTTTTTTATGCGTGAAGTATTTTTCTCGGCAAAGTCTTTCCAGTTTTTATATTCGGATTTGGCGTTTCCGACGCTCGATTGATAAAAGTGGCAAAGTGCTGCAGCCAATCCGTCGGTAGCATCGAGTTGTGGCAACATGTTTTCGTCGGGAATACGCAGGATTTGTTGAAGCATGTAGGCCACTTGTTCCTTGGCTGCGCGTCCGTTGCCGGTAATAGCCATTTTAATCTTCAAAGGTGCGTATTCGTAAATAGGAATATCTCTCGAAATGGCTGCAGCCATTGCTACGCCTTGCGCCCGACCGAGTTTGAGCATACTTTGTACATTTTTGCCAAAAAATGGCGATTCGATGGCAAGTTCATCCGGAAGGTATTCTTCGATAAGGCTGATTACACGTGCATAAATTTTAGCAAGTTTCAGATAATGATCTTCGTACTTGCCTAATTGCATGATGCCCATAGCTTCGAGGGACGGTTTGTTGTCAACGATTCGCAGAATGCCATATCCCATCACCTGAGTTCCGGGATCGATTCCCATAATAATTCGTTCGTTGTGCATATTAGTATTCGATGGTTTGCAAAATGGTGGAAAATCCTGCAATTTTCTCTCTGAATTTTTCGATGAGCGGAGCATGAACCGAATAACTCTCTTCATTGTTCCATTTTTCGAGCGTAAACAAATCTTTCGCCGTGAACTCGATCGCGAACGAGATTCCTTCATCTTCGTCAGTCCCGAATACTCGCGCAAGTCGAGGAGAAGTAAGCAATCCGCTTTTTGTGCAGGCGGGGATAAACTTTTGCAACAGGTATTCCACAAATTCTTCTTGAATATCGGTGTCAACCTGAAATGTGGTATTGTAAACAATCATCCGAATGATATATGAGAATTCAAAACATGAATGCTATTCAAACAAATCATACAAAGATGCAAAAAAACTTTGTGAATGTTGGTATAATCATGTAATTTTCGTTCAACGTTTTTCAGGGCTATGGGGTGGTATCACACAAATCGGATAAAATTAAGTTTTTTGGCAAAAACGAAAGGCACTTCCGCTTTTTGGGCGGTTATGCCTTTCTTCCCAATATAATAACTAAAAGTAGAGATGCAGAGAGATTGAGAGTGTTTTCTGCATTTAGCGTTTATGGAATCTAATTGAGAAAAATTACTTTGTTGGGACTTAATCCAACACCGGACAGCTCGAAATTGAGTTTCCCGTTTTTATCGAAGCAAAATACATTTCCAAAAGTAAAATAGTCGGAAGTCGTTACATACACTTCTCCACTGTATGCGTCGGCCGATATTTTATATCCGTTGGGAATGGCGGTTCCATCCGTTACGAAATTTTCTGTCACAACTTTCTCGGTGATGCAGTCGAACACCTTTATTGTGCTTGGATTTCCCCATTCATTATATAGAATATAGGCCTTGTCGTTGACGATGGTAAATTCTGAAGCCTGCACATTATTGATGGTGGTTACCTCGTAATTGGGACTGATTTTTTTGAATGAAGGTGCAATATCGGCATAGTTTCCGCGTGTGGTTACATAGATATCTCCTTCGCTGTCAGCGAAAACTTGATAAGGATTCGTGCCCACTTCAATGGTTTTGTCCACCGTGAAGTTCTGCAGGCCAATGACGGAGACAGTTGTATCATAATTTCCTGTGGCATAATCGAGTCCGCCGGAATTTGCTACATAGATTTTGTTGTTTTTTATGCAGATTCCTTCGGGATCACGACCTACCTTCACCGAACCATCTATAGCGAGGGTAACGGTATCGATACGGGTAACCGTATCATCGAAAGAAGTTACATATACCTTTCCACCGTAAGCGGCGGCATAGCGCGGTTGTTTTGATGTGCCTGAGGATGTTTTCATATCGATGCTTTTGAGCGATTTACCCGATTTGGCGTCCAACACTTCAACTGAACCGGATACGTTGACAACGACATATATTTTCGAGCCATATTTCAGTATATCGTTGGCCGTATCGCCCAGTCCGCGACCGTTGACGGTTTTGAAAAAATCGTGGTCAATTTTTTTAGTCGATAAATCATAGTAAGCCAGTGTGCTGTTGTTGCCATTGAAACTGCCTTCACAAAGAATCATTAGTTTATTGGTTTGCGAAGGTGGCACTTCAGTAGGATCAACGATTTTGTCGGTGTCGTCACACGCAGCAAATAATGCTGCCAAAAACAAGAGTAGTAAATACAAATCCTTTTTCATTTTAAGATAATTTTATAGTTTAAAAGTTAATGGATAATGTTCCTCTGAAAGAGCGTCCCGGCATCGGAAAATAGCGGACGATCTCGTAGTTTTTATTACCGATATTGAGTGCTTCCACACTCAGTCGCATGTCCCCTAATCGGGTTTTCTTTTCTTTTGAAATCGAAATGCTGTGATCGGTGTATCCCGATACTTTATTCTGTTCAACATTTTGTGCACCGGCATACTGAATTCCCGACCACAATAACGAATAGGACAAATCGAACTGAGTCGTTTGCAGTGTAGCATACGCGCCACCTGAATGTCGGGGCGTATAAGGAAGTTGATGTTTGTACGCCGACGATTTGGGATCGGTCATGTTCAACGCCTTTTGATAAGTATAATTGCTGCCGGCAAGCAATCCGATTTTCTCCGAAAAACGAACGATTGTTTGCATTGAGAGATCAAGTCCCGATATTTCTACTTTTCCGTAATTCATCATCGACCATTCAAAAACATTTTTCACCGGATATGCCACGATTTTGTTTTTTACATTGTTGCGAAAACCATTCGCGGTGAATGTCAGAAGTGGTACGATGTTTCCGAAGGAAGTCCTATACGTTGCCCCCAGATTAAACTGATCTGCATCTTCCGGTTTCAATGATCGCTTACCGATGGCCGTGTAATACAAGTCGTTGAAAGTCGGCATTCGGAAAATATTTTTGTAGAATGCGCGCAAACGAAAATCGTGGTTCTCGAACGGTTTCACAGAAACGCCGACATAAGGTGACAATCGGCTTTGATTGTCAGCAGGTTTACCTACTTTCACCGATTCGAACGTTTGTGTGAAAAGGAGGCTCGAAGTGGTAAGAATGCGATCTGAAACGTATTTTGCGGCAATTACACTTTGCAAAGTCAGACGGGTAGGGTATGCAAAGTTATATAAACTGGCATCGAGCGTTTGTCGGGTAAGATCGGAAGACGTCGAAAAGGAAAGATGTTGAAATGCCTTGAACAATGCAGCAAACGATCCGTACTGTTCTTTTTGTGTGTATTTGTTTTCCAATTTACCTTCCGATCCCAGATATGTCGGATCGAGATAATGCACATATCCCCGATTATATTTGGCGTTGGCTTGGATGGTCCATTGCTGCGAAAGCGTGTTCTCGTAATGTGCCTGCACGAAAAATGTGTTTTCGTCGAGTCTCTGTTTAGAAAAACCATTGGTGTTGTAGAAGATGGTTGCGCCCGGAAGCCCACGATCCGACTGATAATAATAGAGCCTGATGTCGGCAGACGATTTTTCTGATATTTTTCCGAATACTGCACTTTCGAGACGGAAATTTTGCACGTCCGTATTTTTTCTTTCTTCCCATGAAGTACTGTCTCCTTTTGCATTTCCGTATCGGAGGAGATAAGGATATTTGCCGTTAGCGGAAAGCCATTCGCCGTTAACAGTTGCCACTAACCGATTTGAAAAATGTTTAGCGAGGTAGAATGCGGGATTGAATAATCCGAATGAACCCGCCTTAAGAGAAGCTTTACCGGAAAATTGTCTGTTGTTTTCGAAGGAAGGTACAGTAGTACGAATATCGAGGGCAGAGGCAGAAGCAAACAAGCGTGCCGGCATAAAAATCTGATCGTTTTGACCCAAACTGAGGGAAAGTGCTTCAACATTATCGAGCGAAAATTTGCCGATGTCGATTTGGCCGGTTTGTGCATCGGACAAGGGAATTCCGTTATAACTCACCGACGTGTGTGCCGATCCCAAACTGCGCACGGAGACAGTTTTCAAACCGCCTATTCCTCCGTAATCCTTAACATAGACTCCTGAGAAAAATTTGACAGCATCCGACACCTGCAACACGTTCAGATTCTGGAGGGTTTGTTTGGTTAGGATTTGCAATGGAGCCGTCGATCGAATTTCGCGATCGTTATATTTTTCCGTAACCACCACTTCCGGAAGTTGGTGCAGACTGTCGGCTACGTTTTGTGCCGCAAGATTTGCACCGATCACGGACATCGATAAGCCCACAATAGATACCTTTTTGTAAAATTTCATCTGTACCGAATTTTTTATTTCGGTAAAGCATACTGAAAATGAGGCGCGCAAATAAAAAAGTTCGCGAGTCGTTTTCAAGCTTTATTCCCCGAAAGCTATACAACTTGATGAAATTGTGGCAGGTCTTCTGACTTGCTCCCGTGATTTGAACGCCTTCCCAATCTTATTTGATATCGCCCGAGACGAAATCTAAAGCCGATTAGTGGCAAAGAGTAATGTTCAACACGTAAGCGGAGCTTACAGCAGCGGGTCTGTTCAGGATTTTCACCTGATTCCCTTTTCATTACACATTTCGAAGATGAATTTGAAATGTGTAACACCAACAATTCGGAGGCAAAGATAGAAAAAATTTTTTAAAATTGTCGGTTGTATTCGTTGCAAAAATAATTCTTCAATTTTTTCGCCGATATTTTCAAAACAAGACTGCGGTTTGTGGCAATAAAGAAAGATATAGCTTTCGCATAATGTTAAAGAATCTTTTTTTTTGTTGTCATAAAAAGTGCTAAAATATGGTTTGGGATTCATTCGAACCAAGTACGAGGAAGGTATGGAGCAAATACGACGGAAACCCCTCCGAAAAAACATGGATGAAATAGTTAATGACGCAGTCAAAAAAACATGAATTTATATTAAAAAAGAGTTAATCATTTTTTTTGTAAATACCAGAAGTCGGAATTATTTGGGACATTATTGTTTTTTTATCCCGTCCCAAGCATAGTCGATTAATTACCGCTTAGGAAAAGTGCAAAAATGTCTGTCATGTGATGATTTGATATTTTTATGCTAAAAACGAATGGCAATATTTTTGAAAAGGTGCTACCTTGCAGGCAAATTTAATACATTATCGAAATGGACATTCAATTTTGGTGCGATGTTACAGGCTATCTTGCCATGACATTACTGGTAATTTCCTTTTTGCCGAAGAAGTTAACAGCTGTAAGAATGATAAATTTGGTGGCTTGTCTGTTCTTTGTCGTTTACGGCATACTGCTCGGATGGGCATGGCCAATTATTATTTCAAATACTGCGGTTTGTCTGGTGCAGGCATATCATTTGTTTGTCAACAAACCAAAAAAAACGGAAGTATAAAGGAGGATGATCTGTCGGGGAAAAAAGAAAGCCGCCAATCACTTGGCAGCTTTCCCCAATTTATTTACGTATATCTATCGGTTTAATTCAAAACAATTTCATCCACGAATATATAAGCGCGATTTCCCTTTCCGGGATGCCAATCAGGCATAACAGAGGGTTTAACGGTGATTTTGAAATAACGGGCTGTAACCGGGTCGAACTGCAAGGTATGAGTTGCGATTTCGCTATAGTTGTCGGAATGGCTATCGTTATATTTTTCGGATTTCACAAGGGTAAAGTTAGTGCCGTCATTCGATGATTCGATGCTAATTTCGGAAGCATCAAAAATCCAGTCGCCGGTTACGACGTCCGTTCTGATTTGTGCTTTCGAGATGGAAGTCGGGTGAAGCAAATCGATTACAGCTATCAAATCGTTTTTCTGAAAGCCAAGCCACTTTCCTGTCCGATAATTTTCGTTGCCAAACAATCCGTCAACCAGCATAGGTGCACCGGTAAACGAATAATTATTTGCAGGAGTCGTGAGCAATTTGATCGGCTTGAAAGTCGAAGTGTTCACAATAATTTTTTCCTGCAGCATCTTACTGTTTATACTCCCAGAGCGAACGGCAATTGCCTTGAGTTCGGCATTATCCTTAATGGAGATTGTGCCGGTATATTTTGTTGATGACGTTGTAGGATTCGATCCGTCAAGTGTATAGTAAATGTCGGCATGATCGATGGTTGAAAGTGTTACGTCGAGCGAATTGGTATCGAAATTCGGTGTCATTTTGGCCTGAATATCAAATACATGTGTTGCATAATTGTATCCCAATTTGTCGTAAAGGGCAAGCAGTTGCGGAAGCCTTTTCAGGAACGAATCGAAATTCTTTTTTTCGGGCTGCATCCACTGTACTTCGCTCAAAGCAGCCATGCGAGGCAACACCATATATTCTACATGTTCAGGTGTTGCGATATATTCTGTCCATAAGTTTGCCTGTGCTCCAAGAATATGTTTTTGCTGTTCAGGTGTAAGTTCTGCCGGAACGGGTTCGAAGCTGTAAACCTTTTCAACGGGTACGTAGCCTCCAATAGCGAAAGGTTCGTTTTGGGTATCCTGAGTCTGATAATAATCAAAGTAGCAATACGAATTGGGAGACATGATCACGTCATGATTCATTTTTGCAGCTTCCAATCCGCCTTCCATTCCGCGCCAGGACATGACGGTGGCGTTGGGAGCCAACTCGCCTTCGAGTATTTCGTCCCAACCGATAATGCTACGTCCGTGATTATTCAGAAATTTTTCGATACGTGCTGTTACATAACTTTGCAGATAAAACTCTTTTTTGTGTTTCCCGTTCTTTAATCCCAATTCTTTGATGCGACGTTGACAATCCGGACATTTTTCCCACCGATCTTTTGGACATTCGTCACCGCCGATGTGGATATATTTCGATGGAAACAACTCCATGACTTCGGTTAAAACATTTTCCAGAAATTCGAAAGTGGCTTCTTTACCCGGGCAAAGCACATCGGGAAAAACGCCCCATGTCGATGCTACCTCATAAGGTCCGTCGGTGCATCCCAATTCTGGATAAGCTGCCAACGCAGCAAGCATGTGACCGGGAAGATCTATTTCGGGAATGATCGTAATATGGCGATCGGCAGCATATTTTACGACTTCCTTAATTTGTTCTTGGGTGTAAAATCCCGAATGTTCGATTCCGTCATATTTTCCGGTATTTTTGCCGATGACGGTTTGCTTGCGAACAGAACCGATTTGCGTGAGTTTGGGATATTTTTTTATTTCGATTCTCCAACCCTGATCGTCTGTCAAATGCCAGTGAAACCGGTTGATATTATGCAAAGCGAGAATATCGATATAGGTTTTTACAAATTCCACCGGCTCGAAATGGCGTGCTACGTCGAGCATCATTCCCCGATAGGCGAATCGAGGTTGATCGTTGATGGTTACGGCCAGATAAACCACCGTCATATTTTCGCCGATTGGAGTAGATTTGCGAAGCGTTTGAATGCCATAGAAAACGCCGGCTTCACTTGCCCCTTTGATGGTAATTGCCTTGTCGCTGACAGTAATTTGATAGGCTTCGGGGTTCTTGTTTTCAAGTCCGAGAGACAAAATGATAGCATTTTTTGCGGCATTGGTCGCAACTATGGGCTTAATCCCGGTGGATGTTTGAAGGTATTCGGACAAAAACTCTGCATTTTTCTTCATCTTGTCGTTTCCTTTCGGGAATACGATTTTAGTAGAAGACGAAAATACAAAGGACTTTCCTTGGGTTGCCTTAATTTCCGAAGGAAGTGGAATCACTTCATAATTTGCTTGTTTCGAAGTTTTTTGTGCCAAACAGGAAAAGAAAAATCCTGTTGCAAAAAACATTAAAGTTAATAGATTGATTTTGTTCATGTATCGGATAATATTAAAATAAATTGAAAAATGAGATATTAATCAGAAAGAGCAGCAAGTGCTTTTGATACGCGATGGGCATCGGTAACATCTTGTTGATATTCGTCGATTGTTATGTTCGTTCCCCCCATCGAAACCGAAGGATTTCGATACGTCATTTTACCGGGGACTTTGTTACGCAAAGAAAGATGAAATTCCTGAGCTCCGGTTTCAGTAGCTATTTTTCGAATATTATTTTCGTTGATGCCGCTACCGGGCATGATGATAATACGATTGTTAGCCTGTTCGATTAATTTTTTGATCAGAGGAATGCCTTGCTCTGCCGTAGGTTGTTGGCCAGAAGTCAATATTCTGCTGCACCCGAGAGTAATGATGTTTTCCAAACTATCGAACGGATCACGACACATGTCAAACGCTCTGTGAAATGTTACACTCATTTCACCGGCTGCATCGATCAATTTTTTATTGAGCTCCATATCCACATCACCTTCAGGTGTGAGACACCCGATTACGATGCCGTCAACGCCCGATTTTCTGCACAATAGGATATCTTTCAACATGATTTCCTGCTCGATTTCGCTGTAAAGAAAATCGCCACTTCGCGGACGAATAATCACATGCAGTTTGGTTTCGTGAAGTTTTTCACGTGTCGTCAGGATAGAACCGTACGATGGTGTTGTTCCGCCTTCGGGAATAGCGGCACACAATTCAACACGGAAAGCACCTCCGCGCTGTGCTTCGATGCAACTTTCTACAGAGTTGGCGCAAATTTCGAGTTTGTAGTTCATCCTAAAATGATTCTTGACTTTTTTGGTAAGAGATAGCGCAAAGATAGTCAAACCTTATTGTTCAGCAAAAAATTAAGGGGTGAGAATAATTTTCTCTGTTTAACATTTTGTTCAGAAACATTTCCATACATTTGTCGTCGGTGTGTTTTCGATCGGATTTTTAACTCTATATTGCATTATTGATTTACAAAATGCTATTCGTGAAGAAATTCCGTAAAACATTCGAATTTGAATGTGTTTTTCTAAAAACATATAGTGAATGCCTCTAAATAGTACTTCGAACAATGAAAATAACCTTATCGTCTCAGCTGCCGCCTTATCCCGAATTTAAGGAAGGCATTCGTCGCGCACCCGATCGCGGTTTTCGCTTGACGCCCTCACAAACCGAAATTGCATTGAAAAACGCCCTGCGTTATATCCCAACCGAATTGCACCGAGAGTTGGCTCTCGAATTTCTCGACGAGTTAAAAACGCGTGGCCGCATCTATGGATATCGCTATCGTCCTGAAGATGATCTGAAAGCCAAGCCTGTCGATGAATACAAAGGAAAATGTATCGAAGGAAAAGCTTTTCAGGTGATGATCGACAATAATCTTTGCTTCGACATTGCGCTTTATCCCTACGAGCTGGTTACCTACGGCGAAACCGGTCAAGTTTGTCAAAACTGGATGCAATATCGTCTCATCAAAGCTTATCTCGAAGAGCTGACGCAAGATCAAACACTCGTCGTTGAAAGCGGACATCCGCTCGGTTTGTTTAAATCGAAACCCGAAGCGCCACGCGTAATTATCACCAACTCGATGATGGTCGGACAGTTCGACAATCAGAACGATTGGGAAATTGCCGCGCAAATGGGTGTGGCAAATTACGGTCAGATGACTGCCGGCGGCTGGATGTACATCGGCCCGCAAGGCATTGTTCACGGTACTTTTAACACACTGCTCAATGCCGGTCGCATGAAATTGGGCATTCCGCCCGATGACGACTTGCGCGGACATCTTTTCGTGTCGTCCGGACTGGGCGGAATGAGCGGAGCACAACCCAAAGCGGCCGATATCGCCGGTGCCGCATCCATCATTGCCGAAGTGGATTTGTCGCGCATTCAAACGCGTCATTCGCAAGGATGGGTACACCAAATAACCGATAGTAAAGAAGAAGCTTTTCGGCTCGCACATGCAGCCATGGTGCGTAAAGAACCTCTTTCGATTGCCTATCACGGGAATATTGTCGATTTATTGGAATATGCAGAAAGCAATCATATTCCTATCGAGTTGCTAAGCGATCAGACTTCGTGCCACGAAGTATATACCGGGGGCTATTGTCCGGCAGGTATCACCTACGAAGAACGTACGCGACTGTTAAAAGAAGACCGACAACATTTTCGAGAATTGGTTGATGTTTCGTTGCGTCGTCATTACGAAGTCGTAAAAAAACTGGTTGCGCATGGCACCTATTTTTTCGATTATGGCAATTCGTTCATGAAAGCAATTTACGATAGTGGCGTGAAAGAGATTTCGAAAAACGGAATCGACGACAAGGATGGATTTATCTTTCCTTCGTATGTGGAAGACATCATGGGGCCGCAACTCTTCGATTATGGTTATGGACCTTTTCGATGGGTTTGCCTGAGCGGGAAACATGAAGATTTGATCAAAACCGATCGTGCAGCTATGGATTGCATCGATCCCAACAGACGCAGTCAGGATAAAGATAACTGGATTTGGATTCGCGACGCAGAGAAAAATCGGCTTGTGGTGGGCACTCAAGCGCGCATTCTCTATCAGGATGGAGAAGGCCGTCTGAAAATAGCACTGAAATTCAACGAAATGGTTCGGAACGGAGAAATAGGTCCCGTAATGATTGGACGCGACCATCACGATGTGAGTGGCGCCGATTCTCCTTTCCGCGAAACGGCAAACATCAAAGACGGAAGCAATGTGATGGCCGATATGGCCGTGCAATGTTTCGCCGGAAACTGTGCTCGCGGCATGAGCCTCGTAACGTTACACAACGGTGGTGGTGTAGGTATTGGCAAAGCCATCAACGGAGGCTTCGGAATGGTTTGCGATGGCAGTGAACGTGCAGATGAAATTCTTCGCTCTGCGATGCTTTGGGACGTGATGGGCGGCGTTGCGCGTCGGTCGTGGGCTCGAAATCCGAACGCAATGAGTGTAGTATCGGAATTCAATCGGTCGCATGCAGATGAATATCATATCACCGAGCCTTACTTGGCGGACGAAAAATTGCTTGCCGAAGTGCTCTCTCAATAGTATTGAAAGCTATTTCAAACATATCTTTCATTAGTATTGAAAGATGTCTTTCATTTGTAATGGAAAAACATCTATTTTTGCGATTGGCAAAAATAATTTCCATCTTTCGATAAAAATATTTCGATCGATAAATTTCAGCGAATAACTTTTATCGGAATCATATTTTAAAATTTGACGAATACCTCTTAAAATCTATAATCTGTTATGAACAAAATCATCGAATGTGTCCCGAATTTCAGTGAGGGACGCGATAAACAAAAAATCGAAGCGATTGTCGATTCGTTTCGGGGGAAACGCAACGTGAAGCTGCTCGATTACAGCAACGATGAAGATCACAATCGACTGGTAGTAACCGTGGTTGGCGAACCCGAAGATGTGAAAAATGCAGTAATTGAAGCTGTGGGCAAAGCCGTGGAACTGATCGATATGACCAAACATCATGGTCAGCATCCTCGAATGGGAGCGGTAGATGTTATTCCGTTTATTCCCATTCGCAATATTACGCAGGACGAAGCTGTAGCTCTTTCAAAAGAAGTCGCACAAATAGTTGCAGAACGATATCGTCTGCCTGTTTTTTTGTATGAAAAATCGGCGTCTGCGCCATATCGAGAAAACCTGGCAGCTATTCGCAAGGGTGAATTCGAGGGCATGGCCGAAAAGATAAAACAAGAGGAATGGAAGCCCGATTTTGGTCCTTCGGAAAGGCATCCGACAGCCGGTGTCGTAGCCATTGGTGCACGCATGCCGTTGGTTGCCTATAATGTGAATTTGGGAACGGCCAATTTGGAAATAGCAAATTCGATTGCCAAAAAAGTTCGTCATATCGGTGGCGGATTACGCTATTGCAAGGCGATGGGAGTTGCGCTCGAAGATCGAGGCATTACTCAGGTATCGATGAACTTGACGGATTACACAAAAACGGCCATTTATCGGGCACATGAATTAGTGCGCATCGAAGCCAATCGTTACGGAGTGCCGATCATTGGTGCCGAAGTCATCGGATTGATACCGATGGAAGCGCTGGTGGACACAGCTGCTTATTATCTCGGCCTCGAAAACTTCAGCATGAATCAGGTACTCGAAACCCGCATCATGGAAGAATGAATTGTGCCAAAATGCACTGAAATTTAATATTTGCAGATGAATTGGATTGAAATGTTTGCTGCCCTATTGGGCATTATAAGCGTCTGGTATGCTCGAAAAGAAAATATTCTCGTTTTTCCTTTCGGGATAGCCAATGTATTAATTTACATTTATATTTGTTTTGCGGCGCGATTGTATGCCAACGCCGGCATCAACGTAGTTTATCTTATTTCGAACATCTACGGTTGGTACATGTGGGCTCGCACGGACGCAAATAATGAGTCGCTCCAAATTACGCGAAACACATTTAAACAAAATGTTTTGTCTTGGGTTTCGGTCGTTATTGTATATGCCGCTGCATTTTTCGTTCTACGCGAAGCAAACAAAACCGATCCCGATTATCTGCACTCCTATCTTCCATATATCGATTCGTTCAACACTTCCTTTTTTCTTGTAGCAACCATTTTGATGGCTGTAAAGAAAGCCGAAAACTGGGTGTTTTGGATTATCGGTGACCTGGTTTCCATACCGATTTTCATTTCGCAAGGACTTTACTTTACCGGTATCCAATACACGGTTTTTCTTGTTTTGGCCATTTTGGGGTGGATAGAGTGGAAAAAGAAAGTGGAGCTATCCAACATCAAATCCGAAAATTGATTGAATGAACAACCTTATCATAAAAAACGCATCGCAGGTGGTAACTTGCAGTGGATTTGCCGGAAAACGGGGCGATGAAATGTCAGACTTGCATATCATCGAAAACGCTACCGTCATTGTTACCGATGGAATAATTACGCACGTTTTGAGACAACACGAACCTATTCCTGTTGATGAAAGCGAATATCAAGTCATTCATGCCGAACGCAAAGCATTATTGCCCGGTTTCGTGGATTCACATACACACTTCGTATTCGGCGGCTATCGCGAAGAAGAATTTTCGTGGCGAATGCGCGGCGACAGTTACATGGAAATCATGCAGCGAGGCGGAGGCATCATCAATACGACAAAAGCGACTCGCGCCGCTTCGGAAGAAGACCTCTTCGATTTGGGAATGCAAAGACTCGATGCCATGATGAAACTTGGAATCACCACAGTGGAGGGGAAAAGCGGATATGGGCTCGACAGAGAAACGGAACTTAAACAACTTCGCGTGATGCGTCGTTTGCAGCAAACTCATCCGATGGATATTGTCGCCACTTATCTTGGTGCGCACGCCGTCCCTCCCGAATGGAGAAACAGAGAAGACGATTTCATCGATTTCCAAATTCGAGAAATGTTGCCGCATGTTGCCAAAGAAAAATTGGCCGAATGTGTGGATATTTTCTGCGAAAAAAATGTTTTTACGGCCGAACAATCGCGACGATATCTGAACGCTGCCAAAGAAACGGGATTTCGATTGAAAATACATGCCGACGAAATGGCTTCGACGGCCGGTGCCGAATTGGCAGCCGAGCTTCATTGCCTTTCGGCCGATCATCTTTTGAAAGCATCGGATGAAGGAATTCGTGCGTTGGCAGACGCCGGCGTTGTTGCTACTTTGCTTCCACTGACTGCGTTTTCGCTTCGTGAACCTTATGCCCGCGCCCGCAAGATGATTGACGCCGGATGTATCGTGGCTTTGGCTACCGATTTCAATCCGGGAAGTTCTTTCTCAGCCTCCGTTCCGCTTCTTTTCGCACTTGCGTGTATCTATATGCAACTTTCACCGGAAGAGGCCGTCACAGCCTTGACCATCAACGGTGCTGCTGCTATCGATCGTGCCGATAGGATCGGAAGCATCGATGTGGGAAAACAAGGCGATCTGATTCTGTTGCAATTTTCTTCTTATAAATTTTTACCTTATCATGTAGGTATGAATATCGTGGATACCGTCATCAAACGAGGGGAAATAAAAGTGAAAAGTGAAAAGTGAAAAACTAAAAACGAAAAACGAAAAACGAAAAATATGAGGGATTCTATTTTAAAGACCAAGAGTTATGAATTTGCAATAAGAATTGTGAAACTTACGCAATACCTACAGGAAAACAGGAATGAATATGTTTTAAGTCGTCAAGTCATGAAAAGTGGAACGGCAATTGGTGCTTTGATTCGTGAAGCCGAGTTTGGCCAAAGCAAGGCTGACTTCATAAATAAAATGAGTATTGCATTTAAAGAATCTAATGAAACGACTTATTGGTTGTCTCTACTTTATGACACAACATATATTGACGATAAATCATTTAATTCTCTGAAAAATGATTGTCTTGAACTAATCTCTCTACTCGTTTCAACAGTAAAAACCGCAAAGAAGAATCTCGATAAATAATAACTTTTCACTTTTCACTTATAAACCAATAACATTATGAATTTACAAGACTTAACCCTTAAACAATTTCTCGAAAAAACCGCCAATAACGAACCTGTTCCGGGTGGAGGAAGCATATCGGCACTTCATGGTGCCATAGCCGCAGCATTGACCGAAATGCTTGCAAATATTACTATCGGGAAGAAAAACTACTTAGCCGTAGAAGAAACAATGCAACGCAATGCCACAAAAGCGGCGGCTCTTCGAACAGAGTTTTTGAACGATATCGATCGCGATTCTGAAGCCTACAATATTGTTTTTCAAGTTTTCAAGTTGCCAAAAGACACCGACGAACAAAAGATGCTTCGCAGCGAAAAAATTCAAGAGGCCACAAAAGTGGCGGCATTGGTTCCGATGGAAGTCGCAGAGCGAGCATTCGAGTTGCTTGATTTGATCGGTGAAACCACTCGAAATGGCAATAAAAATGCCATAACCGATGGGTGTGTAGCCATGATGACTTGCCGAACTGCGGTGTTGGGAGCTTTGCTCAACGTTCGAATTAATCTTGCTTCCATCAAAGATGAAAGTTTTGTGAAAGTGCTTTCCGAAAAATGCGACCATATCGAAAAAGAAACACTTCGCAAAGAACAAGCTTTGATGGAATTCGTGAGCGAAGAAATGAGAAATAAGAAATGAGAAGTGGAAAATGGAGGTTAGAGGTTGGAGATTGGGGGGGTAGAAAGTGGAAAGTGTGAGCTTTTAGTCAAGAAATGAGAAATCAGAAGTCGGAAGTTAGAAATAGGAGCTCAGAATTGAGAATTTACCGCCAATCTTCACGAAATTATCTGCGAAAATCTGCGGGAACTTTTCAGTAACTCTGTTTCAGAGTGGGAAGAGAAATGAGAAATGAGAAATGAGAAATAAAGAAGTGAG
>JARKPE010000113.1 GCA_029975415.1 Dysgonamonadaceae bacterium | reverse complement strand
AGTACTTTATGGATAAATAAGTCGAGAGCGATAATCTTATCAAAAATAGGACAATAGTGGGTACGACAGATCGAATACTTACAGTTCTTAACGATAACAGTGCAGTGTTTTCGGAAACAATTTCTAAAAATGCTGCATCATTTTCATTTATCTTCAGGATCGATTCTTTGGACTTTTATTAGATCATTATTAGATTTTGTTGTACGCCTCTTTTCTCCAATGGTTCGGAAGGCGTTTTTTCAGGTTTTCCTCGTTCCCTGATTTTTGATAATGGGGACGTATCTAAGGCCGGTATTGAGCAGGGAATAATCAATCATTTCAGGTTTTAATGATAACTTTTTCGTAAGAAACGGTGCTGTACTTTATGGTATTAACCCCGAAATGGACACAGGGAATGGTAATGTCGATTTTAAATTCTCAATTGGGTTTGATAAAAGAGTTATCGTTGAAGTCATTAGTGTCCACTAAAAAATCATAATAGTTCTTTGAAATTGTTGATATTCAATTTATTGTATCCGATTTTCGAGTCAACGGATTTGAATTTATCTTTGCGGTCAGAATCAGACCGTTATGCATAAAGACCCATTCGTTTTCTCCCAATTAGTCCAGTTCATGGATAGGAATCACTTCAATTACCTTGTACGCAAGTATGAAGGTGATAGATACGTCAAGAGCTTTACCTGTTGGAATCAGCTACTTACGATGATGTTCGGGCAACTGACCAACCGCGAAAGCCTCCGCGATCTAATTGTAGCGACCGAGGCGCATAGCGGCAAACTTTACCATCTTGGAATGGGAAAGTCGGTGACCCGAAGCAATCTTAGCAAGGCTAATGAGCAGCGCGACTATCGTATATTCGAGGACTATGCCAAGTTCATGATCAACGAGGCAAGGAAGCGGCGGATTGACAAAATCTTCGAGCTTGAAGGGCATGTCTATGCGTTCGATTCGACTACGATTGACCTGTGTCTGTCGGTGTTCGAATGGGCTGAATTCCGTAAGCATAAAGGCGGCATCAAGATGCACACGCTTTACGATATAGAGGCTCAAGTTCCTGCTTTCGTGCACATTACTCCGGCAAACGTACACGATTCCAAGGCTATGCTTGAGATACCATACGAGCCAGGGGCCCATTATATTTTCGATCGCGGCTACAACGATTACGGCAACCTGTACACTATTCACCGCACTAAAGGATTCTTCGTTCTGAGAGCCAAAAACAACGTCCAGATGAAGCCGAAAACTTGGAAAAGGCGACTTGCGCGAGGCATCGTTTCCGACATAGTCGGCACTTTCACCGTGTATAAAAGCACCAAGGTTTATCCGGAGGAACTGCGAAAGGTGATTTGCATCGATCCTGAGGATGGTAGCAAATACATCTTTCTTACCAATAACCTGACAGCCACGGCCTCTCTGATTTCGGAACTTTACCGCAATCGGTGGAGTGTGGAACTATTCTTCAAATGGGTGAAGCAACATCTCCGAATCAAGAAGTTCTGGGGTACATCAGAGAATGCCGTGCGTGTCCAAATCTATTGTGCAATAATTACTTATTGCCTTGTAGCAATAGTTCAACACGGCATGAAATTGGAACGCAGCATCTACGAAGTCCTTCAAATTCTTGGAATCTCGCTTACCGACAAGACCCATTTGCGGGACTTGTTCGACAAAAAGAATATCAATGATGCCAAAGATCTCTATGGTTCGAGTGAACTAAATTTATTCAACTTTTAACCGTGTCCAATTTTTAGTGGACACTTGTG
>JARKPE010000041.1 GCA_029975415.1 Dysgonamonadaceae bacterium | reverse complement strand
TTTTTTTAAGCGAATAGCTAATAACGAATAGTTAATAGCGAGGAATCTATTATTACTGTAAATTAAGATTTGCAAAGATAAGACATTTAAATATTTCTTTGCATCAAAGTTGTATAAAAACCGTATTTATTTATACATTTGCACCCGTTATTCACTATTCGCTATTCGTTATTCGCTAAAAAAATGTTCTTCGGAGAAATCGCCGCCCTCGTCGTGGCTATATGCTGGACACTCAGCGCCTTATTTTTTGAAAAGGCCGGCCGTAAGATCGGTTCTCTGTCGGTGAATATCATCCGGCTCGTATGGGCGTTCGTATTACTGGGTATTACCTTGCTGATTACCAAACAAACTTTTTTCCCGACTGATGCAACCGGCTACCAGTGGTTTTGGCTGGGATTATCGGGGGTAGTCGGACTTTTCCTCGGTGATTTATTCTTATTCAAGTCTTATCTCATCATTGGTTCTCGTACAGCTACGCTTGTCATGAGCTCGGTTCCGGTGATTACGGCTACCATCGGTTGGTTCTTTCTGGATGAGATTCTTTCGCTGAAAAGCATCATAGCCATCCTCGTCAGCTTATCGGGTATTGTAATTGCCATTGCCGACCGGCGTTTAAAAATCCGGGTACCGGCAAAAGGTTTGTTGCTTGCTTTTGGCGGGGCAATGGGACAGGCAATCGGACTTATTCTCAGTAAAAAAGGTATTGGCGACTATGATCCCATTTCGGCCACCCAAATCAGAATTCTATTCGGTTTAATTTGTTTCATCATTATGATCACAGCACTCAGAAGATGGCCGAAAGTGAAAGAGGCTTTTAAAGACAGAAGTGGTATCCGGGCTGTTTCAATCGGTTCTTTTTTCGGGCCTTTCTTAGGAATAACACTCTCACTGTTCGCTATTCAACATACCAAAACCGGTATCGCTTCCACTTTCATGGCATTGGTTCCAGTGTTCATCATTGTACCTTCTGCTATTATGTTCAAGGAAAAAATTGCACCTCACCATGTCATTGGCGCCATCGTCAGCATCATCGGGGTAAGTTTATTCTTCTTTTAAATAATAATTCTGTCAAATCTTCGTTTTCCTTACGAAAATCCGAAGTCAGTCCACTTCAGGATTTTTTGTTAAATTTGCACGCATTTTATCATTATTCATTATTCGCTGTTAGCTATTCGCTATTCGCTAAATGTAATTATCAATCCATGCCCAGAAAGATATTAACTTATTTATTACTAACAATATTGATCTCTCCCCTTCTTGCCCAGTCGAAACTCAGGGTTTTCGGGTATGTAATTGATAACAACAACCGCGGAATTGAATTAGCCAATGTATATCTCGACAAAACAACGGTAGGAACCACCACCAATCAAAACGGCTATTACGAGCTATCAACCACGATTAAAGATTCTGTAACCATCGTTTTTTCGTTGCTCGGATATGAAACCATCCGGCACACACTCTATCCCAAACAGGCCGTGATGCAAATTTCAGTAGAATTACGTCCGACCAGCACGCAAATTCAGGATTTAGATGTGGTTGCACAACGCAGACAAACATCGACGATGGACTACCTGGATCCGTTGAAATCGAAACTGATGCCCAATATTTCAGGG
>JARKPE010000063.1 GCA_029975415.1 Dysgonamonadaceae bacterium | reverse complement strand
GTTTGCGTCCGAAAAGAAATAATTTCTTGCTGTAGGCCTGTGGATGATCTGCAAAAATATAACTCAACAAAGTGGATTTTCCCGATCCGTTGGGTCCCAACAAAGCCCATTTTTCGCCTCGACGAATCGTCCAGTTAATATCTCGATTAATTAAATATGAACCATAGGATATATCAACATTCTCCATGCGAACCATTTCGTCGCCGAAAGTGGATGATGAATCAGGGAAACTGCTCCAATCCACATTCATATTTCCGATTGATGGCGAAGGCACTTCACCACTCGACTGATTAATAGCGCCGGAATATTCGATGCGACCTTCATTCATTTTTAATAAGTGAGTGGTGCAAGAAGGTATTTCGCTTTCCGAAGGAACGAGGAAAAAGAGTTGGAGGCCTTTTTGAACA
The DNA here is from genome assembly GCA_029975415.1 of Dysgonamonadaceae bacterium. GTDB lineage: Bacteria > Bacteroidota > Bacteroidia > Bacteroidales > Dysgonomonadaceae > Seramator. The sequence goes on along the minus strand of JARKPE010000063.1, from coordinate 4,756 downwards.
AGATCGTGCAGAAAATCGTTGAGCTGATGACGTGACGCTTCGTCGAGGCCCATGAATGGATGATCGAGAATCAGCATTCGCGGATGTTCGAGCAACGATTTTGCGATCAGCAATTTGCGAAGCTCACCACTTGACAGTTGCATCAATCTGCGATCGCGAATATGTTTCATCTCAAGCAACGACGACATTTGTCGAAACTGTTGAAAATCGCTGTCCGAGAAAATATCCGAAACGCATGGAGACATTTCGTTCTCTGAACTATTGAATCGCTGCTGATAATAACTCCCTTCGAAATCGGCAATAGAGAAAACAGAATTAAAAGCAATGGTTTTAATCAGCGATTGAGGCCTTCTCGTTGTTGAACCCGATAATTTGCTTATTTCGTCCATAAAAGGGAAAGAGAGCGTTCCCTGCTGCAAATTATATTCTCCTCCAATCACTCGGGCAAAATAACTTTTGCCACTTCCATTTGGTCCCAACACCGTCCATACTTCCCCTTCGTTCATCTGCCAATTGAGTGGGACAGGGAAAGGGGAAGAGAAAATTACCGGGACAGCATTTTCGAGAATGATAAATGGTTTCATTCGATAATCATAAACTTATGTAAATGCAAAACTCAACATTCCACACGCCTAAAAGGCGGAAAATTCACTTTTCACCAAATTGGGAATCAACTTCATGGATATATTGTTGCGGACTAAATGGCTATAAAAAAGGTACGGCTTGTTCGAGATGGACCGAATGGGAGCCTTTGAGCAAAATGTAATATCCCTTGAGCGGATTTTTTTGCAGCTCATCACACAATTCGGCGACGGACGAAAAACAGTTTCCATTCATCCACCGGCTTAGCGATTCGTCGCTTTCGGCCAACGTTTTGAAGGTGTTACCCACCAGATAAACTTTTTCGAACTGTTGCGAAGCAATAAAATTCGCCAGCTTTTGATGTTCCTCCAGACTGATGTTGCCCAACTCGCTCATTTCGCCAATAATGACAGCTTTGGGCAACGACGAAGGGATTTTCACAAAAAAATCCATTGCGGCCATCATGCTGGTAGGATTGGCATTATAGGCATCGATGATTAAATCGTTATGCTGCGTACGCTCGAATTGCGAACGGTTGTTTTTCGGCTGATACGTTTCGAGGGCATCACTGATGCTGTCGGCATTGATGCCGAAATATTTGCCGATGGCCGCACCGGCCAGCGCATTATCGAGATTGTATTCACCCACCAAATGCGTTTTTACGTGATAGGGATGTTCGAAAAAGTTCCAGTCGAATTCGAGAAAGGGCGTTTCGGACGAAAGCGTGCCAGAAGCAAACAAATTTGGATTGTTGCGCCCGTAAAGAAGGCGATCCATCCCTTCGGACATTTCGAGCAACATTTCGTTGTCGGCATTCACGAAGACCTTTCCGTCGTGCTCGCGGATGAAATCGTAGAGTTCACCTTTGGTTTTTTTTACGTTTTCAAATGATCCGAATCCTTCGATATGTGCTTTGCCGATATTGGTTATCAATCCGAAATTGGGTTCGGCTATGGCACACAGTTGCGCAATTTCGCCGGGATGGCTTGCCCCCATTTCCACCACGCCTATCTCGTGTTCGCGCGTCATCGACAAAAGCGTGAGCGGCACGCCGATGTGATTATTGAAATTTCCCTGCGTAAAAGCCACCTTAAACTCTTTCGAAAGAATGGCCGAAACCAATTCCTTGGTAGTGGTTTTACCATTGGTGCCGGTGATGCCGATGATGGGAATTTTGAGTTTGCGCCGATGATAGTTGGCGAGTTTTTGTAAGGATTCGAGGACATTGTCCACCACTATGATGTGGTCGTTTCCTTCGAAAGCCTCGTCAAACTCGTCCACTACGGCGTAAGCGCAACCTTGCTGCAAGGCATTCAAAGCAAAACGATTGCCATTGAATTTGTCGCCTTTGAGTGCAAAAAATATCGAGTCCGAAGGGCAGTTGCGTGAGTCGGTGGTGACAATCGGATGTTGGATGTAGATATCGTATAAAGCTGATATATCCATGCTGTTTGTTGCCGATTACAGACCCAGTTTTTTGGAAACAGAAGCCGGAAGTGCTTTTTTGTTGACAACGGCACTCAACGTTTTGTAACGTACAAAAGGTTCGGAAACATACCAGATTCCCTTATAAGGACCGGTTTCTCCCCACGAATTTTTCACCATATAGTATTTGTTGCCGTTTTGATCTTTGGCGATGCCGTAAATTTGCATTCCGTGATCGTCGGTCGTCTGAAAATTATCGAAAGCCTCCTGTCGCATCTCCTGAGTAATGGTTTTCTCCTTCAGCATTTCCTTTCCGATTTTGTCGCGAAGCGCATTGCTCTTTTCGCGCGGCGAAAGCCCCAACCATTTGGCTTGATCGCTGCCTATATTTTCTGGAGCATTTTCATCTGGCACAATAGCAATTCCTTCGCGGGAGAATCCTGCTTCGCTCACATCGGAAGCCCAAGCGACCGTGTAGCCGTTGTTAATGGCGTTGTCGATAGTTTCGATCAGTTCGTCCAACGGAAGATTGTACGAATTTGCCCAGCGCCAGTTGTCGGGCACTTCGATGGCGAATTTCGTATAAAAGGGATGATGAGTGAACGAGGTAATCGAAACGTAATCGTTTTGATTCAAACCCAACATTTTGGCGAAACTTTGCGGAGTGTATTGTTTGCCCTCATACGTAAATGTGTCGGGCGTTTTTCCGAGATAGGCATCGAGAATCCCGCTAAATCCGTTGAACCATGCAGTGGTCAACGAATTGCTTTCGGCGATGCCTTTTATATATGCACTCAAAACTTTATCCATTTCGTTGTGGTTGTGCGTATCCGATCCATAATTCAAACCGGTATATACCGAATTGGGCACCAATCCATAGTCGTCTATCGACTCGACCACATCGGCAAACGATCCGCCGGGGCCAAAATTGAGGTTACCATGCAACCGGGTATATTTTTTAGCCTTATCCTCATAATTTTTCCGAACAGTGTACATTTCGGACAAGTCGTAGGTTCCTTTTCCCTGCCTGATAAGTTCCGATTCCAGAAACCCAAGTCCCGAAAAGCACCAGCAAGTTCCCGTGCTGTATTGATTTTTGACGGAAGTAATCGGATTTTCTTTTACGACAGTAAATGTGTAAACTTCGGTTTTTTGCTGAGCCATCAGCACAACAGAGCATAACAAAAGCGCACTGAATAAAGTTAACTTTTTCATAATGAGTGTTATCTTAAATAATAAATAAGTAATTGATTTGTAACTATTGTTTCACAAAGATAGCCAAAAGGAATTATTTATGTAAGATTTTCAGTTTGATAAATACTTAAAAAGCAAAAATACTCCTAACTTTACGTTCTAAATATTAATACTTGATTGTTATGGACGAACTGAAATCCCGAAGCAACAGAAAGAAAAAATTTCTTGGCCGGGCGACTTTTATCATAATTCTGGCACTGGGAATCTTTGTTTACGTACGTTTTTATTACGTCTTCGGCACCGGCGTGAAGTCGGGTGAGCTCAATTATCTCGTTCATAAAGGTGTAATTTTCAAAACCTACGAAGGGAAACTCATTCAGTCCGGTTTTCGTGCCGAAAAATCGAGCGGTTTGCAATCGAATCAGTTCGAATTTTCTGTAATAGATAAAGCAATTGCCGAAAAACTCATGCTCGCCGGCGGAAAAAACGTTCAGCTCCATTATAAAGAATATTTTGCGCCCCTTCCATGGAGAGGATATACGAAATACATTGTCGACAGCATCATCGACATTCAGGAACCTCAACCGATTCAGCAAATTCCATATTCTTATCAGGATACTTTTCAGCCTGCACACGAACAATGAAAAAGCAAAAATATTATGTCGTGTGGCAGGGGGGGGAGCCCGGTATATACACATCGTGGGAAGCATGTAAGGCACAGGTATCCGGATTCGAAAATGCAAAGTACAAGTCCTTCGAGTCCGAAATTGAAGCACAAAAGGCTTTCGCCGATAATCCATGGAAACATATTGGCGTTAAACAAAAAACTCGTTCTACTACCCTACCCTCTTCGGCCGAGATCATTGCGGAAAGCATAGCCGTCGATGCAGCCTGCAGCGGTAACCCCGGGCGAATGGAATATCGTGGAGTTTATGTGGCCGACGGCACCGAAATATTTCACGTAGGCCCATTCGAAGACGGTACCAACAATATCGGAGAGTTTCTGGGGATTGTTCATGCGCTTGCGCTTCTCGCCCAAAAGAAAAGCAATTTGCCGATTTATTCCGACAGTGTGAATGCCATAAAATGGGTCGAGCGCAAAAAATGCAACACCAAACTCAAAGAAACATCCCGAAACCAAATCATTTTCGAATTGATTGCTCGTGCTGAAAAATGGTTGAACGAAAACACCTACTCCAATCCGATTTTGAAATGGCAAACCGAGATTTGGGGAGAAATTCCGGCCGATTTCGGCAGAAAATAAAGACTCATGCGTAGTTACAGCATGAGCCTTTTTTATTTTAGTTATAAAAACAATGCAATTTGTTTTTTATTCTTCCTGTACTTCCTTCATTTCCTCGGGATCAAATGGTTTGGGTGGTTGCAGTGTTGGAAAGATACGATGAACGTTTTGTGCTATCCGGTCGGCAAAATCTTCAAGATCCATATTCAATGCCAGAGCAGCCTGGATATAAATGTCGCGTATATCCATTTCATCTTCGTCGGTTTCGCAAAACAGAGAGTCTAACGGAATCATAGCGAGCGATTCGATATT
>JARKPE010000038.1 GCA_029975415.1 Dysgonamonadaceae bacterium | reverse complement strand
GGCTGTTGACCACCCGAAAGCCACATGAAACTAATCCGGTCTGCAAGTGCCTGCTCAATTTTTCGACTCGAATAAATATTGTTCAAATAACTGTACAAAACTACTTTCAGCATCATTCGCGGATGATAGGCACTGGTTCCCCCTCCCTTGTAGGTGTTAATGATTTCTGCTATATCCGGGTTATCGACTATTTGATTGACAAGGCGAGCCGGAGAATCTTGCGGTACCTTTTCATCCAAACCGGCAGGAAACAAAACAACTTGTCCTTGTTCGTTCGATTTAAATACTGCTCTCGACATAATTCATGTTATTGATTGACAGCTATAAAGATACTAAATAATATGCAATTACACAAATCTTTTATCCTGTTTTTTCCCTTGTTTTTATGATATTTTCCAAATAAAAAATGAAGCTGTCCCTACTTTTGAGACAGCCCCATTTAGAGGTTCATAAAATCGTTTTAATGGATTCATCCATTTTGATCTGTAGATTACATGTTTTAGCCAAAAAAATGCCTATAGATAGAATGTTAAAAGAAAAGGCAATTTCGCCTGAAAAAGTATCCTTCAGGAATATAGACGAGACAATTTTGTTGCCAAATCAATGTATTTTTACTTCAGAAACATACAAATAATATGTTGTAATACAGATATTAATGTTTGAAAAACTCGCAAAAGAAATTTGTCCAATTTTATTAATAAAACATCACAATTGCGAACGTGCAAGGATACGGATAAATAGGTAAAAGTGAAGTACCTTCATTTCCTTAATGTCTTAATGGTTTCAATTTTTTCAAAAAACCGGTAGCTGATAGCTATTTCGATTCATTTGAAATTAGCAACTTGTAGTTCGCATTTCTCTATTTCTAACTTCTTTACTTCTAACTTCTCTATTTCTTTTTAAATTCTCAATTCCCATTTGTATTTCTTGATTTCTTCCAAATTGACACAAAACAATTTCACCTATGAACGCGTTCTAAAAAAAGATTGTAAACAAAACGGTAGTTTTAAGAGCACATGTGGCAACCTTATATATTTGTGAATGATAGATTGCGGAATAAAAACGCAAAATAAGATACGTCAAATCATTTCATTGCAATTTAATTTTTACCTTTGTAGTGATTTAGGTTAAATGATAATTAAAATCGTTATGAGTAGAATATATAGTGTGATAACCGGTACGGGAAGCTATATTCCCGCCAAAAGGCAAAAAAACAGTGATTTTCTGTCGAATGAGTTTTATGATTCCACCGGCGAAAAAATTCCTACGCCCAACGAGGAAATCGTCCAAAAATTTCTCGAAATAACCACCATCGCCGAAAGGCGATATGCTGAACCGGACGAAAATACTTCGGATATGGCTAAAGTTGCTGCCGAAAGAGCTATCGAAACTGCAGGCATCGACAAGGAAGAACTCGATTATATTATATTTGCCCACAATTTTGGCGAAACAAAAGTGGACAACAATCGCATCGACATTTTGCCGACATTGGCCGCTCGTGCCAAACAGAAATTGGGTATTGCCAATCCTTATACCGTAGCTTACGATTTGTTGTTTGGCTGCCCGGGATGGGTGCAGGCGGTTATTCAAGCCGATTATTACATTCGTTCGGGTGATGCCAAAAAAATATTGGTCATAGGCGCCGATATTCTTTCGCGCATTTCCGATCCGCACGATCGCGACAGCATGATTTATGCCGATGGTGCAGGAGCTGCAATTATCGAAGCTCGTGAAAGTGACGAACCTATCGGCGTGATCGGTCATAATTCGCGAAGCGATGCTTTGGATTACGCCAACATGTTGCATATGGGGTATTCATACAATCCCGAATTGGCCAAGAAAAAAGAACTTTATCTGAAGATGAATGGCCGACGTTTGTATCAGTATGCGCTCGAAAACGTTCCCAAAACGATTAAGAATGGTCTTGACAAACTCAATCTGCATATCAAAGACGTGAAAAAGGTGCTTATCCATCAAGCTAACGGAAAGATGGACGATGCCATTATCAAACGTCTTTTCAAACTTTACGATCTGGACGAAGTACCCGAAGATGTGATGCCCATGACGATTTCGTGGCTTGGCAACTCATCGGTTGCTACTGTTCCTACACTTCTAGATATGGTGATGAAGGGGAAAATGCATCCGCATAATCTTGAAAAAGGAGATACGATGGTATTGGCTTCGGTAGGAGCAGGAATGAATATAAATAGTGTCGTTTATCGTTTTCCCTGAAGATATAAATCTATAATGATATTCATTTCGGACTGTTTCTTGTATATCTAAAAACAGTCCGAAGTGTTATTGGTCTTATTTTGTTTGTTTCGAGTCTTGTGTTAATCGTGTTTGGCTCCGATTTTCTTCTGAAATCAAAATAAGGCATAGTTCTTTTTTTCGATAAAATGTTTTCGTAAGCAATGAGCAAAACTGCCTGCAAAGATAGTGACGTGATCGATCATAACGATCCAAAATTTGAATGTAAAAAATGCGGTGCTACTGTGAAAAAAGAGAAACACGTATGTAAACCGCATAAAATAAAAAAATAAGCCGGTTACGACCGACTTATTTATCTTTCACACTTTTATCTTTCGCCCTTCGATTTCCCTTATTTCCATTCTTTCCACATGAGCAGAGCCTGAGCAATAGCTCTCTCGACGATCGGAGCCATAATGGCATAACCGGCCTTGTTAGGATGTACGCCGTCTTCGGATAATTTTTTCGGTAATCCGTTATTTTCATTAGCCATTGACGAAAAATAGTCGCAATATACCACCCCATGTGTGCGAGCATACTCTTTGATGCGTTTGTTGAGTTCCACAACTTTTGGAGCAGGTTCCATGCCTGGTCGCCATGGAAAATCCAAAGCAGGCAAAACCGAACATAACACAACTTGGATGCCGTGTGCCTGTGCAAGCTCGGTCATCGAATAAAGATTGTCTTCGATCATTTCGATGGTTGAAGGACCCGTATTTCCTGCAATATCGTTTATCCCTGCCAGAATCACCACAACTTTGGGATACAGGTGAATGACGTCTTGACGAAATCTTACCAGCATTTGAGGTGTAGTCTGACCGCTAATTCCACGATTGATGTACATCCCGTTGGAAAAAAATTCGGGTACCTGCTCGATCCATCCCTGAGTAATGGAGTTTCCCATGAAAACCACACGTGTGTCGCACGTACGTGGCAGTCCCAATTTGGTGTTCTCGTCGCGATAGCGGGCAAGATTAGCCCAATCTTGCGACATCAAATTTGAAGATACGAACATAAATAACAGAAAAACAACAAATAACGATTTAAAATAATTCATAATTTTGGTATTATCAGATGAAAAAAAGATTGAATTGAATAATTGTCAAAATTAGTTATATTTTTTCTGTTTTTAAGCAGTTTCGTCGATTAAATATTACCATACGTCTATTTTTGAGACAAAAAAAACTAAAAGTGTAAATTGTCTATTCTTTAAAGTCAGCTGGATTAGCTAAATTTGAAGAAATTTGTATCTACATCATGAGTCAGAAAACCCGAATAATTATTTTTATTTCCATCGGTTTATTGATTTTGATAATGGCTCTGTTGCCTACTATCAAAAAGAAAGTAAAAGCCGATAAAAAAAATGTATCACCTCGTGAGATCGGAATGAGTGGAGGTCGACAACCTTTGGTTGTTACAGCCACTATTCTCCAACCACAGACACTGAACGATATGTTTCGCATGAAGGGTGTCATGCTTCCTGATGAAGAGGTAGATTTGACGTTTGAAACATCAGGTAAAATCACAAAAATTTATTTTCAGGAAGGAACTTACGTCAAAAAAGGAGAACTGCTGGCTAAAGTTAATGATGCTCCTCTTCAGGCGGAATTGAAAAAACTCGAAGCGCAATTACCTCTGGCACAGGATCGTGTATATCGTCAACAAATGTTGCTCGAGAAAGATGCCGTGAGTCAGGAAACTTATCAGTCGGTTCTTACCCAACTCGAAACATTGAAGGCTGACATCGAGTTAATAAAAGCACGCATCGCGCAAACCGAATTAAGAGCGCCTTTCGATGGTGATATTGGTCTCCGACTGGTTAGTGAAGGCGCTTATGCATCTCCAACAGTTGTTGTTGCCAAACTGACTAAAATTTCTCCGTTGAAAATCGAATTCTCGGTGAATGAAAATATGGTAAACAGTATAAAACCGGGAACAAATCTGGTCTTTACGGTAGATAATGATTTGGCTACCTATCATGCGACTGTGTATGCTATCGAATCGCGGCTCGACGTGCAAACATTGACCGTTTTTGCACGGGCTCTTTTCCAAAATCCTGGAGGGAAGATCAAACCCGGACAATCGGCAAACGTCATCATACAACTGGATCAGAAAAATGATGCTATCGTCATTCCAAGTATCTCTACTATCCGCGAGATGGGACGACAAATTGTTTATGTCTATAAAAACGGAAAAGCAAAGGAAGTGGATATCAAAACCGGATTAAGTACGGCTTCCTCTGTGCAGGTTATCGACGGATTGTCGATTGGTGATACACTGTTGACAACCGGTGTCATGCAGCTTAGGGACGGCGCATTGGTGAAAATTGGAGAATTTGTACCTAACAAAACGGAGTAGTATGAATTTATCAGAATTAAGTATCCACAGACCTGTATTGGCGTCGGTTTTCGTGCTTGTGATCCTTCTCTTTGGAGTGATAGGTTACACGAGTTTACCGGTTCGTGAATATCCCAACGTGGACAATCCCATCATTACCGTAACAGTATCTTATCCGGGCGCTAATGCGGAAGTTATCGAAAACCAGATAACAGAACCACTTGAACAAAACATAAACGGTATTCCCGGAATTCGATCCCTCACCAGCCAGAGTAGTCAGGGGCGTTCGCGCATCACCGTCGAATTTGAACTTAGTGTGGATATGGAGACTGCGGCTAACGATGTGCGCGACAAGGTGTCTGTTGCACAGCGCTATTTGCCGCGAGATGCCGATCCACCCACAGTGTCGAAAGCTGACGCCGACTCTGAGCCGATTATGCAGATTACGATAGAGAGTCCCACACGGTCGTTGCTCGAATTGTCCGAAATAGCGGATCTCACGGTCAAGGAACGATTACAAACCATTTCGAACGTGAGTGCAGTGGAGATTTGGGGAGAAAATCGCTATTCGATGCGTCTGTGGCTCGATCCCGTGAAGATGGCCGCCTATGGAGTTACGCCCATAGATGTCAAAAATGCTCTCGATCGCGAAAATATAGAACTTCCGGCAGGAAGCATCGAAGGCGATCACATCGAGCAGTCTATCCGAACGATGGGATTATTGCAATCACCCGAAGATTTCAATAATCTGGTCATTGTGGAGGATAATTTTCGAATCGTGCGATTCAAAGATATCGGATATGCCGAATTGGATGCTGAAAACCGTAAGAATATTTTACGGAGGAATGGTGTACCTATGGTTAGCTGTGTCATTATACCTCAACCCGGAGCCAATCATATCAGTATAGCCGACGAAGCCTACTTGCGTGTAGAGCAGATGAAGAAAGATTTACCGAGCGACGTAAAACTCGATTTTGCATTCGATAATACACGTTTCATTCGAGCCTCAATCAAGGAAGTGCAAACAACTGTGATCATTGCATTTATGCTGGTGATCATTGTCATTTTTTTATTTCTTCGCGACTGGCGCATCACGCTCATTCCTACGCTGGTAATTCCGATTTCGCTTATCGGGATATTTTTTGTAATGTATCTGGCAGGGTTTTCGATTAATGTGCTCTCCATGCTTGCTGTAGTGCTTGCCGTAGGATTGGTGGTGGATGATGCAATTGTGGTAACGGAAAATATTTACAAAAAGGTTGAGCAGGGAATGAGTCCTCGAAAAGCATCTATAAAAGGTTCAAGGGAAATATTTTTTGCAATAATTTCCACCACAATCACACTCGTAGCCATTTTCTTTCCGATTGTTTTTTTGGAAGGAATGACCGGCCGACTTTTTCGCGAATTTAGCATTGTAATAGCCGGAGCGGTAATTATTTCATCTTTTGTAGCCTTATCGTTTGTACCGATGTTATCGTCCAAGATGTTGAAGTCAAAGACAAAGCAAGGAAAGTGGCATGAAAAAACGGAGGCTTATTTTGACAAGCTCAACTTGTTTTACCAAAAGATACTCCAACGGTTTTTGGCGCGCAAATGGCTTATTTTTCCCATTACAATATTCACCGCACTTATTATAGCCGTGCTTTGGAGAATCATTCCTGCCGAAATGGCCCCGTTGGAAGATCGGTCGCAAATTGTTCTTCGCACGTCTGTCCCCGAGGGAGCAACATTCGAGTTCACGAGAGACTATACCACACGAATTTCCGAAATAGCCGATTCTGTTGTTCCCGAAAGAGTTTCGAATTTGAACATTATTCGAAGCGGCATGGGGATGGTGCGATTGATCCTTCCGGATATCGATCAGCGTGAACGTACGCAAATGGAAATAGCAGACGAGCTTTCGAAAGCCGTGCGAAACGAAACTGCGGCACGTACTTTCGTCCAGCAACAATCAACTTTTGGGGGACGTAGAGGAGGAATGCCTATTCAATATGTCTTGCAGTCGCCTAATTTGGAAAAATTACAGGAATTTCTTCCCAAATTTATGGAGAATGTAAATAGAAGTCCTTATTTTCAGATGGCCGATGTCAACCTAAAATTTACCAAACCCGAAACGCAAATTGTGATTGATCGGGATAAGGCTGCTATTTTGGGTGTGAGCACACGCGATATTGGTCAAACTCTTCAGTATGCTCTGAGCGGCCAACGCATGGGCTATTTTTACATGAATGGAAAACAATATCAGATTTTGGGCGAAATCAATCGTCAGCAGCGCAATAAGCCCGTTGATTTGAAAACAATTTATCTGAAAAACAAAAACGGGCAAATGATTCAGATGGACAATCTGGTGAAACTGCAAGAAACCGTTGCTCCGCCGCAGTTGTATCGCTACAATCGTTTTAGTTCTGCCACTGTTTCAGCCGGTTTGGCTCCCGGATATTCGCTTGGTCAGGGGCTCGAAGAAATGGATCGGATTGCGGCAGAAGTATTGGATGACAGTTTTCGGACGACGCTCGAAGGCGAATCGCGTAATTTTAGAGAAAGCTCATCGAGTTTATTATTTGCTTTCGGATTGGCCATTCTACTTATATTTATGGTTCTGGCTGCGCAATTCGAAAGTTTCAAAGACCCGTTGGTTATCATGTTGTCTGTTCCTTTAGCTGTTTTTGGAGCTATGCTTTTTATGTGGATGTTTGGTGTTACGATGAATATCTATAGTCAAATCGGAATTATTATGTTGATCGGACTGGTAGCGAAAAATGGAATACTGATTGTCGAATTTGCCAATCAACGTCAGGAAAGTGGTTTTTCAAAATATGAAGCCGTGATGGGAGCTTCCGTGCAACGATTGCGTCCTATACTTATGACAAGTATTTCCACCATTCTTGGAACATTACCTTTGGCTTTTGCCTCGGGCGAAGGTGCCAATGGTCGTATTGCAATGGGGACTGCTGTGGTTGGAGGTTTGTTGATTGCAACCTTGCTCACTCTATTTCTTGTACCGGCTATCTACATGTATCTTTCTACCGATAGAAAAATACGCAATCAAAAACAAACGGACATTTCGGTAGCATTGATCGATAATTCGGCCGATGACAAAACAATAAACGATTGAAAATTATTTTGAGATGAAAAAACAGGTCTGGACTGGATTAATGTGTTTGCTTTGGTGTTTGTTTGCCCAAGCACAACCTGTAATGAATTTGAAAGAATGTTTACAGATTGGGATAGAAAATAATTACGATCTCAGAATTTCGCGAAATGAGCAGCGAGTTTCCGACAACAATTTTTCGTTGGGCAATGCAGGTTTTTTACCCGTTCTGGATGCTTCTGCCGGATTATCGACTCGTAATAGCAATTCCGATCAATTTCCGGTTGATGACAGCGAGACGGTGATTTTGCGAAATTCCAAAACAAACACCCTTACAGCGGGAGTTGATTTCAATTGGACTATTTTTCAGGGATTTAAGGTACAAACAAATTACAAAAGATTAAGAGAGCTGAAAAGTATCGGCGAACTCAATACTCAATTCGATATCGAAAATTTCATCGCCGACTTTACCTCCGAGTACTATAATTATGTCCAACAGGCCATTCGGATGCGCAATTTGCGTCATGCGGTTGATTTGTCCCGTGAACGGCTTCGTATCGTTGAGTCGCGCTATCAAATCGGGTCACTTTCGCGATTAGATTTGCAGCAGGCACGCGTCGATTTCAATACCGATAGTTCGCAACTCATCCAACAGTTTGAACTACTCCACACATCGCGAATAAGGCTTAATCAGATGATGGGGATGGAGAATGTGGAACAACCCTTATCGGTGAACGATACCGATATTGTTTTTAATGCTGCACTTTCCAAAGAAGAATTGTTTCGGGATATGATGGCAAAAAATACATTGTTGCAACTCTCCGAAAAAAACCGTTTGCTCGGCACGCTCGACCTTAAAACCCTGCAAAGCCGAAATTATCCGTACATGAGACTGAATGCGGGTTATGGTTTTTCGGATTACCAATACAATAAGGGAGCATGGGACAAACAGCGAAACTGGGGGCCAAATATAGGTCTCACTCTCGGATTCAATATTTTTGACGGTTTCAATCGAAAACGCGAACAGAAGAATGCACGTATAACGATCGAAAACCGTCAACTCGAGTTCGATCGACTTAAACTTTCATTACAAAGCGACTTCTCCAATATGTGGATGGCCTATAAAAACAATATTCTGCTTACTCAGCTCGAAGAGGAAAGCCTCCGAACTGCTCAACTAAATTACGAAATTGCGATGGATCGATACAAGCTTGGTGACTTGTCGGGTATCTTATTGCGCGAAGCGCAAAACAGTTTGCTCGAGGCCGAACAACGATTGCTTACTGCCCGGTACCGGACTAAACTTTACGAAATCTCGCTCATGTTAATCTCGGGAAAGGTCGATGAATATTTGAATTGAATTTTATGTAGTTGGGAAACCGTGCCACAAATATAAAAGTCAAAAAAATAAATATAATTTAATTAGTGATAAATATGTATCGATCTATGCTTGGTTTTCGGCAAAGGTACTCAAGACATGTTTCGGTCGTATTTGCTCCGTGTATGGTTCGAATTGAGTTCTATTCAATTCTATGCCTCGTTTTTTTGATTCATTAACTTATTTATGATGAGCTATACTCCACAAAAAAAAAATCGCAGAGGAAAATTCTTGTGTATATGAATAAGCTTTTGTTGACTATTTTTAAAAAAAAGCGTATTTGTTTAAAAGATTTTTACTGCATTTTTTTTCCCAAGATTGCTTTTGTTTTATATCTTTCTCCTATAAATAGATCAAACACATCAAGATTTCATCCAACCATGCAGCGCCTGTTGGGAAGCGATTTTCTCCTGCAAGTTTGCCCGTTTGACATTTCATATCATAGGGGGTTAACTTATGTCTGTGTACTTAGC
>JARKPE010000036.1 GCA_029975415.1 Dysgonamonadaceae bacterium | reverse complement strand
AAAAGGGGAAACTACAATTAGTAATAACCCCTTAGAAATCCTTCGGTATAATATATCACCATCGGATCAGCTTGTCCGATACAAAAGTAATAAAAAAGATTAAATACAATTAAAGTGCTCGGTTATTACGGGCTAATACAGTTTTGAGATTTGATAGCTCGTGCGCTTGAAAAAATCTATGTCCATAAAAAAACGAGAGTGAAAATGATTTATTCGCAAAGATATTGATCTAAAGAAATAATCGAACAAAAAAAATGAATTTAACTAAAAACTTTGTCAACAACATATAAAAACTCATGTCTTTTTTCGTTATTAGCCGATTACAGGTAAGGTTGATAAATAAATTTTGAATAAAAGAAGTAAAAAAGAAAGCGTCGAATAGACGCTTTCTGTCATTACGTGAAATATTACGTTTAAATTTCTTTGTAGTAACGAAAATCTTTCAGAATTTCCTGTAAACGTTTGCGTGCGAAAAAGATTCGGCTTTTTACAGTTCCGATCGGAAGGCCGAGATGCTGGGCTATCTCTTCGTATTTGTAGCCTGCAACGTGCATCGAAAACGGAATCTTATATTCATCCGTAAAACTGTTGATAGCTTTGTTTATTTCTTTGATAGTGTAAGCTCCGTCAGGAGTATCAAATCCTGAATCCTGGGGTAAGTTGAGATGATATAAATTTTCCGATTTGTCGATGATTGTTTGGCTCCTCACTACTTTTCGATAATTGTTCACGAAAATGTTGTGCATGATGGTAAAAACCCATCCTTTAAAATTAACGTTTTCGTAATACTTTTCTTTGTTGTCCAATACACGAAGTGTAGTTTCCTGCATCAAATCTTTTGCTTCTTCGCGATTTGCAGTTAAAGTTAAGGCAAAATTAAGCATATTGTCCTGTAATCCAAGAAGCTTGTTTTCGAAGGAATCATTTGCTTTCATAAGACATGTTTTTTTGTGTTATTGAATCAAGAAAGATGGATTTCTATCTATTCATTTTTCTTTCATCTTCAACAAAGATATATATATATTTCCGAATATTACAAGCATTTATTGCCTTAAAACGTCTAAATAGTGTTAATTAAAATTTAACAATCTATTTGTAATTAATATTCAATTATTTACACGTATTATTAAGCGTAAAACACACCCTTTATTAACGATTGATTTTATTTATAATACACGAACACTATATAAATTATTGGAATACCTTTGGATTTCATAGTAATTTAAATTAAATCTAAATTATTAAGAAGGAAAACACTCAATAAAAACATTAATTTAACAGAGTAAGTTAACCGATTGACCTTTAATAAATACGCACATCGATGTAATTCGAAATCGAAAAGAATTGAAAAAGGAATGGCACACTATTTGCAAACCTTACCGTAGAAACAAAATAACGCATAAAAACATTTAGATTATGATAAAAGAAGGCCAAATCGGGGTAACCACGGAAAATATTTTCCCCATCATCAAAAAATTTCTTTACAGCGATCACGAAATATTTTTGCGTGAAGTGATTTCAAACGCCGTGGATGCTACTCAAAAGCTCAAAACGCTGGCAGATAAAGGTGAATTTAAAGGCGAATTGGGTGATCTTTCCATCCGAGTTTCGGTGGATAAAAAGGCAAAAACCATTACAGTTTCCGATCGCGGAGTCGGTATGACTGCCGATGAAGTGGATCAATATATCAATCAAATTGCCTTATCATCGGCAAACGAATTTCTCGATAAATACAAATCGGATGCCAATGCTATCATCGGCCATTTTGGATTGGGATTTTATTCTACTTTCATGGTTTCCAAAAAGGTAGAAATTATTACAAAATCTTACAAAGAAGGCGAACCAGCCGTAAAATGGACAAGCGAAGGCACTCCCGAATACAAAATTGAGGCAGCAGACAAAACCGATCGCGGAACAGATATTGTTATGCATATCGATTCCGAAAACAAAGATTTTCTCGAAAAAGAAAAAATTGAATATTTGCTCAACAAATATTGCAAATTTTTGCCCGTACCCATTGTTTTCGGAAAAAAACAAGAATGGAAAGACGGGAAATATGTAGATACGGATGAGGATAACGTCATCAATAATACCAATCCTTTATGGAAACAAAAACCGGCAGGATTAAAAGACGAAGATTATCTGAAATTTTATCGCGAACTTTATCCGATGAGCATGGATGAACCGTTGTTCTGGATACACCTGAATGTAGATTATCCGTTTCATCTCACCGGAATTCTATACTTCCCGCGTATCAAAAGTAACCTCGACTTGCAAAAAAATAAAATACAACTCTATTGCAATCAGGTATTCGTAACCGATTCGGTTGAAGGCATCGTACCCGAGTTTTTGACCTTACTTCACGGCGTAATAGATTCTCCCGATATTCCGCTTAACGTATCGCGCTCGTACTTGCAAAGCGATAGCAATGTCAAGAAAATATCGAATCATATCACCAAAAAAGTAGCCGATAAACTTGAAGAATTGTTTAAGAAAGATCGGCCGCAATACGAACAGAAATGGGATAGCCTGAAACTTTTCGTACAATACGGAATGCTGACTGAGGACAAATTTTACGAGAAGGCCGTGAAATTCTGTCTTGTAAAAAATATCGACGATAAATATTTCACCCTCGAGGAATATAAAACCCTCATCGAAAGTGCACAAACTGACAAAAACGGCACATTGGTTTATCTTTATGCCAATAGTAAGGAAGATCAGTACGCTCACATCGATGCAGCTAAAAGCAAAGGCTATGACGTATTGATTATGGATGGACAGCTCGACATCCACTGGATGGGTATGATTGAACAGAAATTCGGAAAAACCCGCTTCGTGAGAGTGGATAGTGATACGATTGATCATCTCATTCAAAAGGAAGATGCTGCAAATGTAGAGCTGACCGACAAGCAAAAAGAAAATATAACGGAAGCAGTAAAATCGTTGCTCCCAACAATTACAAAAGCCGAATTCGATGTCGATTTCAAGGCTTTAAGCGAAAATGACAAGCCCGTGCAAATCACCCAAAACGAATTTTCACGACGGATGAAAGAAATGTCGGCTATGCAGCCGGGAATGGCTTTTTATGGCGAAATGCCCGACATGTTTCAGGTGGTATTGAATGTAAATCACCCACTTATCAAACAAGTGATATCCGATGTCGAAAACAAGGAAAAAGACGACATGAAAGCGTATGCTTCTGAAAATAAAAAATTGAAACAGATGATCGATTTGGCACTCCTTTCGAACGGAATGCTGAAAGGCGAAGCACTGAGCGACTTTATCAAACGAAGTATCGACTTAATGTAAGAAAAAATTACGCAACTATACTATTCGAGTAAACCGATGAGCTAAAAAATGCTTATCGGTTTTTTTTGTCCAAATTCCTTTTTCAGTAACTTTACGCCTCAAAACAACAAACCAATGAACAAAACCTACGAGGTTACCTATTCGCCATTTCGAAGTTTTACACGTGAAGCATGGAGAAAACTCGAAGAACATCCCATGTTTCCTGTTACTGGAATCGACCTCACACAATTGCAGGCACTTAATGAACCATTGACGATTGAGGAAATCGAAGAAATTTATATGCCAATGGTACGATTACTGCAAATTCATCTTACACACTTCAAAAACCTTCATAACGAACGTGACCAGTTTTTCAAAGACAGCAGCCTCAAAATTCCTTACATTATCGGAATTGCAGGGAGCGTTGCTGCAGGTAAAAGTACTACGGCACGCGTGCTTCAAAAATTATTGTCGATGACCCCTGGAAACCCGAAAGTGGAATTGATAACAACAGATGGTTTTCTATTTTCGAATGACGAACTCGAACGACGCGGCATTTTCAACAAAAAAGGTTTTCCCGAAAGCTACGATGCCAAGCGTCTTCTATCGTTTCTAGCAAACGTAAAATCGGGACGCGACGAATTGGAAGTGCCCGTATATTCACATCTATACTACGATGTAATTCCTGACAAAGTGCAAATCATTCAAAAGCCCGATATTCTGATTGTTGAAGGCATTAATGTATTACAAGTTCCTGTAAATAAAAAGCCACGACGAAGAGTTTTTGTTTCTGATTTTTTCGATTTTTCGATATATGTGGATGCAAGCGAAAAAGATTTACGCCAATGGTATATCGATCGGTTCAAGAAACTTCAGCAAACGGCTTTTCAAAATCCGGAGTCTTATTTTCACCGTTATGTGGATTACACCGAGGATGAATTGGTGAAATTTGCCAACGAAGTTTGGGACGAAATAAATCGCCCGAACCTTGAAGAAAATATTCTTCCTACCCGATTTAGAGCTCATCTGATTCTCGAAAAAGGCGAATGCCATTTTGTCAGAGGAGTCAGAATAAGAAAAATGTGAAAGTCATTACCTATCTATCGTATTTGTCAACACAAGGAAGTTGATTAGAAGAATTGAAAAAGGAAGAGTTCGCAAAAGAGACATGGGTAAGACAAAAATATGGACAATTAGCAAGAATTAATCGGAATTAATAGGTTAAATAAGTGTCATTGGTATGTTATTGAATAGAACACAAATGTTGCAGATTAGCACGGATTTTATCTCTATCAATCCGATAATCAGCATTATCTGTTTACTAATATTTTTAAATTAAAAAAGTTATGAAAAAAAGTATCAAATCATCAGGCAATGCATTTCGTTTCAAACGATTTGCACGAAAAAAATTCAGTGTTTTCAACAGTTTAGGTAAAATTGTTACCATTGGGGTTTTATCGGGATGTGCTTTGACAAGCGCCAACGCAGCCTCAGTAAAACCAAAAGAAAAAACGGAATTGCAGACTGCTCCCGACACGCTTCGTCAAGTAGAACTCGATGAAATTGTGGTTACTGCCACTAAAGCCGATTTGCCACTCAATCTGGCATCAAAGCAGGTAACTCTGATCACTTCCATCGATATTGAGCGAGCGCCCGTACGAAGTATTCAGGACTTGCTGACACATATTGCCGGCGTAGATGTTCAGCAACGAGGTCCACATGGTGTGCAAGCCGACATTTCCCTTAGAGGAGGTACTTTCGATCAGGTAGCTATTCTGCTCAATGGCGTTAACCTTTCAAATCCACAAACCGGACACTACAGTTTCGACATTCCCATCAATCTTTCGGATATCGATCATATCGAAATCGTGCAGGGACCTTCATCGCTCGTATATGGTGCAAGCGCCTTTGCAGGCGGCATAAATATCGTAACCAAAAAAGATGCGCACTCCAACGCTTTCGTAGAAGCAGGTGCCGGTATGCACGCGCTTGCCGAAGCAGAAGCACGATTGGCCGTAAAATCACAACGTTGGTTGAACACTATTTCGGCCGGTTATCAACGCTCCGACGGATATATAGATAATAGCGACTACAAAATTGCCAACGTGCTTTGGCAAAGTCAATTCAAAACTAATGACGCAGCTATCGACATTCAGGCCGGATTCAACGATAAAAAATATGGAGCAAATACTTTTTATTCGGCAGCATATCCTCATCAGTATGACGATACGAAAGGTATTTTCTTTTCGGTGAAAGGAGAATCGTCAGGAAAATTGAAGCTAATACCACAAATTTACTGGAGCCGACACTATGACACATTTCAACTCTTTAGAGACGGTACACCCAACACTCCTGCGTGGTATAAAGGACATAACTATCATCGTAGCGATGTTTTTGGAGCCAATCTCAATATGCAATATGCTTCAAAATTGGGAATTACAAGTTTTGGAGCGGAAATGCGCAACGAAGGTATTTTAAGCAATGTGCTGGGAAAAGCCATGAGCGACACCATCGGCAACTATACTCATTCGGATAACCGCACGAATATCAGCTTTTTTACCGAACATCACTTCGTTTTTGATCGTTACACCCTATCGGTGGGAGGACTGCTGAACCACAACACTTCCCTACCCGATAAATTCTCGTTTTATCCGGCTATCAATGCATCGTTCAGGCCGATTAACGAACTCCGACTCTATGCTTCGTGGAACTTAGCCACTCGTATGCCAACTTTCACCGAACTCTATTACACCACTCAAACCCACATCGGGAATACTGACCTCGAAGCAGAACGATCCGAAGCATTCGAAGTGGGACTTCATTACCGAAAAAAAATATTCAGAACAGATTTGGCCGCATTTTACATGAAAGGCCGCAACATGATCGATTGGGTGAAAACATCACCGGATGCCTTGTGGGAATCGCGCAACCATACGAAACTCAACAAAACGGGATTCGAAGCGTCAGTGAACTTGGATTTGGCCGAATGGCTCGGCTCAAAACAACCTTTGCAAACATTCTCGATCGGATATATGCATATCCATCAAAATTTGCTAAAAGACGAACTGATCTCTAATTATGCTTTAAACTATCTGAGAAACAAATTCACAGCAAGTTTGCAACACGAAATCGTGAAGAATTTATCTGTTTCATGGAATTTTCGCTGGCAAGACCGTGTCGGCTCCTATGTGCGATACTTAGATTTGAAACCGGCCGAAACGGTACATTTCGAACCGTTTTCGGTTCTCGATGCAAAAATAGCCTATCAATGGAAAAAAATGAATTTTTTTGTGGATGCCAACAATATTTTCGATAAAAAATATATCGATTTAGGAAATATTCCGCAAGCCGGATTTTGGCTATCGGGAGGTGCAAACATCAGATTTTGAAGACAGGTGGACGCATAGGATGAAATGGCAAGGAAGTGTTATCATTCGCCGGAGATTCGGATGCCAACCTTCTCTACTCCTTTCAGTGGATCGTCGCTCATTGCGTGGCGAATGATAAAACGAACAGTTTTTCCCGAATCGAAACGAACACTCTCCAAATAAGGCAAAGTTATTTGATGAAGCCTTCCGGCACTGCTTCCGAGCCATTTTCCGTTGGGATCAGCCAATGCAAACTGTAGAGTATCGAAATGTATGACTGAATCATTGAGACTACGTCCAACGGTAAGGAACAGATTTTGATAAGGATACAAATCGGAAAAGGACAACTCAATATTCACCCGGCGAGTATTTTCCTTGTCTGAAATACTATCGAAAGAAAAAACCAATGTTTGATCGCTTGACCAGCGTCCGTTTGGAATATGATGATACTGAAAAATATCGTTCTGTTGGCCGCAACCGGCCAACAGAACGATTAAAAATATTATCGATAACAATAAAAAACTATTTCTCATCGGGTGAAGAATCTAACCCATGCTGACTCTCTGAAGAAAGAGAATTTCCCTTTTTACGCTTTTTCCGTTTGATTAGCTTCCGACTATTCTCTCTATCAAAGCGAGTAATGCTTTGATCTGCCAGAAGATCATTTGCGAAAGAAGATTCTTTGGATTGTGTATCCGGAGCATCACTTTCCAATTTTAAGGGCTTTTGACCCTTCTTATTCATCGCAATGATCTCAAATACACGTTCCTTAGGAATCGTAACCAAATTGGAAGCATTATGCCTGTCTGACGAATATGTGATCATACCCGAAAAAACATCGGTTTTGAAATGATAATAATCACCGTCTTGTGCTTGAAGCACAATTTCCCGAGAAGGCAAACCTTTTTGTGCTTCAACATAGGCGTCTACTTCATAATTTAGACAACACTTGAGTTTTCCACATTGTCCGGCCAGTTTTTGAGGATTGATGGAAATATCCTGATAACGAGCTGCAGAAGTTGATACCGAAACAAAATTGGACATCCAAGCACTGCAACACAACTCGCGTCCGCATGGCCCGATTCCACCAATTCGGCCCGCTTCCTGTCGCGCACCAATCTGTTTCATTTCGATCTTGACCTTGAATTCGGCAGCCAGCGCCTTTATGAGTTGACGAAAATCAACTCGCTCATCGGCAATATAATAAAAAAT
>JARKPE010000009.1 GCA_029975415.1 Dysgonamonadaceae bacterium | reverse complement strand
AGTTTCTCCGACGACGAAATCAACTATGTTGTAGATCTCATGTATGATTTTTACGACGAGAAAGGATTTCTGGACGGAGACGACGATACGGAAGTGGAAATTGATGAGGATGAACTACTCGATTATGTCATTAAAAACGCGAAAAAGGATAAAGTTCGAGACTTCAAAGAAGAAGAAATAGAAGCAATTGTTGCCGGTGAGTTGGCGTATTGCGATTCTCTGAATTTGTTTGATTAGACGATAAACAACACTATTTATTCAATCACAAAAAAAAGACTATGAAAGTTATTTCTAAGATTTTAGCTATTGCCGTTTTAGGTGGTGCAATGGTATTGTCGGGTTGCGGTGCCAGTAATACTGTTAAGGGCGGCGGAATTGGAGCCGGAGCCGGAGCTGCTTTAGGTGCCGGTATCGGAGCAATTGCAGGAGGAGGCAAAGGCGCTGCCATTGGAGCAGGCATAGGTACTGTTTTAGGTGGAACTGCCGGTGCCATAATCGGCAACAAAATGGACAAGCAGGCTGCAGAGCTCGAAAAAATTGAAGGTGCACAAGTTGAAAAGGTGAACGACGGTCAAGCCATTAAAGTTACTTTCGAATCCGGAATTTTGTTTGCAACCAATTCCAGTACATTGAATACTGCAAGTCGTGATGCACTTGACAAATTTGCTCAATCGTTGCTGAATAATCCTGATACAGACGTTAAAATTTATGGTCATACCGACAGTACCGGAAACGATCAGATCAACAATCCATTATCTCAACGTCGTGCTGAGGCAGTTTATAATTATTTGGTTTCCAAAGGTGTGAGTGGCTCACGAATGATTGCTCAGGGATTCGGATCCACACAGCCGGTGGCTGACAATAGCACTGTTGAGGGAAGAGCTCAAAATCGTCGTGTAGAAGTTTACATTCTTCCGAATGCAAAAATGATACAGGATGCTCAACAGCAGGCAGGCAGTAAATAATTATTAAAATAAGTTTTATATCGCATTATCACGGTCAAAGGGTGAGATAATGCGATTTTTTAGTGCTATCAAACTTCTATCAAAAATGAGTGAAGCTATATCTATATCGACCACCGATAAAAGAAGCAAATACGAAGAACTATTTTCGCAACTTGCTTCATTGATAGGTTCGGAAACAGACACGATAGCCAATATGGCTAATTTGTGCGCTGCATTGAAAGATACATTCAATTTTTTCTGGATCGGTTTTTACATCGTGAAAGGTGATCAACTCGTTTTAGGCCCGTTTCAAGGTCCGATTGCCTGTACCAGAATTAGTTTCGGAAAAGGAGTTTGTGGAACTGCATGGAAAAATGGCGAGACACTTGTCGTTCCTGACGTAAATGCTTTTCCCGGACATATTGCCTGCAGCTCGTTATCGAAATCCGAAATCGTTGTACCTGTTTTTTGTGAAGGGAAAGTAGTTGCTGTATTGGATGTTGACAGTGATCAACAAGCCTTTTTCGATGAAATCGATGCTCAATATCTCGAAAAAATAGTCGGTTTACTGAAATTTTGATTCAATTTCTTTGTCAGAAACAAACTAACCACTATCTTTGCAATCCGAAATCGTAAAAAATAAACGCATGCGGAAGTAGCTCAGTTGGTAGAGCATAACCTTGCCCCAAGGAATAAAATGAAAACTAACCTTGGCAAGGTAAATCCAACGAAAAGTCGTAAGCGAACGATAAGAAAAAAAATAAACGCATGCGGAAGTAGCTCAGTTGGTAGAGCATAACCTTGCCCCAAGTAATAAAATGAAAACTAACCTTGGCAAGGTAAATCAAACGAAAAGTCTTAAGCGAACGATAAGAAAAAAAATAAACGCATGCGGAAGTAGCTCAGTTGGTAGAGCATAACCTTGCCAAGGTTAGGGTCGCGGGTTCGAGTCCCGTCTTCCGCTCCAAAACGCTTCAAGATCGAAAGATACTTGAAGCGTTTGTTTTTTATGACATTTTAAAAATGATGTTTTGACGAAGCAAATTTTCGAATAATCCCAAACCTAACGGTTACCCACAACAATACTATCAAGCATTTTTCCTAAAAATTGTCGGGATCCGCTCGTCCTGCTGTTGCGGTAACGTCTCTAAACGAAGTGTCGAAATGCGAAAGCAACATTTCAATCAGTTTGGAATGAAAAACAGTGTACAATTTGGACGAAATATGTTTCCGATCTTTTCTCTTCAACAAACCGAATCGCAATTCCTGTTCGTCAACCCAAATTTGGGGTTTGAAAAAAGCTTCGTTTTTCCAAAGAAGAGTTCCGTATGTAAGCCGTCCATCGGTAGTTCGTTCCCATTTGTCTGCTTTTTTTGCATCGATGGCATCGTAAATCTTGTCGAGAAGCAAGTTGGGTTGATCAGTATGAATAATAATAGCCATAATCCTTATATTTTTTCTTGTTCGCTACGAAAAGCGTCAATGGCTTTCTTTACCGATCCGTGCAGTAACAGGAGGTTTTTAGCCTGATCATACGACAATCCCAATTCATCCACAATCATATGTGCGCCTCTATCGATCAGTTTTTGGTTGGTTAACTGCATATTCACCATTTTATTACCTTTCACGCGACCGAGTTTAATCATTGTGGTCGTGCTGATCATATTAAGTACAAGTTTTTGTGCGGTTCCCGCTTTCATACGTGTGCTGCCGGTCACGTATTCTGGTCCGACGATTGGCTCAATTTTGATATCGGCTTCGGCAGCAACCGGCGAATCGGGGTTGCAGCAGATGGCGCCTGTCAGGATATGATGTTCACGAGCATGCCGAAGTGCACCGATCACATAAGGTGTCGTTCCCGAAGCAGCAATACCTACAATCGTATCGTTTTCGTTGATATTGTGAGCAAGCAGTTCTTCCCAACCTTTTTCGAAATCGTCCTCAGCCGATTCTACAGGATTTCGCAAGGCAGTATCACCACCGGCAATCAGGCCGATAACATACGTATTCGGCATTCCATAGGTTGGAGGAATTTCGGAAGCATCCAGCACCCCCAGTCTGCCACTCGTCCCCGCTCCGATATAGAACAATCGTCCGCCACGCTTCATGCGTGCAACAATGCCGGTTACCAGTTTTTCGATTTCGGGAATGGTTTTTTCCACCGCCAATGCAACTTTCTGATCTTCGCGATTGATTTCGGTCAGAATTTCTCTAATTGATTTCTTTTCCAGATTGTCGTACAACGACGGTTGTTCGGTAATTTTGATAAAAGTCATATTTTTTATTGATCAGATTTCTTGATTTTTATTCGAAAAGATACTTTAAGCGTAATATTTTATCAGCCCTTCCATTGGCGAAGCCATTATTTTTCCTATTGTTACTTCTTTTTTTGCCGCGATTTTTTTCAGATAGGGTGCATAGTGAAATGCAATAGAGCCTACAAAATTAACGCTATTTTTGCGAAAATCGTATTGCATGACATTTCTTTCGAAAAAATCGGAAAAACAGTTGTCAACGATGTTTCGAATACTTTCGTCGTGAATGTGTTCGAGAATAAATGGAGACAATCCTGCCAAAAATCGACTCGGGAACGGTTGTCTGTAAACTTTGTCGATGATGGTAGCCTGATCGAGGCCGTAACGATCGAGTAATTTTTCCTTTAATCCCGGTGATAATCTATTTTTCAGTGCGTCACTTACCAATCGTTTTCCCAAAACGGCACCGCTACCCTCGTCTCCTAGTATAAAGCCCAACGGAGGTATCTGATTTACAATCCGTTCGCCATCCCATTCGCAAGAATTGCTGCCAGTACCCAAAATACAGGCGATTCCGACATTATGACCGCACAATGCGTGGGCTGCAGCAATCAAATCACTGTAAACATCAATAGCTCGTTCAGGAAAATATCGATGAATAGCACGGCGAACGATACCTTCCTTTTCGGGAATGCATCCCGATCCGTAAAAATAAACGGCATTTATCGGGCGATCTTTGAGCACAGGATAAACATTTTGTCCGATTTCCAATGCAATTTCATCCTCGGTTTGATATATCGGACTGATGCCCTTTCCGGTGAATCGATGCACGATTTCGCCATTTTTGGCAACACACCAATCGGTTTTTGTAGCGCCGCTGTCGGCAATTAAAATTTCCTTCATACTTGTCGGAAGATGAATGTTAAATTTTTATATAAATATGTTTTTTATGTAGCAAATAACCAAAAAGCCAACATATTGACACGAATGCCAGTGCGTAGAGCAGCGATCCGAAATAATTTCCCGCCCATGATCGAAGAAGCACCTCATACACATATGTTTTCAGGTTCGTTGTTGCACCGTTGTGCATAACATGCAGGGTTCCGATCACGTTTGCCAACACACCGGACAATACATAGATAAATAAAGGGTTTACCCCGAAAGCGTGAAAAAATCTGCTCCATTTTATCTTCCCTTCGATATCGATAATCCAAATCAACAATGCAAGCAGTTGCGCTGCAAATCCTGTTGTGGTGAGAACAAAGGTCGGACTCCAAATTTTTTTGTTGATGGGACAACCGTATTGCAATAACAGTCCGGCAAAGGCAAGGATGGTTCCCCAAATCATGATTTTCTCAACCTTCGAATGATTGTCTTTATTTTCCGTTATTATTTTTCCGAATAATACTCCGATCAATACATGCGCAATGGAAGGGATGGTACTCAACAATCCTTCCGGATCAAACGCAATTCTATTTCCAGCCGGATCTACATCTTTATACATATGTGTTACTCCGAGAATGGCTTTATCCACAATTGCTATTATGTTGTTTTCCGATTGGGCGAAACCGTTTCCCAACAGTAAGATCAGAAAATATCCACCAAGAAGCCCGATTATTATCCATATTAGTTTTTTGTGATTTGTCAGTACCACTATCATCGCGGCAAATCCGTAGGCAAGAGCCAGTCGTTGCAAAACGCCCAAGATGCGTAACGAATCGAAATGTGTAGCGGCCACTATCAGATTTTCACCTGAGGAAAGACCCCGGCAAAAAGTTCCAAACCAGTTGAGGGCAAGACCAATAATGAAAATCAGAAATGTTCTTCGGACGATTTTTGAAACACAATTTTTTGTCGGTCGAAATTCGAATTTTTGGAGAGAGAGAAATGTGGATATTCCCATGATGAACATGAAAAAAGGGAAAACCAGATCGGTAGGTGTCAAACCGTTCCATTCGGCGTGCCGCAAAGGCGCGTAAACATAACTCCATGATCCGGGATTGTTTACCAAAATCATTCCCGCTATCGTGATTCCACGTAAAATGTCGAGCGAAAGCAGTCGTTTGTTTGTCTCAAAGGTTGTGATAGTATCCATTGTCGAAAATTAATTTTAACGATAAAGATAATATTTTTTTGAAAGTGCTTTAAACGATTCCTCGTCTTTAGTCCAATAAGATTGGATATCCGAGAAACGGTAATTTTTAGAGAATTCCCTACGGATAAAGTCTGTTCCAGATACTTTGTCGAACATGTCGAATCGTTTTTCGTCGGCATGTTCAAAAACTTTCCGATCGGGATAAAGTTGTGCGGCAACTTCCATCACATGAAACTGTATATCCGATAGACGCGCTTTCTGAAAATCGGTAATATACACCTGCACCCCTTGCAGATTTTTTCCTTGTCCGACAGAATAATAGGGCTTGATGTGAATGGGACGAAAAATGATTCCTTTTAATTTTTTCTCATTGAGAGCTTTCGCAAACGCGGCAGCATCAATCCATTCGGCAGCAAATAGTTCGAAAGGCAGGGTGTATCCAACGCCAATCGATAGATATCCCAGTTCGCCGAGGATTCCCGATGCGGGATAATAGTTGGCGGAATGAGCAAACGGAATGTGAGGCGAGGCCGGCACCCAAGGCAATCCTGTGTCGTCAAACGACATTTTTCGTTTCCATTTTTTCATTTTCACTACCGTGAGTTTGCAAGGATTGTCGTGCATGAATTCTTCGTTGATCAATTTGGCCAACTCTCCGCAAGTCAATCCATAGATGTAAGGAATTTTCAGTTGGCTGACGAACGAAATAAAATTATCTTCCGTCAAACAACCTTCCACTTTGGTGCCGGTCAGTGGATTGGGTCGATCGAGTACGATAAACTCGATCCCGTTTTCAGCCGCGGCCTGCATAGCCAAATACATAGTGGATATATAGGTATAGGATCTCGTACCGATATCTTGGATGTCGTAAATCAACGCGTCGATGTTGGCAATCATTTCTTTGGTAGGCTTTCTCGTCTTTCCATATAGGGAATAAACGGGCAGTCCGGTGTTTGAATCTACAAATGTATCCACTTTGTCTCCGGCGTAAACATCGCCCCGTACCCCATGCTCGGGACCGTAGAGAGCTACAAGTTGCACCGATGGCGCTTCGTGCAGAATGTCGATGGTCGATTTCAATTGGTTGTCAACACCCGTCGGATTGGTTATCAGTCCGATACGTTTTCCTCTCAGCACTTCGAAATTGGTTTCTTTCAACATTTCGATGCCGGTTTTTATCTTTATTTTCTGTGCAAACAATGCGTTCCCATTTAGCCAGAAACCGGCGAGCAATAAAAAAATAATTTTGTATTTCATTTTTTCTTTGAATTTTCCGTTTGATCGTTGATTTTTTTCTTCCCGAATTCCGGATCTATTTTCATGAACGGAACAAGCAACAGTGTAGGAATGGTGCAAATCATGATGAAAATGAAGAAGTTTTGATATCCCAATTGTTCCTGAATCCAGCCAGCAGCCATACCCGGCAACATCATTCCCAAAGCCATGAATCCCGTGCAAATGGAATAGTGTGCCGTTTTGTGTTCCCCATCCGAAAAGTAAATCAGATAGAGCATATAGGCCGTAAAACCAAACCCATATCCAAATTGCTCGATAGCAACAGCCATATTCACCCACCAGATATTGTAGGGCTGCGTCATCGATAAAAATACGTAAGCCACATTGGGTAAGGTAATTGCCAATGCCATTGGCCATAGCCAAAATTTCAATCCCTTTTGAGATGCAACAATTCCGCCGATGATACCTCCTATCGTTAAAGCGATAACACCTACTGTACCATATACCAGCCCAACTTCTTGCGTCGAAAGAGCTAAACCTCCCGTTTCGCGCGAATCGAGCAGAAATGGAGAGGCAAGTTTTACCAGCATTGCCTCTGCAAGTCGGTAGAGAAACATGAACGCAATAGCGAGGATAATTCCTTTTTTACTGAAGAAAGATGCGAATGTGTTGCCAAATTCGACAAGAATTTTTCGTGGTGTTTGACCTTTTCTTTCCACGTCACTCGCCGGATAGGGCAGTATAAAGTTGTGATACACAAAAAATGCTATAAACAAGCCCGATAACACCAAAAACGTAATGCTCCATGATAAGGGTATTTTTCCGGTTGACTTTTCGAGAAATCCAGCCAAAATAATCAACAATCCTTGTCCCGTGATCATGGCCAGTCGATAAAACGTGCTGCGAATACCTACAAAAAACGATTGTTGCGAATCATCCAGTGCAAGCATGTAAAACCCGTCAGCAGCTATATCGTGTGTTGCAGAGCTGAATGCCAGCAACCAAAAGAAGGCGAGTGATGCCTGTAGATAAAAAGGCGTGGGTAATGTGAGTGCTACTCCTGCCAACCCCCCCCCAATCAATAATTGCATAGCAATGATCCACCATCGTTTGGTTTTCAAAATATCTACAAACGGGCTCCAGAAAGGTTTTATCACCCACGGCAAATAAAGCCAACTTGTGTAGAGTGCTATTTCGGTGTTCGACAGTCCAAAGCGTTTATACATAATTACCGATACGGTCATAACCATAACGTAGGGCAGGCCTTCGGCAAAATATAGCGTGGGCACCCAAGTCCAGGGTGAGCGAGTTGGTTTATTCATTTGTCGTCTGTTTTAATATTTCTTGTCTATCTGCGTCTCCGGGAAATAGTGTTGCAGTATCTCTTCATAGCGGTATCCCTGCTCCGCCATGATGGCTGCACCAATCTGACAAAGGCCTACGCCGTGCCCCCATCCGGCGCCGGTGAGGGTGAATTGTGATGGGATGACTTCATCGTCTTCTTCAACGACATCCACCACAAACGCCGAGCTGTAGAGGTGCGATTTCGACAGTGTGCGCCTTATCTCGAGCTCTTTGCCTATCGTCATCACTCGCTCGGTGCCGATGATTTTCAGGCGGACGATGCGCCCCGATGTCCCGCGTTCGAGTGGTTCGAGGCTGATGATTTCGCCGAAATCGATGCCGGAACGTTCGCGAATCAAATTCGAAAGTTCTTCTTGAGAATAAACGACTTTCCAACGAAAGAAATCGGACGTTTCCTGATCGTAATCGTTCAGCACTTGCTTCAGAACACGGGGATCGTGCGTGTTGCAAAATGCCGGAGGCGCACTGCGAATCCATTCGTCGGCATTTTCTTCGATGGTGAGATCGGGCAGGACAAACGACGTATCCAACGTATCGGCTTTCCCTTGCAGGTAGGGATAGGCTATCGGTTCCCACACGTTTTCGAACGTTTCTATTGCTCCGCCACAACATTTCGAAAAGCGGGCATCGCAAATCGATCCGTCATACACGAGCGTTTCGCCGCGCGTTTCTTCAATCACGGTTTTCACCAAGGCCGTCGATTCTTTCGTAATTCCCTGATAGCGTTGGCAATGATCGTCGGCGCATACGTCGAAGTGAAGATGATCTTCGCGGTCGTACCAGCGAATAAGTTCGGTAGGCGTTCGATATTCGGTTCGATAATTGTTGGTAATCGATTTGTTTTTTGTGGTTTGTGCCAACAGCCAACTGCGGGAAATGACGGCGTGTGCCTTGAGTAACTGTTTCGAACTCGTTGCGCTCATTTCGGACGAAATCACGCTGGTGAGGTAATCTTCGAGCGCAACGATGTTGATGGCCGTAACCGCATCGTTTTCGACGATGAATTTCAATCCGCCCAAAAAACGCTGATCTTCTTTTCGTTCCCAATGGAAGTTGACACCGATGACGACATCTTTCAGCTCAAATGCGTTTTTGTGCGGATCGAGCGGTTGAAAGACAATTTCGTCGTAGTACCGGTTGCGAAACAAAATCTTTCCCTCCGATCTTTCCACCGAATAATTGCCGGCTTTCACGAGGTCATCGCCCAGCCGGTAATCCGAAAGGAGTGAAAACGTTATCGAGGGTTTTTCGAGCAAAATGCCTACCTGAATAAATGGTTCGTTCATCGTTTGCAATATACTGATTAATTGTTGTTTATAACTTCTTTCGTGCCTGCACTTCCCACGTACGGATGCGATCCTTGTAGAAATTGTTGGCGTTCGTCTTTTCGATGCTCAAAGCGGCATCCGAATTGCCTTCCCAACGACGACACAAATAGAGCACATCATAAATGCGACCGATTTGAAACCGTCGCGAAATATTCAGTCCCAGTGCATAATCTTCGCCATAACTGGTGTTGGGCAGTTTTATTTCGCGAAGAACGGGTGTATAAAATGCTCTCGGCGCTCCGAGTCCGTTGATGCGCAGGGCATTGTTGCGACCGTTTTCGGGTGTCCATTCGCGATGATCGATGATTCCGGGCGGAATCATTTGCATCTCAAAATTCGTCATTTGATATGTACCGACCACCATTGCGCAGTTCTGCTCATAAAAGGCATTCACGATTTTTTGCAGCGTGTCGTTGCCATTATACACATCGTCGCTGTCGAGCTGAACGGCAAATTTTCCACATTTGGGATGGTGTATGCCGAAATTCCAGCAACCGCCGATGCCCAAATCGTCGCGATCGGGAATGAGATGAATCAGCCTTTCGTCGGCCGAAAACTCGTCGATGGCTTGTGTAGTGCCATCGGTGGAATGGTTGTCGATCACGATGAGGTTAAACTTGAAATCGGTTTGCTGTGATAGCACCGAGGCGATGGCATCCTTAACGGTTTTTACCCGATTGCGAACGGGAATAATAACGGAGGCTTCGTATTCGAATGTTCCCTTGTCGAATTCGATTTTTTCGAATTTGGGTTTCAGATAAGCACCAATTTCTTTCAGGTGTTGGGTGCAGGCGGCTTCCATTTCTATTTGGAGCTGACGATTTTTGGGATCGACATAATCGAAAATCTTTTGTCCCGACAATCGGGTATCCTCTTCCACTTCGGTGTAAAGGTATTCGTTGATGTGTACAGGCAAATGTTGTTGCGATATTTTCAGCCGGAGGCTGTAAAGGCCTGCAAACAGATATTTTTCTGCCCGCATTTTTCGTGCAGCATCTTTCAATGCTTTCGTGCGGTAGAGGATGAGCGAACCAAAATCGAAATCGTCGCGCAAACTGCCTTCCTGATAGTCGATCACGGGATGATTTTTCTTTTCGCCATCCGTCGTTGTATAGTAGTCGGAATAAACCATTCCGGCCTTTGTATCTTCGGCGATTTGCACCATACGTTCAATGGCAAAATATCCCGGTCGGAGAGCGGTAGATTTTTGATAGAGCAATGCAAAATCGGATGTGCACTTCCGTGCAATTTTTCGGATGGTTTCGCTACTGTAAAGCGAGTCGATTTCGATATTCTTACACCCTTTGACGGTTTGTTTCACATCCGGCGGTGTTAACAGAAAAATTTTGCGAATCGATTTCGATTGTTTCAGTTCGGCAACAGTTGTTGCTGCCTGTTCAGACTGCGAATACAGGACAAAAGCATCTATTTTTTTCATATTATGGGTTATGTTTAAAATTTTCGATAAAGTTATTCCATTGCCTTAAGAATATTGCCGATCAGTTCGTTTTTTTTGTGCTGATCTTTTATGGATTCGATTGGAAACCCCAAAACGCACGAACAATATTTTTCTCCTTTATAAACTATGCCGGCGCTCTTATTGTTTTCCGCATAGCGGAAAACGGTAAACGCGTTGTTTCCGACCGGTTCTATCGCATCGGGATGTTCCACCACATAGCTTTCGCTGTTCAGCGTGTTGTAGTATTCATAATCGCCGGCAATGGATGCAAATGGCGAGGCAACGGATTTTATTTTTCCGCCAACGGCACCCTTGCTGTTTCTCAATTTAAATTTCAGGGTTTCTTCCGCCCAATTGCGATCGCGATCGGTTGCGCTCGGATTGTCCCAAAAGTCGCTTCCCACAAAAGCTCCGCTTACGAGAATATTTCCACCTCCGTTGCAATAGTCGGTAACGATTTCTTGAATCTCGGACGAAAATGTTTTGTATTTCGGCGGCATGGCGCCGCGAGCAATGCTCCACTCGCGTTGTTTTCCCAAGATCCAGTCCACAAGGCGGTATTTCGATAAGCTTACCGTTCCGTTTTCGACCGCAGCAGCCGAACAAGAGACGAACGAATATCCTGCTTCGGCAAATCCCTGTCCGTGAACGTAAGGATAGTCGAACGTGTTGCCGGCAATTTCGGTAGTTTCGTAATCGGCATTGCTGTCGCCAAACCCCGCTGCATCGTCGTCCATCCAGGGAATCACGCGACGAAATTCGTGCATTTGTCCCGTAAAATGGTGATCGGAAATGTAGGGAACTCCATTGTCAACGATTCCGGCAAAGCCGGCTATGCTGTCGTTGGAAGCGGTAAAACTGAAGGGTGCGGAGACTCGGGTGAATCCATTGACAATGAGCGCTTCACCTTTCTGATTCGAACGGCGGCACACCGACAGGATTTCCGAAGGGAAACTCTTGCCGCCGTCATTCGCAGCTACCACTCGATAGCTGTATATTTTGTCTTTTTCGATGGGCAGTTTGCACTGCGCGGATGTTACGACGATGCCGTTATCGAAACCGCCTCCGTCGATGCGCGTATAAACGATGTATTTCGCAGGTTGTGCCGACGGTTCGGACGGATCGGGAGTTGGCTGCCACGACAGTTCCACTTCCGTGTCGCCCGAAAAGGTAGCTGCAAAATCTTTTACCGGCAAGGGTTGCACCACATAGGGGCGGTTGTATTGCGAAGCAATGAATTGGAGCATACCCTTGTAAACGGCGCGGCTGACCGTGAAACGAAACGCAGGATCGAGTCCGTAGCGCATGTCGGCAAAATTTTGGTGCGAAAGCAGTTCGAGCAGCATGGTCGGCACGTTGGGTATGCGTGCTTCGGCATACGAGCGATTCCACATCGCGCGACGCGTCCAGTCGGGTTCGAAGTGGCGGCGAACGTCGTCGGTAATCTGTTGCATGATCAACTCGGTGAGGTCGCGCGAAGCTTGGCGCGAAGTTCCGTTTTCGAAACGTTCGTCGTTGAAGTGCGTCATGTAAATGCCGAGCGTGCCCACGATGCTGTCGCCCCATAGTGTGCCCGCATCGCTGTGAAAAGCAAAAGCCAGATCGATCGGTATTTTCAGCCCTTCGGCTTTGGGCAGTACCGGCGAGCCGCCTGCCAGATAATTTACCCAAACGCCGCGACTTGCATAGTCGTCGGTGTAATCGTTTTTCCCTTCCGAGCGGTTGTAAATGCTGTCGGGGATTCCGGCCCATTGCTGCCAGTAGCGCGAGCCTTCCGCATAGCGGGGATAGCCGCTTGTTTCGGGCGAGTAGGGGATAGCCGTAACCGAGGTTTGCGTGCGTGTTGCCGATTCCGAACTTTTGGCGTTGACGCTTTCAAATCCCCGTACATTCGGCATTCGGGCGATGTTCCCCATTCCTCCGCCAACCTTCACGGCATCGGCAACGATGGTTCTTCCCCCTTTTCGCGATTTGTTGGATAACACCACTTTGTTTTCTTTGCCCGGTTCGAAAGGGAAGTATCCGAGAAAAATCCATGTTCCGCCGCCCATTTGCTGGTTTACCGCGAAACGGGTCTCACCGCCGGCATGGTGCACGGTGTAGCATGCATCGTCGGCACTGTTTTTCGTGCTTTGATAGGCCACATACACGCCGTAAGTACCTTTTTGGGGAACATCAAACGACCATTCCACGACGCTTTCTTTTCCTTTTGCAACGGTTTTTGCCTGACGGGCCGATCCCATCCCGAAAGGATTTTCGCCGTCGAGATATACTTTTTTCGGATTGGCAAAGCCGGGATTTTCCGTATTCCGCCATGCTTCGCTGCCTGATGTTTCGCGGTAGGCCGTTGCCGGCGAACTTCTGTCGTTATCGATAATCAATTCCGTTTTGTTGTAGTCGCGTTCGCGAGGGAGCAACACGTTGGCTCCTGCATTTTCGAGCATAGGCACCAAAAAAGGAACGACATAACTTTGCGTATAAAGGTCTTCCACCGTTTGGAAAATGCGGGCGCGTTGCCATTCCCATCGGCCGAGTTTCTGTTCGTAGTAATATCCGTGACTTTGCCACAAAGCGATGTGATTGTTAGCCAATCCTTTGCCTGCTTTACCGGCCGGATCGGAAAGATTGGTAACGAGAGGCGTTCCCACTTTCGGAGCGATGATGCGGCTTTTGTCCTTGTGAGCGGTTCTGTAGAAGTTTGGAACGAGACTGCTGATTTCCTGCTTATCGCTATAAATAGCGAGACGATATTTTTTTATTTGTCCGGGCAAGTATTGCCGCACACTGTCATAGATGTGCCGAACCGTGTTTTCGCGCATGGGAAGGTACGAAAGTGCAGGATTGACGTAGAGTTCCATGGTTTTTTTGCGATTGTTCACGGCAGTGCTGTCAATCTGCACGGTTGCTTTGCTGTGAAGCGTTTCGTAATAAACGTTTGTCAAGAAGGCATTTATCTTTATCCGGTAGGTATTGTCGATGGCTTGCTGACCGAATATCGAAATCGAGCACAGAAATATGAATGTGGTGACGAGTGTGGTTTTTTTCATTGATTCGGATTGTTTTGGATTTGTTACCCTGCCGGATTCAGTTCATAGGTTTCGAAAGTATAGTCGTAGGCATGTTTCTCGTCCGACGCATGTTTCTCGGCATCCAGCTGTTTCCATTTTGTCCAGTCGATATCGGGGAAAAAGGTATCGGCATCGTCGAATGTGTGATGGATGCGTGTGATATACAAACGATTTACGAAGGGTAGAGCGGTTCTGTACAAGTGTGCTCCGCCGATAATGAAAATTTTCTCGTCGTCGATCGTGGCCATCCTTATTTCTTCAGGCGTGCGACAGATCCTGCATCCCGGAAAATCTTCTGCCTTCCCCGAAGTCAACACGATATTTTTGCGATTGGGCAATGCCCCTTTGGGCAACGATTCAAAAGTTTTTCGTCCCATTACCACCGTATAGTTTTCGGTGATACGTTTGAAGTGTTTCAAATCGTTGGGCAAATGGCACAACAAGTTCCCGTTTTTGCCGATAGCATTTTTTTCGTCCAATGCCACCACAATGGCTATTTCTTTATTCATCATTTCTTATTTCTCATTTCCGATTTCTCATTTCTCATTTCTCTTCCCGCGTTGAAACAATGTTCCTGAAAAGTTCTCGCAGATCTTCGCAGATTTCCCCGCAGATTTTCGCAGATAATTTTTGTGGAAATTGTGGCGGCAAATTTACAGTTCCGAGTTCTGAGCTCCTATTTCCAACTTCTGACTTCTCATTTCTTATTTTTCATTTCTCTTCCAGCCTTGAAACAGGGTTACTGAAAAGTTCTCGCAGATATTCGCCGAAAAAATCAGCGTTAATCAGCGAGATATTCAATCAGCGTTAATCAGTGAGAAAAAGTTCGGAAAAAGATTTCACGCAGATATTCGCAAATTTCCTCGCAGATGTTCGCAGAAAAACAACAAAGATCGCTGCACTGCAGTTCCGTCTTGGTGCGCTCAAGTCATTTCATGCAAAGATTTCAAAACCACATGCTTGCGAGAGTGATTCACTATCCACTGTTTCCATCAATGAATCAACAAATCGTTAAATTCTCAAATCACCACCAGTCTCCAACCTCCAACCTTACACACTCACTTCCCCTTTGATGGCGGGATGCGGATCGTAGCCGATCAGTTCGAAATCTTCGAATGTGAAGTCGAAAATATTTTTCACATCGGGATTAATTTTCATCGTCGGCAGTGGGCGCGGATCGCGGGTGAGTTGCAGCTTCACCTGCTCCAGGTGATTCAGATAGATATGTGCATCACCAAGCGTGTGAACGAAATCGCCTTCCTGCAAGCCTGTAACCTGTGCCATCATTTTCAACAACAGCGCATACGAAGCAATGTTGAACGGCACGCCCAAAAAAATGTCGGCGCTGCGCTGATAGAGCTGCAAGCTGAGTTTGCCATCGGCAACATAAAACTGAAACAGGGCATGGCATGGCGCCAGATGCATTTCGGGTAATTCGGCCACGTTCCATGCACTGACGATGATGCGACGCGAATCGGGATTGTTTTTAATCGCTTCCACCGCTTGCGAAATCTGATCGATGGTGCCGCCCTTGTAGTCCGGCCACGATCGCCACTGACGACCGTAGATAGGCCCGAGGTCGCCGTTGGCGTCTGCCCATTCGTCCCAAATGGTTACCTTGTGGTCGTTGAGATAGCGGATGTTGGTGTCGCCGCGCAAAAACCACAGCAGTTCGTAGATGATCGATTTCAGGTGAAGTTTTTTGGTCGTGAGCAGCGGAAAACCTTCGCTCATCGGGTATCGGCTTTGATGACCGAAGATGCTGATGGTGCCGGTACCGGTACGATCGCTTTTTCGAACGCCTTCATCCAACACGCGTTGCAACAGATCGAGATATTGTTTCATTATTTGTTTTGTAATTGCAAAAAACAAAAATAACCAATTTTCCGTTTCGTCCCACAGATTGTGGGTGCGAAATTATCGGGGGGGGGGGAATTAGAAGAGAGACCTAACAGGTCTGGGAGACCTGTTAGGTCTGAAAGGAACGGACGAAAAAAACAAAACCGAACAAAATTAGACCTAACAGGTTTCCAAAACCTGTTAGGTCTTGTTCGTTTTGTTAGGTCTTATTCGTTTTTATTCCATTGGCTTAATCATACTTTCGATAAACGCAATTTCATCGTCCGTCAGGCCGTATTTGGCGTAGAGCTGGCGGTCGATGTCGGCTATCGGCTGGCTCCAATCAATATCCGAAGAAGAGGTGAAGTCCTGAAGCGGAATGAATTGATAAACATTACGTCCTGCTCCTTGATCGTGTTTTCTAATACTGAGGAGCAAACTGAAAAATTTTGTATTGATATATTTGTTACAATTATTCATTTCTTCTTTGTTCCTAAAAGGATATATTTGCACAAACGTTTCTGTGCATAACATTCCTGGAGTTGCTAATATCGTATTCGCTTTTGTGTCTCCCATTTTCCCTGAACCATAATTTCTTGGAATAAATATTTTGAAATCATACAATCCCTCTTTTTTGGGAATCGGATAATCCAAAGGAATATATTTCTTTACTCTTTTTAAATTATCATCCAATCCAATAATTGTGAATCCATCTTTTATGGGCGTCTCACTAATTTCAGGTAAACCGTATTTTTTAGGATTTTTGAAAAAATCACCTCTTAATCCATATGGTTTCATGGTAGAAATAATGGTATTAAAAGTTTTTTCACCAAAAGATAAAACCTTTTCTTTTATCGAAATTATACGACTATCACTTATAAAAATATCATCACCTGATTCTTTTAAAAATCTTTCGGATTTAGACACCACCTTTCCCTCTTCGTTGTGCAAGAAAATGGTACATTTTGAAATTCTTTCCTCGTCTCTCAGGAAATAACATATTCCTCCTTTAATTTCCACATTATCAAAACATACTCTTGCGTTTACAAAATCATGTAATGTTATCAGGTGTTTGTCATTGAGCATTTCTTCTCTAAACGAATCAAGCCCTTTTCCACCGGTCATCCATCTTGCCGGCATAATCATCGATATGAATCTAGGACTGATTTTTTTAGATATCTCTACAAATTTATTGTAAATGGGTGTTGCACTTGCTTTGTTTCCTCCATCCATTACCTGATAGGGTGGATTTCCTACGATTGCGTTGAATTTCATATTGTCGTTGTTGTTTGATTTCCAATAAGTTTTTCCCTGTTTCACCTTTTCTAAAAAGGTGGCAGATTTGTTGGTAATTTGATTGACCAGATCTTCGAAATAGCGTGTATTGACCTTAGCTTTACGGAAGCCAGCCAATGTCCGTCTGGTAATGCTTTTGGCCATCGGTGTCTTGCAGATCACAAAAATGTTTTCGGCAATGACGCTGTCCCATACGGCTATTTGTTGTTCGGGCGTGCCGTCGCCGTCGGGATATGTGGCTTTGAGCCGCGATCGGTAGATGCCGTAGGTCATATAAAGCGGATAAAGCCCCGATTTGGAATTGATTTCGAGAATGCGGGCATCGGGAGCAAACACTTCTTTCGTTACTTCGCCCTGATCCACAAAGCGAGGTTCTTCGAGTGGATGTTCGAACGCTTCGTCATAAAACACGTAACCGCCAACGCAGTCGCCCAAGTGCATATTCACCACACGCCACGGCGTAAGCACGGTTTCCTTGTCGGGATTGCGAAACGTATTGAAAATGGTGGTGATGCGTCCGATGCGTTCTTCGACGCTTACGTTGTCGGCCGCACGTGCCATTGCCCGGATGCGTTTGCCGGCAGCACGAAACACGTCGGGTTCGTAGTATTTCTTAAATTTTTCGAACACTTCTTTGGTAACACCTTTCGGCATGAATTCTTCCCAAGATTGATCGTCGATGAGATGCGTGAAATTATCGATGGTAAGCTCTTCGTCTTCGTTGCTCACCTCGGCTCCGTAAATCAGGAGCGGCATACGGATAGAAATGCCTCGCAGAATGGAGATGGCGGTATCGCGGTTTTTCTTCTTTTCGGCTTTTTCGGCGAGCAGACGTTTTTCTTCTTCAGTAAGTTCTTCCCGTTTACGTTTCTTCTGTTCGATATTCTCCAGCTGCTCATATTCTTCGTTGGTAAAGCCTTGCTTGTTCAAGTCGATATCGCCGCTTTTGGGCATTGCTTTGGTGCTGCCGATGATTTTTTTGAGTCCGTCGAAATCTTTCAGTTCCACCTCCTCCAGTTGCATCAGCTGATCGTTGTTGTAGAGGTAGCCGTCCTCGAATCCGTTGCGAACCACCCGTTCTACATACACTTTTTTCAGCTGCTCAAGCATTCCGTTTACGTTGTAGGTCTTCATGCGCGAACCGTCGATAGCAATGATGGGACAGAAATTGAGAAATTCTCCCATCGTTTCGCGATCGGACGAAGTGGTCTTTCCGGCTTTTGCCGAGATTTTGGCTGTTTCGGCAATCACCCGCAGGGTGCGGTCGGGAGCAAAATCGAAAACGAAACATTCCTCTTTCACTCGTCCATTGATTTCGGCAGGTGTTTGCACGCGGAAAATGGTCTGCATGTAAGAGGCTGCCGAAGTGTTGTACGAACCGGCAAGCATAAACACGGCAGTCCACTCGGGAACAGAAACTCCGGTGGTAAGCCGGCCGCACGAAAGGGTGATGGTATAGGTTTGTTCCGGATGATGGCCAATCGCATTTTGCACTTTTTTGAGTGCATCTTCGTTGGCTTCTTCCTCGTCGCCTTCGCCCGCTACATTTACTATCGTAAATTGCGAAAAAACGGGGTGCTTTTTCAACATGGCACTTAATGCTCGAGCTTCCTTTACACCCGGCACCATCCACAACGAATGGCGGAAATTGTCCCGATATTCGTCTGTGGAATAGGGGTAATTGCTTTCGTCATCCTTTTTCGAAATCAGATTAAGGAATGAGCGTACGTCCTTTTCGTGAATAAATTGGCCTTCGGCATTCACCCTGAAAAATTCGTGAAAATTGAATGCCAGGTCTTCATCGGCATACTTGGGAAGCAGTTTGCCCAAATCGTAGGTAAATATATTAAGACGAGGAAGTTTTGCATACGGATTGGGATCTCCAAAATGGATTTTGTCCCAATCGGCTTTGGCTCGCTGTTCCATTACATAATCCCACGTGTAGATTTGATCCTCTTTGAAATCGTCGAGCAAATTAAACGGTGTACCCGATAGACGCAATACTTTAGTCTCCGGCTTCACCAATTCCTGCATCACGGCTTTTCCCAATTCGGTTTGTGTTCCTTCGTGAGCTTCGTCCACGATGATCAAATCCCAGGGAGTTGCAAAAACTTCGTTGTTTTTGTCGAAATTTCCGCCCACCAATTCCGACCCTCGTAAATCTTGCATCGATGCAAAATAAACATACTTGCATTTGCCTTCTTGGCATTGTCGTTCGAGGGTTTCGAAAGAATTGCCGTTGTTTTTTGAACCATAGGAAAAATCGGGGCGGTCGTAGAATATTTTTCCAAAATCTTCAAACCATCCCGCATCCACCACCGGACGATGCGTGAGAATAAGCGTGCGGGTGAAATTCAATTCCTTGACCACCTGCAAAGCCGAGAGTGTTTTGCCGAAACGCATCTTTGCATACCAAAGCATTTCGTTGCTGCTTCGGAATTGTTTTTTGGTTTTGTCGATTGCTTCGCGCTGTTCCGGTCGGAAAACAATAGGACTTCTATCATTTGTGATTTCGCCTGCTTTTAGCGATTCCCGTCCTTCTTTTACCGCTGCAATGGCTCTTTTCACCGTCTCAAGGTCGGTAACAAACCATTCGTTGGCTTTGTTTTGGGTGTCGAATGTTTTTCGTTGTATACCTGATCGGACAAGGACATTGTGCACTTCGGCATCGGAAAAAGATTGAATGACGCCATTTTTTGAATAGACGGCAAGTTCGGTATAAAGTAGTTCGTATCGAATGCCGGCTGTCTGCGTGTATTGATTGATCCGTTTGCGGGCAGCATCGTTCAGTGCTTTGCTGTTGGGTTCAAGCCCCCAAATGTTTTCGTCGTCGGAGGTCGCCTCTCCGATCTTTAGACAACCCTGGTGTTCCGCATCGTTGATGCGAAAGACGTAAATGAGTTTGAATTTGAGCGACGAAGTGAATTTCATCGGCGGTTAATTTTTATCTGATTATTTTTTTCTCTTCTTTTTTAGACCTAACAGGTCTTTCAGACCTGTTAGGTCTAATTTGTATGTCGGGCATGGTATTAAGCTTGCAGGATGAGAGTTCCTGTATGTGCCAAGTTGATAGGAAACATTAGCGAATGGCAAGGGTGTTGCGGGCGACCGCAAATCTGAAAGAAGCCATCAGCAAAGCTGACGTTTTGACGA
>JARKPE010000031.1 GCA_029975415.1 Dysgonamonadaceae bacterium | reverse complement strand
AATTTTCGGCATTTCGCTCGGAACGACTTGGATTTTGTTCACGGGAATCTTTTTTGGTCATTTCGGATTTCAAATAGAAGAGCCCGTGCTTCATTTTATGAAAGAATTTGGCTTGATTCTTTTTGTCTATTCCATCGGTATGCAAGTGGGTCCGAGTTTTTTTTCATCTTTCAAACAAGGAGGTATTACTCTTAATTTGCTGGCTGTTGCCATTGTGTTGATAGGTGCTGTTACTACCTTTGTGCTGCATTTGGTGACAGGAACTCCCATTTCGACGATGGTCGGGATCATGTCGGGCGCTGTTACCAATACACCCGGTCTGGGTGCTGCACAACAGACCTACTATGATATCACGGGCACTAACGATTCAACCATAGCAATGGGATATGCGGTAGCTTATCCGCTTGGAGTCGTGGGGATAATACTCACAATCATACTGATAAAAGCTATTTTTAAAATAAATATTGAACAAGAAAATAAATCTTTTCAAAGTTCTGATGATTCGAAACTCAACGAGGCACAGATGTTTTCGTTGCAGGTATTAAACCCCGCAATTTTTGGTAAGAGCATCGCAGACATTAATAAGTTAATCGAAAAAAAATTTGTCATTTCTCGTGTTTTGCATGCTCAAATGGGCAAACTCGTTGTCCCTCAACCGGAAACCATATTATATGAAAATGACAAATTATTGGTAGTTTCTAATTTGAAAAATATCGATACTATTGAGGCTCTTATTGGAAAAAGAATTGATATGAATCGTTCCGACTGGGACAAACTTGATTCGCAGTTGGTTTCGCGTCGTATCAGCATAACAAAATCGGAAATCAACGGGAAGACAATTGGCAGCTTGAGATTAAGGTCGTTGTATGGCGTAAATATTACTCGCGTCAATCGTGCCGGAATCGATTTGGTTGCCGACGCAAGATTGCCATTGCAATTAGGAGACCGCGTAACGGTGGTTGGGTCGGAAGAGGTAATTGCGACTGTTGAAAAAGTTTTGGGCAATTCTCTCAAACGTCTTCGTGAACCCAATCTGATTAGCATTTTTATCGGAATAGCTTTGGGTGTTTTGTTGGGGAGTGTTCCTTTTATGTTTCCAGGAATTCCTCAACCGGTGAAACTCGGCCTTGCAGGAGGTCCGTTGATCGTTGCAATTTTGATTAGTAAATTTGGTCCGAAATACAAATTGGTTACTTACACCACCATGAGTGCAAACCTGATGCTGCGCGAAATCGGAATTGCTTTGTTTCTGGCATGTGTAGGTTTGGGTGCAGGGGAAGGATTTGTAGATACCGTAGTTAATGGTGGTTATAAATGGATTGGTTACGGGATCATTATTACTGTGCTTCCACTGCTGATTATTGGCGTAATTGGTCGAAAAGTTTTCAAAATCAATTATTTCACGCTGATGGGATTAATTGCAGGAAGCATGACTGATCCACCTGCATTATCTTTTGCAAATCAAACGGCGGGAAATGATATTCCGGCCGTAGGCTATGCAACGGTGTATCCATTGACTATGTTTTTGAGAGTAATTACTGCACAACTCATGCTTTTGTTATTTTTGTTATAACGATTACAAATTTTGCAATCGTTTGCATAAATTTAAAAGTTAACTACGGTCTTATTACGAAGTTATCGAGCAGAAAATTACGTAGTTTTGTCCCGATCTAATTTCGTTGATAATCCGGATGATTTTTTGTGCCGTAATTAGACAGTATCATTCATCTAATATTTTTATCGAATGACGTGGTTAACTTTTCAGATTGAGTATGGTACAACTTGGGGACAGCAAGTGTGTATTTGCGGTTCAATTCCCGAGTTGGGAAATTTCGATGAGCGAAAGGCATTGGAATTGATTCCCATTGAAGGTAACATTTGGACTTCGACATTATGCCTTTCAAACATTTCATCTATTGAATATTATTATTTCATCAGAGAAGGAAATACTTCCGTGAGACATGAGTGGGGACTTCATCGAAGTTTGCATTTGGCCTCCAATCTGAGTTTTGATATTGTGGATCATTGGATAGATGTGCCTTATCATCAATATCTTTATTCATCGGTTTTCACCGAAAGTGTTTTTTTTCGTCCCAAAC
This sequence comes from Dysgonamonadaceae bacterium, assembly GCA_029975415.1. Classification (GTDB taxonomy): domain Bacteria; phylum Bacteroidota; class Bacteroidia; order Bacteroidales; family Dysgonomonadaceae; genus Seramator. The sequence continues at coordinate 1,191 of JARKPE010000031.1, read as the reverse complement.
AAACATTTAATCCTCAAATTTCTACTGAAAGTGTTTTGCTAAATGTGATTTGTCCGTATGTCCGAAAAAATGAGATATTGGTGATTTCGGGCGAAGGCGAAACGTTGGGTAATTGGGATTTGAAAAAATCTGTTCCATTAACTTTTGTGGGTGACGGACAATGGCAATTGCAGTTGAATGCAGCAGAACTTAAGAATTCTCAAGAATATAAATTTGTGATTGTTCGCCAATCAGACAAAAAGGTAGTAAAATGGGAGGATGGAGAGAATCGAAAATTCCCTTCCGATTTGTCTTTTAAAGAAGTATATGTCGAAAATTCCATTGCCTTCAGATATTCGTTTTACAATTACAAAGGAACAGGGGTTGCCATTCCGGTATTTTCTTTGCGTTCGGATGATAGTTTCGGAATAGGAGATTTTCTCGACCTGAAAAAAATGATTGACTGGGCTGCAATGACCGGAATGAACATTATTCAGATTTTACCGATCAATGACACCACTGCAACCAAAACATGGAGAGATTCTTATCCTTATAGTGCCATATCTATTTATGCTTTGCATCCTCTTTACCTCGGAATGAAGGAACATCCACTCCGCGACAAATCGAAAAACGATAATTATCTGCGAGAATCAAAAGTCTTAAATGAATTAAATAAAGTAGATTACGAGGCTGCTTTAAACCTAAAGTTTAGATATTACAGGGAGCTTTTCGCTCAAGAATTCCAACAGGTATCGGTCTCGAACGAATATCAAACATTTTACGAAAACAACAAAGAATGGCTTTTCGCTTACAGTTGCTATTGTTATCTGAGAGATAAATATCATACTGTCCATTTTGCAGAATGGGGGAGTTTTGCGGAATATGACCAAAACAATTTGCAACTGCTTCTCGATTCGGATTCGGAAGCCAAAAACGAATTCGATTTCAATAATTTCATTCAATTCTTACTTCATAAGCAACTTTTGCATGTGAAAGAATATGCACATTCGAAAGGTGTCGCGTTGAAAGGCGATATTCCGATCGGGATAAATCGCTACAGTGTTGATGCCTGGACCAATGCGCGTCTGTTCAATATGGATACACAAACGGGTGCTCCTCCCGACGATTTTGCAGTCGAAGGACAGAATTGGGGATTCCCCACCTACAATTGGCGAGCAATGGAAGAAGAACATTTCGATTGGTGGAAAAAAC
>JARKPE010000030.1 GCA_029975415.1 Dysgonamonadaceae bacterium | reverse complement strand
GTTTTTTCGGGTTCTGTTTCTTTCACGGTTTGGATAAATACCTCGTTCATCGTGGGCAACTCTTCTTCGAATGAAACTACTTCGTAGCGGTTCATGACCATTTTTACGATTTCCGACATTTCGGTGTTTGATAGTGCCTGTAGCCGAACATCGAGATATTCGTGATATTTTTGTTTCGACAGAACGACAAACCGGGTATCAACCGGATCAAAATCGTCTGCTACCAGTCTGAATCTGAAGATATGTTGTTTGTAGGCATTGCGAATGGCATACACATTGCCATGCAAAACGACTCGGGATTTGTTGATCAGAGCAATATTGTCGCACAACTCTTCTACCGATTCCATATTGTGTGTCGAAAGTATAATGGTTTTTCCTTCGTCTTTCAATCGGAGCATTTCGTTTTTCACGATTTCGGCATTCAATGGGTCAAATCCGCTGAACGGTTCGTCGAAGATGAGCAAATCGGGATTGTGGATGACCGTCGATATAAACTGCACTTTTTGTTGCATTCCTTTCGATAGCTCCTCTACCTTACGGTTATACCAGTCCATAATGTCGAATCGGCGAAACCATGTTGTCAGTTCGCGATGGGCTTGTTCCTTCGTCATCCCGCGAAGCTGAGCCAGATACAGAGCTTGTTCGCCGACTTTCATCTTTTTGTACAGGCCTCGTTCTTCGGGCAGATACCCGATTTTGTAAATATCTTCTTCTTTCGAAGGTCGTCCTTCGATGAGTACCTCGCCGCTATCGGGTGCCGTAATCCGGGTGATGATGCGAATGAGGGTGGTTTTGCCTGCCCCATTTGGCCCAAGCAGACCGAAGATGGTTCCTCGTGGCACTTCAATGCTTACCTTGTCGAGTGCCAGATGTTCGGCATATTGTTTGACGATTTCGTGGGTTTCTAAATAAAACATGAGTTGACAATTATTGTGTTGAATGAATGGCTTTCCGGTTGACAAAGTTAATATTTTAAAACAATTCTTTCGCCAAGTAGTTTCGATAATTCTTTTTTGATGGTTTGGAGTTCCTGCAATTGAGTGATCAGCGTAATGAGTTCGTCGGAATTGGCCGATTGCATTGTTTTTTTTATCTCCTTAATTTTTTCGAGGATGTAGGCATATTTCAATTCGGTGGTAGCCCGTGGAACCAGATTTTCAAGATCGTTTTTTTCGGCCAGACGCGAATCTTCGCTATCGATTTCCTCGCCGATCGATTTTGCATGAATCTTGCTCAGGTGATATTTGTCGCTGAGTAAATCGGCAGCTATGCGGCCGATTTGCGGATTGGGGTGAACGGAAAAATATCGTGTACTATCGAAATTTTCGTCAACCGAATGTTCGCACACTTCTTCGAATATTTGTCTGTAAAGAGGATTGGTAAAATTGATGTGATCGCGTTCGAAGTCATACTTCACAAAATCGATGACCGTCGGTCCAATTTCTATCGGCACCTTTTCTTCGACGATTTCACGATTGATTTTGCGCTTTTCGAGTTTGTATCGGATGAACATCGGAGTTGTAGCGTACCTGATTATGTATCGAATGATTTCGCGTTCGAAACGGTCATAAGGATTTTTGGTCGGCGAAATGGCGAATGTTTTCTCTTCAATTGCCGGAGCAACGGCTTCCGATGTGTCCGGTTGACGTTTTTTTTCGGATGCTTCCTTACGCTTGTCGTAGTTGGCAATCCTGATTTTGTTGACCGCTCCGATCAATACTTTTTCCGAAACTTCGAGTTGGCGCGCACATTCCTGAATATATACCGAACGCTTGATGGTGTCAGGAATTACCGAAATGCTCTGGACGATATTCGATATAAGTCCGGCACGTTTGATGGGATCGTCGCCGACTTCCTGCAGCAGCAGTTGCGTTTTGAAGCGGATGAAATCGGTTTCGTGTTCCGAAATGTATTTTTGAAAACTATCGGCATTTTGTTTCCGTGCAAACGAGTCCGGGTCTTCTCCGTCGGGCAGGAGCAGCACTTTTACGTTCATGCCATCTTCGAGCAACAGGTCGATGCCGCGCAAGGCGGCTTTGATACCGGCTGCATCGCCATCGTAGAGCACGGTGATATTCTCGGTGAAGCGATGAATCATTCGTATCTGCCCGTGTGTGAGTGCCGTGCCCGAAGAGGCTACCACGTTTTCGATGCCTGCCTGGTGCATCGAAATCACATCGGTATAGCCTTCCACCAAGAAGCATTTATCCTGTTTGACAATGGCGTTTTTGGCGAAATATATTCCGTAAAGTTCGTTGCTTTTAGAGTATATTTCGCTTTCGGGCGAATTGACATATTTGCCGGTGTTTTCTGCTTTTTTCAGGATTCTTCCCCCGAAGGCGACAACTTTCCCCGAAAGGGTATGGACGGGAAAAATCACTCTCCCTCTGAAGCGATCGATGAGCGGACTCCCGCTTTCGCCACCTGCCGAAAGGCCTGTTTTGAGCAAATAATCGCGACGATATCCTGCCTTCTGTGCTTCCGCCGAAAAGGCGTCGCGCTGCTCGAGGCTGTAGCCGAGTTGGAATTTTTGGATAATGTCGTCCCTGAAACCGCGTTCACGAAAATAGGTCATGCCGATGGCTTTCCCTTCGGGATGATTGTGAAGCGTCTTTACGAAATAGTCGCGCGCATATTCGTTGAGGATGAACATGCTGTCGCGGTCGTTTTGTGCCGCTTTTTCCTCGTCGGTAAGTTCTTTTTCTACTACTTCTATGTTGTATTTTCGGGCGAGATATTTCAGTGCGTCGTAATACGAAAGCTGTTCGTGCTTCATGATGAAGTGAATGGGCGATCCGCCTTCGCCGCAGGCAAAACATTTGCAGATGTTCTTGGACGGCGAAACGTAGAACGACGGCGTGCGATCGTCGTGAAAGGGACATAATCCCACGAAGTTGACGCCTCGCTTGCGAAGCGTAACGAAATCGGACACCACGTCAACTATTTGTGCGGCATCCTGAATACGAGATATGGTTATCTGATCTATCATTTTTCGCCTTGCGAAATTACGGATTTATGTTGTTAATTTTGCATTTTCAGTAAAATAAATTGTACTTTTGCCTGAAGCAATCAAAAGGCAACTAACTATCTAAAGCTACTATAAAATTTTGCAAAAATGGATACTATAAATTGGTCGGAATTATCGTTCGGCTACCTGAAAACCGATTACAACGTCCGGAGTTATTATCGCGACGGCAAATGGAGTGAGCCTGAAATCGAATCGTCCGAAATGCTTAGCCTGCACATGGCTGCTACTTGTCTCCACTACGGTCAGGAAGCGTTCGAAGGACTGAAAGCCTTCAAGGGAAAAGACGGCAAAGTGCGTATTTTCCGTATGCGCGACAATGCGCTACGATTGCAATCGTCGTGTAGGGGAATTATGATGGCTGAAGTACCGGTGGAGCTTTTTGAAGAAATGGTGCTTACCGCAGTAAAAAAGAATTTGCGATTTGTTCCACCTTACGAAAGCGGTGCATCGCTTTATATTCGTCCCCTGATCATAGGGACAAGTGCTCAAGTGGGCGTGAAACCTTCAAAAGAATACCTTTTTCTGATCTTTGTAACTCCTGTTGGACCTTACTTTAAAGAAGGATTTCGACCGACGCCGATGGTCATTATGCGTGAATATGACCGTGCTGCACCACTCGGGACAGGAACTTATAAGGTGGGCGGAAATTATGCAGCCAGTTTGGTGTCGGGCGAAAAAGCTCATGATATGGGATATTCTGCAGTGATCTACCTCGATGCCAAAGAGAAAAAATATATCGACGAATGTGGCCCTGCCAATTTCTTTGGAATCAAAAACAATACGTACATTACACCCGAATCGACTTCTATTTTGCCCTCGATCACCAATAAGAGCTTGATGCAACTTGCCGAAGATATGGGGATGAAAGTGGAGCGTCGCCGAGTGCCCGAAGAAGAGTTGGCTACTTTTGAAGAAGCCGGAGCTTGCGGAACAGCTGCCGTTATCAGTCCGATTTTGCGTATCGACGATATCAGCGAAAATAAGAGTTATTATTATTGCAAAGATGGCAAGGCAGGTCCGATTTCCGAAAAACTGTATCACAAACTTCGCGCCATCCAGTATGGTGACGAACCGGATACTCACGGATGGGTAACCATCGTGGAATAAGAGATTTATGAAAACGGCTTTTTTGAAAGCCGTTTTTTATTTCCATTCGCTATATGGCTGAATGGAAAGATAGGAGTTGTAGTAGCGAACATCACCGGTAACTTCCTCCCCAAGCCATTCGGGACGTTCGAAAGGTTCGTCTTCTCGCTCCAGCTCAATTTCGGCTATAACCAGTCCTTCATTTGCTCCGTAAAATTCGTCCACTTCAAACACGTGCCCGCCAAACTCCACCAGATAACGAGTTTTGTGGATAATCGAATTTGTGCAGATCGAAAGCATTTCTTCGGCGTCGGATAGGGGAATTTCGTATTCCCATTCGCTGCGAATCAGCAATCCTTCTTTTGGTGCATTTTTTATCGTGATAAATGCCTGATTGTCTTTGATGCGTACGCGCACGACTGTCCCCGACAGCGAAAGATACCCCTGTTTGATTTGATAGTTCTTGAATGCATGCGTTTTGTAGTCGCCATTCACAAGGAATTTTCGCTCTATTTCGTAAGCCATTTTATGTAATTTTGATTTTCCAAAAGTAATAATTATTGTTGCAAATAAATGGAATTGTGCCTGAAAAAATGAAGAAGGTTCCCTTGATACGGTTGGAAATTCCGTATAGTTACCGAATGTTTCATAATGTAAATTTTTATTGATTTTCATGCCATGTTTCCCTTAGGGTTTCCGCCGTATTTGCTCCATACCTTCCTCGTATTTGCGTCGTGTTCGTTTTTTATCCAATAATGTTATAAATTGTTTTGAGATATTAATTATCGTTTTCGTAAGTTAGCTATTTTCTTTGATTCAGTGAATCTTTGTAATTCAAACTTCAAAAAAAAATCGGTTAATTGGCACAAACATTGCGGATTTCGTATTACATTTGTATTTGCAGTCGGTCGGTTTGTCGCTCCGAAATAGTGTTCGGAGAGGAAAGTCCGGGCAACGCAGGGCACCATACTTCCTAACGGGAAGCTGTTCGCGAGAGCAGATTAGCGTAACAGAAAACAACCGTTCCGGCTTGCCGGAATAAGGGTGAAAAGGTGAGGTAAGAGCTCACCGGATATCGCAGCAATGCGGTATGCCGTACGCATTATGGGTTGCAAGGCCATGTATATCGGATAAATGTAGGGTTGCCCGCCCGATGCCGAGGGGTAGGCCGCTAAAGAGCGATGGCGACATCGTCTCGTAGATAAATGACAGACATCCCGACTTGTCGGGAAACAGAACCCGGCTTACAGACCGACTGCTTTTTTTGTCTGATGACTAAGAAAAAGACTGATAATAAGGATCATAAGAATTACAAACCATCTCGGCTTACCAGGTGGAGGGTTCGGTTGGAGGAGTTAGTCGAATTTCTCACGTATGACATTTGGCGTGTAGATTCCAAAACACTTTCCAAAAAAACCAGTATTTACTACAATACGGTTAAAACAGTGATTATGACCGTCCGAAATGTTTCCGAACTCGATTTGGGTTCTCGGGCGGCTTCGCTTACGTATCGTACGGTGCTTTCGATTGTGCCTTTTTTGGCTGTACTCTTTGCTATTGCTCGCGGATTCGGTTTCGAAAATATTGTTCAGAGTGAGATTTTCGGCTACTTTGGGTTATCGAATTCTACGGAATCTTCGTCGATTGGTCAAGATACTTTAATGGCCCAAATCCTGGAATCTATCAACAATTCACTCGAATATGCTCAAGGAAGTGGTATTTTTGCCGGAGTGGGGGTCGTCTTGCTGCTCTATACGGTATTTACTTTGTTTCAGGATATCGAGAAGAATTTCAACCGAATCTGGCAAATTAAAAAAGGTCGTCCTATCAAACGGCGTGCTACCGATTACATAGCTCTTATCCTGTTTATTCCGGTGATGATTATTCTTAATTATGGTATTTCCTTGATTTTGAATTCTCCCGAAGATTATTTCAATTATTTTGTTGATTTCTTGAGCCCTCTTTTTGCCCGAATCATCAATATTCTTCCCTATTTCATTATTGTTTTGGTGCTTACGCTGCTCTATACACTTATGCCCAATACACGTGTTAAATTTTTCAATGCACTCATTGCAGCTATAGTGGCGGGTACGGCATTGCAGGTTTTTCAGTTTCTATATTTGAGCGGACAAATATGGATTACTAAATACAACGCCATTTATGGTACATTTGCGGCAATACCACTGTTGCTTTTGTGGATACAACTTTCGTGGTTTATTATTCTCATCGGTGTCGAATTGTCGTTCGCAGCTCAAAATGTGGGGAAGTTTAATTTCGATAAAGAAACGCGAAATATCAGTCGCCGATATCGCGATTTCTTCACTTTGCTGATTATGACCGAAATCGTGAAGAGTTTCATGGACGAAAAACCGGCACTCACCAACGATGAGATTTCAGAAGCTTGCAGCGTCCCAATCGGATTAACGAACAGGATTATCGACGATTTGCAGGAGATGAAAATGATTTGTCCGACACCTTCCGAAAAAGAACCGAAAGTGATGGCATACGTGCCGGCTCTCGATATCAACCTGATTACCGTAAATTATTTGATGAAAAAAATCGATCAGTTTGGATCGGAGGATTTCCGCGTGGATAATAAGGTTACGTTTTTTAATGAGTGGAATGCTTTGATGGAAACCCGCAAGGGTTTCTACGAAAACAATCGAACGGTTTTGCTCAAAGATTTATAGCTGGTTTTATCGACTGAAAAAGTAACGGTAGCTTTCGGGTAAATTGTATTTTAATTGGTCGCGAAGCCCTTGCGCATTTTCTCCGCAAAATTGGCTTAACAGCCTCCAAAAATCGGCACTATGATTTAAGTGAACGGTATGGGTAAGTTCGTGAAGAATAACGTATTCGATCATTTTTTCATCGAGAAGCATGAGATAAAGCGAGAGGTTGATATTTTTGTCGGATGAGCAGCTTCCCCATTTCGATTTTAGTTTCTTGATAAAGACTTTGCGATAGTTGAGTTTGAATTTTTGCGCCAGCTGCTCGGTTTTTGTGGGCAAAATGCGTTTCGCTTCGTAGCGTAATGCTTCTTCTATTAGATTTTTGATCATGTTTTGCGAACGTGCAGAAAGGATATCCACATTTTCAGGAACGAAAACGGTAAGCAAACCATTTCGCAGCGTCATCCGAAATTGATTCGAAATCTCATATTTTTTGATGCAGGCCTCAAATGTGAATGTTTGTAATGAAGTGGTCTCCGAGATTATGTGTTCCACCCGGCGAGGCGCATTCAAAAGACGAGGCTTCAGACGCTCTAAGGATTCGAGAATTCTATCGTGCGAAAGACCTTCCGGTATGGTAAGCTTAATGTATCCCGACATGGGGCGGGCAATTACATTTTTTGCTCTGACATTTGGTTCCACAACAATTTCACCAAGTTCGGAATGTTTTATTCTGTACATGTCACAAAGATAATTATTTTTAAAAATACGAACGCAATTGCAACTTATTTTCTATAGTTTGAAAACAATAGTCTATATTTGCGTGTCTAAAAATTCATCTATATGTCCATCACATCAACATTAGAAAGTATCGGTGAATATGCGTTGCTGCTTAGGCGCGTGCTGATGCCTCCTGATAGGGCAAGAGAGTTTGCAAAGGAATTTTCGAAAGAAATCTATAAATTAGGGGTCAATTCGATATGGATTGTAACCATTATCTCTCTTTTCATCGGGGCGGTCATTGTCATGCAGATAGCCTATAATATCAACTCTCCGCTGCTCCCCCGCTCGACAGTAGGATCTGTGTCACGCGAAATCATTATTCTCGAATTTTCTTCCACGGTTATATGTCTTATTCTTGCCGGAAAAGTCGGATCGAATATTGCTTCCGAAATTGGAACGATGAGAATCACTCAACAAATTGATGCCCTCGATATTATGGGGGTAAATTCAGCTAATTTTCTCATTTTGCCAAAAGTGGTTGCATTCGTTCTTTTCATGCCTGTTCTTGTTATTTTCAGTACTTTTATGGGTTTGTACGGCGGGTATGTATTGTGTGCTATTACCGGAAATCCGAGCACGGATACTTATGTTTACGGTATTCAATTCTTTTTTAGGGAATCGCTTGTGTGGTACTCGCTCATCAAATCGATGTTGTTTGGGTTCATCATTTCTTCGGTGGCTGCATATTACGGGTACAATGCTCAAGGTGGAGCGTTGGATGTAGGAAAGGCAAGCACCGATTCTGTGGTGGCTAACAGCATTTTGATTTTGATGACTGACTTGGCATTCACTCAATTGATGATGGGTTAACATTTTCGAACCGATGATAGAAGTACAGAATTTAATAAAAGAATTTGAAGGAAGAGTCGTTTTAAACAATATTTCGACTAAATTCAAGGAAGGTGCAGTGAACATGATCATAGGAAAAAGTGGATCGGGCAAGAGTGTGTTTCTGAAATGTTTGGTAGGATTGCTTCGTCCCGAAGGGGGAAAGATTTTGTATGACGGCAAAGATTTTCTGAAAATGAAGCATAAAGAGGCCAAGCGGTTGCACCGAAATATGGGAATGCTTTTTCAAAACGCGGCCCTCTTCGATTCGAAAACGGTGCTCGAAAACGTGATGTTTCCTCTTGACATGTTCTCGCGTAAGAATTATCGTGAGCGCAAGAAGAGAGCCGAGTTTTGTCTCGAACGTGTCGACCTGCTTGATGCTGCAAATCTTTATCCGTCCGAAATTAGTGGGGGCATGATGAAACGTGCTGCTATTGCTCGAGCCATTGCGCTCAATCCGAAATATTTGTTTTGTGACGAACCCAATTCGGGTCTCGATCCCAAAACATCGCAACTGATCGACGAGTTGATTCAGGGCATTACCAAAGATTTGGAGATTACTACGATCGTGGTGTCGCACGATATGAATTCGGTGATGAACATTGGCGATCACATCATATTTATCAATGAAGGTGTGAAGGAGTGGGAGGGAACGAAAAATCACATAATGGATTCGGATAACAAGGAACTGAATGAGTTTGTGTTTGCGTCAGATTTGTTTAAAAAAATAAAGGAAGTAGAAGAGACCGGTCCCGAGACGCGACACCCTGAGGCTTAAATATTTTCGGCAGCGAATCGATGATCATTATTTTTGCTTGCCGGAGTCGAATAATCAAACAATTTGGGCTGAAAGTTGTTAAAGGTTTTGCAATTGCATTCATTGTTTATAATAAAACCACATAAATATAAAAAATGAGCGGATGTTTCAAATCTGCTTTTTCAACAGACTAAATATGTCGAATTTACTACAAATAAAAAATTTACATGCCATAGTAGAAGGCAAGGAAATCCTGAAAGGAATTGATCTGGAAGTAAACAAAGGCGAAATTCATGCCATAATGGGACCTAACGGTTCGGGGAAAAGTACTCTCGCATCGGTATTGGTCGGAAATCCGAAATTTGAAGTTACGCGTGGATCAATTATTTTCAACGGAAAAGATATCCTCGATATGTCTCCTGAAGATAGAGCAAGAGAAGGTCTTTTCTTGAGTTTTCAGTATCCGGTGGAGATTCCCGGCGTGAGTATGGTTAATTTTATGCGCGCCGCAGTCAACGAACAAAGAAAATATAGAGGGGAAGAACCAATCTCGGCCAATGATTTTCTGAAGCTCATGCGCGAAAAACGTGAGTTGCTCGGGATGGATAGCCAGCTGGTGAGTCGTTCGGTGAATGAAGGATTTTCGGGCGGCGAAAAAAAACGCAACGAAATTTTTCAGATGGCGATGCTCAACCCTTTGCTTTCCATTCTCGACGAAACCGATTCCGGTCTCGATATCGATGCTCTGCGCATCGTAGCTGCCGGTGTCAATAAATTGCATACTCCCGACAATGCCACTATCGTCATCACGCACTACCAACGATTGTTGGATTATATTAAGCCGGATGTAGTTCACGTGCTTTACAAAGGCAAAATTATTAAAACGGATGGACCGGAACTGGCTCTCGAACTCGAGAAGAAAGGCTACGACTGGCTTATCAATCCTTAAACGGAACATCTGTTTTTTATTTCTAGTTTGTCCCGGACGGGCTAGTTTTTATTATACATCGTAACAAGTAACAAATGACCGAACAACAATATATCGATCTGTTTGAAACCTATCGTGAAGAAATCGACCGAAATTCTTCTGACGGTTTCAACAAAGAACGTCAGGCTGCTTTCGAAACTTTCAGAAAGATTGGATTCCCTACATCGAAACTCGAAGATTACAAACATTCAAATGTTGCGAGAACATTCGACACCGAATTGGGTCTTAATCTCCGAAATATCCCGATTCCGGTGAATCCCTATGATGCTTTCAAGTGTGATGTTCCCAATCTGTCAACATTCGTATATTTCTTGATCAACGAACGCTATTATCACAAAGTCCAAAATCCGAACAGTTTGCCTGACGGCGTGTTTGTCGGCAGTATGATCGATTTTTCGCTACAGCGTCCCGATATTTTTAATAAATACTATGCGCGCATAGCTGATTATTCGCAAAACGGCGTTACGGCTTATAACACCATGTTTGCTCAGGATGGTTTTGTGCTGTATGTTCCCGAAAATATCGTAATCGAAAAACCGCTTCAACTTATCAATATCTTGCGCGGAGGAGTAGATCTGAATGTAAATCGAAGGCTGCTGGTGATCGCCGAAAAAAATGCACAGGCTAAACTTCTCATTTGCGACCACACGGTGGACGATGTTCAATTTGTAGTTACTCAGGTTGCCGAAATTGTAGTGGATGAAGGGGCGCAGGTGGATTTTTATGAGTTGGAAGAGAATTCCGAAAAAGTTACTCGCCTTTCTTCGCTTTATGCCGATCAAAAAGAAAATTCTTGTCTGGTAACCAGCGGTATTACTCTCCACAACGGATATACGCGCAACAATTATCATTTCAGACTGCGGGGACAGTATGCCGAAGCACATGTTGGCGGATTGGCTATTTGCGATAAAGAGCAGCATATCGATAATTTTGCTTTTATTGATCATGCCGTGCCGCATTGTACCAGTAACGAATTGTTTAAATATGCTTTGCAAGAAAAATCGACAGGAGTTTTCTGCGGAAAAATTTTGGTTGAGAAGGACGCTCAAAAAACACAGGCTTACCAAAACAATCGTAATTTGTGTACCTCGTCAGATGCTCACATGTATTCGAAACCTCAGCTCGAGATCTATGCCGACGACGTGAAATGTTCGCACGGACTCACTACCGGACAGCTTGATGAGGATGCTTTGTTTTACTTGCAAGCCAGAGGAATACCCAAAGCCGAAGCGCGCATGTTGCTGATGGTGGCCTTCACCAAAGATGTAATCGATCTGGTTCGTATCGACACACTTCGTGAGCGTCTCGAATATTTGGTCAATAAACGTTTTCGCGGCGAATTAATTCGTTGTGGAAACTGCAATGTCGCAGATAAAAAATGGATATAATTAAAATTCGACAAGATTTTCCCATTCTTCGACGGGAAGTGTACGGTAAACCCCTGATTTATTTTGACAATGCAGCTACTACGCAAAAACCGCGCTGTGTGGTGGAAAAGATTGAGGAGATGTATTTCTCCCTCAATTCGAATGTTCATCGAGGTGTTCATTTTCTGAGTCAGGAAGCTACTCAAGCTCATGAAAATGCGCGCAAAACCGTGCAAAAATTTATAGGAGCTGCATCCGAGTCGGAGATTGTATTTACACGCGGAACTACCGAGTCGATCAACCTTGTGGCTTCATCTTTTTGCAGAGCCTTTTGCAAAGAGGGCGACGAGATTCTGATCACGGCCATGGAACATCATTCCAATATTGTTCCATGGCAATTGCAGACCGATATTCGGGGTGTGAAATTACAGGTAGCTCCTATCAACACACGAGGCGAACTTTTGCTTGACGAATTTGAAAAAAGAATTTCTTCGCGAACCAAACTTATATCCGTTACACATATTTCAAATGTACTTGGGACGATAAACCCAATCGACGAAATCATTCGGATTGGTCACGAACATGATATTCCCGTTTTAATTGATGCCGCACAATCGGTTCAACATATCGGTGTGAATGTTCAGCAACTCGATTGCGATTTTTTGGTATTTTCTTCGCACAAGATTTATGGTCCGACGGGTGTAGGTGTTCTTTATGGAAAAGAAAAATGGCTTAATGCGATGCCACCTTATCAGGGCGGGGGAGAAATGATAGCAAATGTTTCTTTCGAAAAAACCACTTATAACGAAATCCCTTTCAAGTTCGAAGCCGGTACGCCCGATTTTGTCGGTACAGCCGCCCTTGCTTCAGCTCTTGATTACGTTGCCGGCGTGGGTATCGACAACATTGCCGCATACGAACAGGAGTTGCTCGACTATGCGACAGCGCGTTTGAGCTCGATTGATGGAATGCGCATTTTAGGAGAAGCAGAAAACAAGAGCAGTGTTTTGTCTTTTCTGGTCAAAGATATTCACCCTTATGATGTGGGTACATTGCTCGATAAAATGGGGATCGCGGTACGTACCGGCCATCATTGTGCCGAGCCCCTCATGAACTTTTTCGGCGTTCCGGGCACTGTGAGGGCTTCTTTCGCCTTCTACAATACGCGTGAGGAAATTGATCTCCTCGTGAATGCGATAGAGCGAATTGTTAAGATGTTCTGATTTATATTATCTGAAAATAAGAAAGTGTATATTTGTCGGGTGTTATTGTTTTTGTAATTCCATGGATGCTGATTTCAAATACACTCACAACGAAGACAATGCCTTGTTTCTGCTCACCAAAAGCCGGGATAAGGAGGCTTTTACAGTGATTTATCAGAAATATCACCCCTATCTTTATGCCTTGGCACTTCGCTATCTTAAAAATACGGATTTGGCAGAAGAAACGGTGCAGCATGTGTTTTTGAAATTTTGGGAGAATACGAAAGATATAGAGATAGGAATCAATCTGAAGAATTATCTCTATACTATGACCAAAAACTATATTCTCAATCAGATACGCGATCATAAGGACACAATCTCGGTATATTACGCAAATTCTCAAAAAGAAATTGCAGACGACAATCATTTTCTGCAACGAATAGAAGATATACAAGTTTTAGAAACGCTTTATAGGGCTATCGATTCGTTGCCTTCTCAAAAAAAAGAAGTCTGCAAATTGAAAATCGAAGAGGATATAAGTAATCAGGAAATTGCCGATCGAATGGGAATTTCTATACACACAGTAAAATCGCACTATCAAGAGTCTGTTAAAATGATTAGAACGTACTTCAAGAAAATAAAATTGATGATATTTTAAAAAAGTGCATTTTACACTCATTTTTTTTTGTTTTCGTGTGTCTATTTATTAAATAGGACAGGTATTTTTTTATGCAATCATCCGAAAAAGCAGCGTTAAAGAAGGTAATCGAGGAAAAGTCGTCGAAGGAACAAGCACGACAAACTGTTGATTGGATCTCATCGTCTATCGAGGGACAACAGTCTCTTTCGGAAATGATGGACAGGGATGCATATCTTATGGAAGATGACCTTCTTAATATTAAAATATCACCTATTCAATCCGATAAAATTTTATCGAACATTCTTCGAGATATCAGACGTAAGCAAATTCGCAGGGCGACGTTTGGAGTTGCCGCGGTAGTTATTCCTCTTATGTTGTTGCTCGGATGGATTGTATTATCGAATCCAGATGCGCAAATTTTTGGAAATCCGACTTACGCCGAAATCTATGTCCCGAGAGGAGACAATGCTCGAATCTTTTTTCAGGACGGAACTCAAGCATATTTGAATGCTGATACAAAAATTTGCTATCCAAAAAAATTCGGGCTTTTCGGGCGGAAAGTTTTTCTTTCGGGTGAAGCATATTTTATAGTTTCGCCAAACAAACATCGTCCTTTCATTGTCAATACCGGAAATGCAAACGTTCGCGTTTTAGGAACTTCTTTCAACGTAAAGGCCTATAACGACGAGAACCAAATAAAGGTGGTTCTTGATGAGGGAAAGATTACCTTTGATACGCCCACTAATCGATACAAAGTAGCTCCGGGTCAACAAATTGTTTATGACAAAACTGCCCGTGCATGTACGATACAAAACTTACCTCAATCTTCCGATGTATCATTATGGAAGCATCAAATCACGTACCTTAACGATACCCCGCTGTCGGAAGTGATTCGCACGCTCGAGCGCAAATATGACGTATCTTTCCATATTAAAGACCCCGAAGTCTTAAAATATACCTATACTCTCACTACCCGACAGACATCACTCGAAGAAATCTTGTCTGAACTTCAGAAAATTGCACCCGTCAAATTCATTCATAAAGGGACAGAAATAGAAGTTTTGCTTTCTTGAGACTATTTCACTTGCTGTATTTTTATTTAATCTTTTCTTTTTTTATTTATTAATTTCCTAATACTTTTTGCTGCTATTTGTGTCAATATAGTAAGCTTAAAAAAATCATGATATGTTTTATCTATGAGAATTTAATAACATTTTTTCACGTTTAATTTATTAATACAAAAGACCATGGGAAAAATTTTATCTAAGAAGCGTGTAATGTTGCTGCTTGGGATCTTTTTGTTTAGTCTGAGCGTCAGTTCCGCGCAAAAAGTGAGTGCAAATTACACGAAAACGAATCTGAAAACGGTATTGGAAAGTATTTCAAAACAAACGGGTTACACTCTGGCTTACAGCAAGGAGGTTGTAAACCTGAGCGACGAAGTAACCATTCATGTTACTGATGGAGAGCTTTCCGATGTCCTTGAGACATTGCTTTCGCCCCGTAATTTGGGTTATGAAATTAAGGATGGAAAAATTTACATCCTTTACAAAAATCGAGAAAAACAGTTGACATCAATGGCCGTCCCTTCGCCTCAACAAAACAATGTGCTGACTGTAAGTGGAATTGTAACTGATCAGAATGGAGAGCCAATCATTGGGGCCAATATTTCGGTAGTTGGAACGACTACGGGAACGATTACTGATGTTGATGGAAAATATTCGATCAATGTTCCTCGTGGCTCGGTTTTGCGTTTTTCGTATATTGGCTATGTCGATCAAGAATTTACTATTACCAATCAGACGACGCTGAACGTTCAAATGAAAGAAAATGTCGAATTGCTGGATGAACTGGTCGTAATCGGCTATGGTGTTCAGAAAAAGAGTGTTGTAACAGCAGCTATTAGTAGAGTGACGTCAGAGGAGCTGAATACTGCTCGACCATCGCGTGTAGAAGATGCAATAAAGGGAAAAGTGTCCGGAGTTCAAATTACGCAAAGTTCGGGGCATCCGGGGTCAGAATCTAAAGTTCGTATTCGAGGCATTGGCACTGTGAATAATAGTGATCCTCTTTATATTGTTGATGGAATGCCGGTAGACGGAGGAATAAGTTACCTTAATCCTGTTGATATACAATCAGTAGAGGTGCTCAAAGATGCTGCCTCAGCTGCAATTTATGGAGCTCGAGCAGCTAACGGTGTAATTCTGATTACAACGAAAACAGGAGAGGGAGTTGTAAAAGGGATTGGAAAACCTGTTATTAATTATGATTTTAATCATGGATGGCAAAATCCCTGGAAGAAAAAGTCGGTATTAAATGCTATAGAATACATGGTTATAATGAACGAAGCCCAGATTAACGATGGGAATTTACCTAGATATACAAAGGATCAAATCGCTATGGCAAACAAAGGTACCGATTGGCAAGAAGAAACATTTAACTATAATGCACCAGTGCAAACTCATCAACTTAGCATGAGTGGAAATTCTGAAAAAATATCCTATTTTCTTTCCTTGGGATATTTCAGTCAAGATGGTATTGTAGGTGGAAATTATGGAAAATCGAACTATGAAAGATGGAGTTTACGTACAAATTCCACCTATAATGTGTTTGAAGATAAAGAGCGCAATATTTTAAATAAGTTAAGGGTAGGCGTAAATGTCGGATATTCTAGAGATAATTCCACAGGCATCGAAACTAATTCAGAATATGGCTCTGTCTTAGGCAGTGCATTAGCTTTTAATCCACGTGTTCCGGTTTATGCCCCTGAGACTTCGAATGATCCCGATATTCAGTCGATTTCAACCATTCTGGCGGCACATCCTTATGCGGTAACAGATAAAGAGGGGAGAGTCTTTTCAATCCCTCCTGCAGGATTTCAGGAAATAGCCAATCCTGTGGCAATGCTTAACCAACCACGTTCCGATAAGTGGAATTCTGATAAGTTTGTCGGCACATTTTGGGGAGAATTAGATGTGGCCCCCGGCTTAAAATTTAAAAGCAGCTATGGTTTTGATCTTGCTTTTTGGGGTGATGATGGCTATGAGTATCCTTATTTTCTGGCTACCCAGGGTAAAGATGTGAATCAGAGTTCCGTATGGAGCCAAATGAATCGGGGATTCAAATGGCAGGTTGAAAACGTATTTACGTATAACAAATTGTTTTCGAATATACATAATTTGACATTTGTATTGGGGCAATCGGCACAAAAATATACTTATCGCCAACTTGGAGGAAGTGACTATGATTTGTTGGGGACTAACCCGATTTTGGCAACCATAAATGCTGCTACCGCTGATCGTGACAAAGAGCGTATTTATGGTGGAACAGGTGGATATAACTTCACTTCATTAGCTTCTTATTTCGGACGTTTGGATTACAACTATGCCGAACGGTACATGCTGCAAGCAACAGTTCGTCGTGATGGTTCTTCAAGATTTGGGCCAAACAACAAATGGGCTGTTTTCCCTGCTTTATCAATAGGATGGAATGTCTTAAACGAACCTTTTTTTGAGGAAAATCATCCCGAATGGATTGACGCATTCAAACTTCGCTTTAGTTGGGGAAAAAACGGGAATGAAAATATAGGAAATTTCCGTTATACATCATTGATGGATGGAGGACAAAATTATTACTTCGGGGGTGGATATTCAGTTTCTTCTGACTCAAAAAACGGAGTTATGCAGTATGGAACATCTCCATCTGCTCTTCCTAATCCAAATGTTAGATGGGAGGAATCAGAACAAACGGACTTGGGTTTTGATGCTCGTTTTTTGCGTAATGCCCTTACCTTTAGTTTCGATTATTTCGTGAAAAATACAAATGGAATGCTAATGGATCAACCAATTCCGAGTTACGTTGGTCAAAGCGCTCCTATCGGGAATGTGGGAGATATGCAAAACTGGGGGCTCGAGTTTGAAATTGGATGGAAACAAACTCTCGGTGAATTTAAGTACAATATTTTGGCAAATGCTTCATATCTCAAAAACAAATTAATAAAACTTGGAAATGCTTCCGGCGAAGCCATTTATGAGACCGCCGGCGCTTCAGGGTTAGGTAGTTTTATAAAAGGTAAAAATGGAGAAGTGTGGCCTTTCTTTTATGGTTACAAAACTGACGGAATATTTCAAAACATAGAGGAGGTTAATGCTTATGTGAATAGAGATGGAGTGAAATATCAGCCTAAGGCTCAGCCGGGCGATGTCCGTTTCGTTGATTATAATGGAGATGGAGTAATAGATGATAATGATAAGACAAAAATAGGGAAAGGAATGCCGGATTGGACATTTGGATTTTCATTCGGGGCTGAATGGAAGAATTTTGATATGAATTTGTTTTTTCAAGGAACACAAGGGAATGATGTATTCGATTTTTCTATGCGAGGAGACATTCCAGCGATGAATCGCCCATCGTGGATATTGCAGCGCTGGCATGGTGAGGGAACTTCTGATAGGATACCTCGTATGACTAGTGCCGATCCTAACAGCAACTGGAGATCTTCGGACCTTTATATAAAGAACGGTAGCTATTTGCGATTAAAAACGGCGCAATTAGGCTATACTCTACCTCAGGTTTTGACAAAGAAGATATCCATTCAGCAATTGAGACTTTATGTGTCGGCAGAGAATCTGTTTACTTTTACCGGATATAATGGATTTGATCCTGAGGTCGCTACAGGCGAATATACGAGAATAGGCGTTGATAGGGGTGTTTATCCTCAATCAAGGACAGTATATCTTGGTGCTAACATATCTTTCTAATCATTTAATATATTGAAGTATGAAAAATTATCGATTATTATCTATCATAACGGCAGTTTTTATTGGCATGCTTTCCATCACTTCGTGCAGTGATGATTTTTTAACGGCTTCTTCTACCGAAAAATTGGAGTCGGGAGGGCCTGCAACCGAAGGGTCCATTTTGTCAAATCTTGCCTCTGCATATCAGATTCTTTTGTTTGACAGTTATGCCAACTACAATTACAATGCTGTTTTGTTGATGTCTGACCTTCGTTCGGATGATTTGTACAAAGGAGGAGGAAGTGCTGGTGACCAGGAACAACTTTACCGGTTATCCCAATTTACTTCTACGGCAGCTTCTACTCTCGATGGTTTATGGAGTATTTATTTCTCAGGTTTGGCTCGTTGCAACAATGTGATTATTTCTTGCGATAATGCAGTGGGTGTAAAAGAGGAAAAATTGGAACAATTTAAAGCAGAAGCTCATTTTCTGCGAGCATATTATGTGCATTTACTTTGGAAATTTTGGGGTAATATTCCCTATTTCGAAGCGCCGCTTTCCGATCCTCCATATATGGCAAAACAGTTTCCTGCCGATTCTATTTACGATAAGATAATGAAGGACGTTGATTTTGCCTGCGTCGAAGGTCGTTTGCCAATGAAAACTACCGGAAACGATTTGGGGAGGGTATCACGTGCTGCTGCATTAATGTTGAGGGCAAGAGTGGTTCTTTATCAAAAAGACCAATCCCGATATGCTCAAATAACAAACGATATGGCAACCATTATCAAAAGCGGGAAATATGAACTGTTTGAAGATTTTGATGCTATGTGGAAAGATGAGAACGAGTTCTGTAAGGAATCGATTTTTGAAAGTAACCAACTCCCTGAAGGAAAAGGATGGGGAAACGCTTGGTCAGGTTACGGAACCAATTTGCCTGCTTTTATTTCACCGGCAGATTTGAAAGATCCAAACGGTGTATTTAAAGGTGGCTGGGGCTTTGGGCCGGTTCGTCAGGCAGCTTATGATATGTATGAACAGGGCGATAAACGCCGTGATGGATCTATCAACAAGTGGGATGACGGACTTTACACGGCTCGTTTCCAAAATACCGGATTATTTCAACGCAAGTATGCTGCTCGTGTTGGATATAATCCTCCTCCCGGAGATGTCGATTTAAATTATTGCAACAATTTACGCATTTTCCGTTATGCTGAAACATTATTGAATTATGCGGAATTAGTGAAAATACATGGTCAGGCAGAAGTGCAAGGAGTGAGTGCCCAATCTTGTTTGGATCAGATTCGTGTACGGGCCGGTGTTGGTCCTATTCCGGCAACTAACGAAAATATCAAATTGGAACGGCGGAGGGAGTTTTTAGGTGAAGGTATGCGTTTTTGGGATTTGGTACGTTGGGGCGATGCTCCTACAGTTTTAACGGAGAACGAACCGGAACATAATTCTGTCCGTACTTTTGAGGAGTGGATGAAATATTTGCCGATTCCACAAGGGGAAATGGAGAAAACGAAAGGAACCGAATTTGAATTGACCCAAAACGGAAATTGGAATTAATTTTGTTTTTAATTATTTAAAAGATTTGTCAATATGAAAAATATACGAAAACAAGGAATTTGGACACTGTTGTTATTATTTATTTTGGCAGCATGTAGTCCGCAGGAAGATGACAGATATTCTTTAGGCGAATTGGGGACAGTTACATCGGATATTATATCTTTTTCTCAGACGCCTTCCGCTTCAAGCAATAATGTTATTACTTATGAAAATACTTCCAATTTGAACTTTCCTGTTACAGCCGTTTGGGACTTGGGAAACGGATCTTCAGCAAGGGGTAATAAAGTTACCGCATCCTATCCCGAAAAAGGAGATTATACAGTAACGCTTACTTTGTATGCAGCCGATGGTTCTATGGCGTCGAAAAGCGTTGTTGTCCACATTGAAGAAGATGACTTTGGTCTTATAAATACCCCGGCTTACACTAATTTGACAGGAGGAGCCGATAATCTCAACGGTAAAACATGGGTATTCGACCAATATCATGATGGTCATTTTGGAGTAGGTCCGGCCGATGGAAATTCCCCTGAATGGTGGTCGTGCCCGGCTCAAGGAAAAGAAGGTTCTTCGCTTTACTCACAGAAGTTTACTTTTTTTCAACAAGGAACAAAAATGAAATGGGAGAACAACGGATATATTTATACGAATGCAGCCGGAGTTCAAGGTATGGGAAACCCTTCAGGTGTAATTGCAAATCCTGGTGGAGTTGGCGATTTCGATGTGCCATTTGTTCCTAATCCGGAAGGCTATAGTTTCAGATTGAATGAAGAGGACATGACGCTCGAATTAAGCGGAGGAGCATTTTTTGGCTTTTATACGGGAACCAGCATTTTTAAAATATACTCGCTTACCGAAACCGAATTGTATATAAAATGCGTAAGCACTGTTGAACCTTCAAATGCATGGTGGTTCCGTTTGATTCCTGAAGAATTAAATGTCGCTGAACCTCCTGTCGAGAAACTGCCTAAAGCAATTCCATTGTCGGAAACTTTCGAATCGGGTTCACTTACGCTGGCTTTTGTCAAACAGGATATGGGTCCGTTAAGTGGCATCGTGGACAATCCGGCTCCTGTTTCCATTAATACCTCAAGCAAAGTGTATCGTTATCAAAAAACGACTGCTTTCTATAGCAATTTATCTTTTACTGCACCCGATTATAAATTTGATTTGACCACGCAGAATAAAATTCGTGTGAAAGTGTATATTCCTTCTTATAATGATTATGAAACGGAAAATGCTGTAGCGGGGGATTGGATTACCGAAAAGAGATTGCGTCCGCAGTTAGCTGTTAAATTGCAAAACAGCGATATGGGGGACAATGCATGGCAAACGCAAACAGAGATTATAAAAAGAGACCTTACGAAGGATAGGTGGTTGGAACTTGAATTTGATTTCAGCAGTGTAAGTGATCGACAGGATTATGATAAAATTGTGATTCAATTTGGCGGAGAGGGTCATGCCGGTCAAGGTTTGTTCTTCTTCGATGATTTTACTTTTAGTGAATGAAATAATAATTTGATAGGGCTGCCGTAAAAGTGGCAGCCCTATTTTTACTGGTTTTAGATAATGAAGAAAATGATCAATATATTTCTTATTGCTTCTTTTATGTTGGGTGCGTGTTCAGAAGGAGATAATCCAACACCCGAACCACCCGAGACGGGAAAACAGATAGAAATTACGCTTAATCCTGAACCAGGAGAATTTTCCGGTGCCGGGGAAACGAAAAGTGTAATTGTTACGGCAAATGCCGATTGGACGGTTACTTCCAGCCAGCCTTGGTGTATGCTTTCTGTAACGAAAGGGTACCCCGGACAGACAAGTTTACAGATTACGGTTTTAAAAAATCCTTTCGAAACACCACGGACAGCTGAACTTATATTTACTTCCGACGATGCTTTTACTAAAAAGGTTACTATAACCCAACAAAAAGGACAAGAGGAGAATTATGTCCCTGAAGAGTATAATTTGGTGTGGAGTGATGAATTTAACTCTCAACGAGAAAAAGAGGGAAAGCCGGCTATGCCGAGTACCACCAACTGGTGGTTTGAAACAGGGGCTCACGGATGGGGAAATAACGAGCTTCAAAATTATATCGATCGTTTTATAGGTACGGATACTTGTGCTGTAGTTACCGACGGAACGTTAAAAATTATTGCCAAAAAAAGAGGAACGGAGGTAATTTCCATTCGCATGAATACAGTGAAAAGTTGGCAATACGGCTATTTTGAAGCCCGATTGCGAATGCCAAGCGGAAGAGGAACATGGCCTGCTTTTTGGATGTTGCCGAAAGATTTCAAGAATTGGCCGCTCGA
>JARKPE010000104.1 GCA_029975415.1 Dysgonamonadaceae bacterium | reverse complement strand
CCGGATATTTCGATATTTTGGGGATCCCATACACCAACAGCAGCCATGTGGTTTCGGCTATCACTTTCAACAAGTTTTTCTGTAAGCAGGTGGTACAGTCGTCGGGTGTTTCGTTGGCTGATGGAGTTTTGCTTCGCCGTGGCCGGCCTTTCGATGCAAAAGCTTTGATTGAACGGCTGAAATTGCCTCTTTTTGTGAAACCTAACAGCAATGGCTCAAGTGTGGGTGTGAGCAAAGTGAAAACGGCCGATGAGCTCGAAAGTGCATTAAATATGGCTTTTGCGGTGGATCATGAAGTGCTTGTGGAATCTTTTATTGAAGGCCGCGAAATCGGCTGCGGTGTTTTTCAGTTCAACGACCGCCGATGGGTATTCCCACTGACCGAGATCATCAGTAAAAAAGAGTTTTTTGACTACGAAGCGAAATACACAGCCGGAATGTCGGACGAAATCACACCGGCCAGGGTGGATGAGGCCGCTGAAATCGAAATCAAAGCCACTGCTTCTGAGCTTTATACACTTTTGGGTTGCAAAGGAATTGTCCGTTTTGATTTTATCTTGACGAAAAACGCCTTGTATTTTCTGGAAGTAAACACCATTCCCGGCTTCAGTAGTGCCAGTATCGTGCCTCAACAAGCCCGTGCGATGGGCCTCAGCCTGACACAATTGTTTGGTATGGCCATCGAAAATGTGTTGACTTAGACGCTTTTCAGAAAATCGAGCAGCTTTTGCATAGCTTTTCCGCGGTGGCTGATACTGTTTTTTTCTTCGGGTGCAAGCTCGGCGAATGTTTTTTCATAGCCATCGGGCACAAACACCGGATCGTAACCAAAACCACCTTGTCCAAGCGGCTGCTCAATGATTTTGCCTTCGACAATGCCTTCGAATAGAAATTCTTTTGTATCGAAGATCAGGACTATCACCGTTCTAAAACGAGCTGTACGATGCGTTTGTCCATGGAGTGCATCTAACAATTTCAAAACATTATCCTGATAAGTGGCATGCTCGCCTGCATAACGAGCCGAATAAACACCCGGCGCACCATTCAGCGACTCCACCTCGAGGCCGGTATCATCGGCAAAACAGTCTGTTCCCACACGCTCAAAAATATATCGCGCTTTCATCAGGGCATTGCCTTCGATGGTAGGTGCAGTTTCGGGAATCTCTCCCGTAAATCCCGCTTCCTCAAGGCTGATAACATGGAATTGTGAGCCTGCTATAGCGTTAATTTCAGCGAGTTTATGCTTATTGTTGGTGGCAAAAACGATGGCTTTGCGTTCCTTGTTCATAATAAGATGTGTTTAAAGTTGCCAATCTACGGCTTTTCGGCCGTTTTGTTCAAGAAAAAGATTGGCTTTCGAGAAATGCCGGCAGCCGAAAAAACCACGCGAAGCTGACAGGGGCGATGGGTGCGGAGCCTTGAGTATCAGATGTTTCGTTGAGTCAATGAGTCCCTCTTTGGCGATGGCATAATTTCCCCAAAGCATAAAAACCACTTTGTCGTTATTGTACGAAACAGCCTGGATGGCAGCGTCGGTAAAACGTTCCCAGCCTTTCCCCTG
>JARKPE010000096.1 GCA_029975415.1 Dysgonamonadaceae bacterium | reverse complement strand
CTCATAAATATAAAAAGTCGGGGAACACTGTCGCTTTCGATCAATGCATCGATAAAATTTTTGGTCTGACCATAATTTACGCGTTCGAAATCCTCTTTATGAACGGCTTTAGTAATGCCGGCGATATGGGCGATGTAATCGAATTTGCCATGTTCGGAAGTGAATGCACGCAGTTGTGCAACCAATTTATCCTTGTCCGAATAATTCAGATCGATAAAATTCAGTCGGTTATCCTGCAGAAACTTGCGACTGCTTCCCGAGCGGATGCCTGCCCATGTTTCATAACCCAATTCCAATGCCTTATCGACAGCCGTACTGCCAATAAATCCGCTTGCTCCCGTAATCAATATTTTTTTTTGCATGCTATGCTTTGATCTGTACACAAAAATAATGAATAAGCTCAATAAAAGGAAACAGTTGCGATTGATTCAGCCGATTTTTATGTGTTTTGATTCGATTCCCAATAAAATTATTAGCAAACTTGTTATGATATGAATAACCTTGTGTCTGCAACTTTCAGTAAATCAAGCTCTTTTTTATATCTCGACGACAATAACATCCTCTATTTTGGTGGTATATTGTCCGGAAAGGTGTTCCTGATACATCTTGTGCCGGTTGAAGTCCTGCGAACCAAGTCGGATAACATCTTTGTGGTATTTGTGGTTGATGGCGTCGATTTTTGCCATCAGCGATTTGTGTTTCGGATTCGAATTGAAAAACAACGAAGGCTGATACTCGTCGGCGTCCTCAAAATCCATTAACACAACTCCTGCCCGCTTATAATGATAACGACTTTTATAAATTTGCTTCAGTCCATCGACGGCAAATTCGGCCAATTCAAGAGTGGAACATGTGGCGAAAGGAAGTTTTATCAGGATGCTCGGATTGTATCGCTTATCCATATCCTTGAACCGATTGGTTTCGAGGAAAACCATGAGCCGATGGCATAACGAGTGTTGATGTCGCAATTTTTCGGCACACATGCTCGTGAAGGTTACGATGTGCTCCCTGATTTCTTCAAAATCGTCCTTCTCGGCATCGAATGTTCGTGTAGTTGCAATACTTTGTTTTTTTTCGATCAATTCCATCGGAATGGATGGGATGCCATTCAACTCTTTTTGCAGGTTCCAGCCGGCAACAGTCATCGATTTCAACACCCACGATTGTGGCAGGTTGACAAAATCCCATGCTTTGCGTACCCCGATAGCCCGAAGTTTTGCGGCATTTCTTCGACCGATGCCCCACACGTCTTCCACATCAAGCCATTTCAGCGCCTTTATACGCTTTGTTTCCGTATCGATCACATGGCAACCTTTGGTTTGCTCGGGAAACTTTTTGGCAATTCGATTGGCGGCTTTTGCCAATGCTTTTGTAGGAGCAATGCCAACGCTGATCGGTATTCCTGTCCATTTTTCCACATGGGCTTTCATTTTCAGACCATATTCGCAAAAATCGATATCCATATCGGAAAGATTCAGAAAACATTCGTCGATGGAATAAATTTCCCGTTGCGGACTGTAGGTGCTCAATATCGACATCACTCTCCGGCTCATATCGCCATATAAAGGGAAATTTGCCGAAAAAACCCGAATGTTGCATTTTTCGAAAGTGTCTTTGTATTGATAGGCCGGAGCGCCCATCGGAATACCCAGTTTTTTTGCCTCGTTGCTGCGCGCAATGACACATCCGTCGTTGTTGCTAAGCACGACGATCGGTTTGCCGACAAGCGAAGGATTAAATACCCGCTCGCAGGAGGCATAAAAATTATTGCAATCGACCAAGGCGTACATGTAAGTGTAAGATTTTGCGGATCAATGTTTGCGAATGGAATAGCGAACAATGCCCCAAACGAAAACTCCCTGCTCGTAATTGACTTCGATCAAGGGGAAATCTTTGTTGGAAGGCATCAAATAGCATTTTCCGTTGTTTATTTTTATACGTTTCAGGGTGAATGCTCCGTCCACGTAGCAAAGAGCGATTTTGTTTTCTTCCCATTCCAAACTGCGATCGATGACGAGTAGATCTCTGTCCTTGAAATCGTTATCCATCGACGAACCCTTTACGCGCGCAAGAAAAGTAGATTCCCTGTGCTCGATCAGCAATTCGTTAATATCGATGCTGTCGGTTACAAAGTCTTCTGCGGCCGAAGGAAAACCTGCCGCAATGTCTCCGACAAAGGGGATTTTGGCTTCCGATATTTCCGGTCGTAAGATTTCGATGGTTTGGATATTCATCTTTTCGCTCATGCAGCAAATATAGTATTTTTTCCACTAGTGTCCCGTTAAAGGAATGTATTTGTTTATAACTATTTTATATTGCTAAGTTCAACATAGAAGTGCAAATTTCCCGATAAGTTATATTACTGCGACATTAGTTATGCCGCTCCTCGAAACACATTGCCAAAAGCTAATGAAAATAGGGACTGGCACATTTATGCCAAGTTGGGAGAAGTTCTCATAAAAAAGTACGGTCACTTTACGCGAAAGACAAGTTCAGGCTTGATCTTGACAATATGGTATATGCTTTCGACTGTGCCACCATCAGTCTCTGTATCAAACTTTGTACATGGGCTAAGTTCCGCAAGAACAAGTGAGGTATAATGCATACACAGGTTTACATGAGAGGCTGTATTCCAATTCTTTAACATCTTACGAAAGCATCTGTACATGATGTGACTTCAATGGATGAGATGTGCATCGAAATGGGTGTCATTTTTTTTGATGGATAAGGGATACATTGACTTCTTCAGACTTTTCAGCAACATCCATAAGAACGGCGCGTTCTTTGTGACCAGGGCAAAAGATAACATGCTATACGAGGTTGTTTCTTGCAGAGTGGTTGACCTGCAGACAGTGGTAATCAGTGATCAAATTATCCGTCTGAGCTATGAGGTATTCACGGAAAGAAATTTTTTTTTCAACTTTCCATTTTTACTTTTTGGTTCTGGCTTGTCAGCGTTAGGGATTTCCATATTTTACTACCGACATATCCTCCTTTATTTCGTAGTAGCCTGTAGATAACAAGTTCGGCACAGAGGCCGATACTCTTGTGTCTCGCCCAGCAATACCTGTTTATCGTTTGCCACAAGTCGATGCGAATAATTGGCCAATCGTCCACATTTCACGCAAATGGCATGAACCTTGGTCACGTCGTCCGCAATGGCACACAAGGCCGGCATTGGCCCGAAAGGGACGCGTTTGAAGTCCATGTCGAGGCCGGCCACGATCACACGAACTCCTTGGTCGGCAAGTATCTGGCAAACTTCTACCAATCCTTTGTCAAAAAATTGTGCTTCGTCTATCCCCACCACTTCCACTTCCGAGGACAAAAGCAGGATGTTGCTCGAATGTTCTACCGGCGTGGAAGAAATGGAATTTTGATCATGCGACACTACATCGTCCGCCGAATAGCGATTGTCGATGGATGGTTTGAAAATTTCCACTTTTTGATGAGCAAAACTGGCTCGGCGCAATCTGCGAAGCAATTCTTCGGTCTTGCCCGAGAACATCGAGCCGCAAATCACTTCGATACGACCGCTACGAACGGTCTCTTCTATGTTGTTTTCGTTGTACATCTTTGAATGGTTGGGAAAATTTATTTTCCTCTCACGATTTTCTTGATTTCGTTTAATTTGTTTAGCGCTTCTATCGGCGTCAAATTGTTGACATCCAAATGGAGCAGCTCGTCTCTGATTTGGCTGAGCACCGGATCGTCAAGCTGGAAAAAGCTCAACTGATAACCTTCTCGCTTTTCGATGAAGTCGTCGATGGGTTTTTTGATGCCGTGTTTCCTGTTTTCCGATTCCATCTGTTTCAGAATGGCTTGTGCTCGCTTGGTGATGCTTTGCGGCATACCTGCCATTTGAGCCACGTGAATCCCGAAACTGTGTTCGCTGCCGCCCGGTTGTAATTTTCTCAAAAATATCACGCTGTTATCTACTTCCTTGACCGATACATTAAAATTACGTATCCGCTTGAATGATTTTTGCATTTCATTAAGTTCGTGATAGTGCGTTGCGAAAAGTGTTTTAGCTCGAGCACGCGAATGTTCGTGCAAATATTCGACGATGGCCCATGCAATGGAAATGCCGTCGTAGGTGCTTGTCCCTCGACCGAGTTCGTCGAAGAGCACCAGGCTTCGTTGCGAAATATTGTTGAGGATATTGGCGGCTTCGTTCATTTCTACCATGAAAGTAGATTCTCCCAACGAAATATTGTCCGAAGCGCCGACACGCGTAAAGATCTTATCTACCAATCCTATTTTTGCCGATTCGGCAGGAACGAAACTCCCGATTTGTGCCATGATGACGATGAGCGCCGTTTGTCGCAGCAAAGCCGATTTACCTGCCATATTCGGACCGGTGATGATCAGAATTTGTTGCGATTCGCTGTCCAGAAATACGTCGTTCGATATGTAGGGCTCGTCAGGTGGCAACTGTTTTTCGATGACGGGATGGCGGCCTGCCTTGATATCGATGACATCCGATTCGTCGATTTCGGGACGAATATATTTGTTTTCTTGTGCCACCTTTGCAAACGACAACAAACAGTCGGCACGTGCGATCACGTTGGCATTCACCTGGATGGTCGGAATGTATTCTATCAGGCTTTCTACCAGTGAAGAATAGAGTTGCGTTTCGATAACCGAAATTTTATCTTCGGCGCCCAATATCTTTTCTTCGTATTCCTTCAATTCTTGGGTGATGTAGCGTTCGGCGTTCACGAGTGTCTGTTTGCGAATCCAGTCGTCGGGGACTTTGTCTTTGTGTGTGTTGCGCACTTCGATGTAATAGCCGAATACGTTGTTGAAGCCCACCTTAAGCGAAGGGATGCCGGTTCGCTCGCTTTCGCGCTGCTGGATGTGCAATAGGTAATCTTTCCCCGCATAGGCAATCTCACGCAGTTCGTCGAGTTCGGCGTTTACGCCTTTCCGAATGATTCCGCCTTTGTTGAGGAGTGCGGGTGGGTCGGGCACAATTTCTCTTTCGATGCGGTCGCGAATCACGGGACAGGGGTTGAGCTTTTCGCCCATCTCTTTCAGACTGATGTTGTCCGATGCCAGAAATGCTTCGCGTATGGGTTCGATGGCTGTCAGGGCTACTTTCAGTTGCACTACTTCGCGCGGAGCGATTCGTCCTACGGCTGCTTTCGAGATAATTCGTTCCAAATCGCCGATGAGCGAAAGCTGCTGCTCCAACAAATCTTTCAATTCCGGTTCACGAAAGAAGTTTTCCACCACATCGAGGCGATTTTCAATAGGCTTTTTGTCTTTTAGCGGAAACACAATCCAACGCCGCAACAGGCGCGAGCCCATTGGCGAAACGGTTTTGTCGAGCACATTGAGCAGACTTTTGCCTCCCTCGTTCATCGGCGCTATCAGTTCGAGACTGCGTACGGTGAATTTGTCGAGCCGCACATAGCGGTCTTCTTCAATGCGGCGCAATGCCACGATGTGGCTTATTTGCGAATGTTGTGTGATATCGAGATAATGAAGGATAGCTCCCGAGGCAATGATGCCAAGCGGCAAATGATCTACGCCAAATCCTTTCAGATTTTTCGTCTGAAAATGTTTCAAGAGTCTATCCCGCGCGGCATCCGATGTGAAAATCCAATCGTCCAGTTCGAAGAGGAAAAACGATGATCCGAAACGTTCTTCGAATTTTTTTCGACTGCCGCGTTCTATCAGAATCTCTTTCGGAGAAAAATTGGACAGGAGTTTGTCGATGTCGTCTTTCGTACCCTCCGAGGTCAGAAATTCGCCGGTTGAGATATCGAGAAAAGCAATGCCGAAATGTTTGCCGTCGGCTGTGTGTAGGGCACAAAGGAAATTGTTTTCCTTGTGGTTGAGCATATTGTCGTCGATGGTAATACCCGGCGTCACCAACTCGGTAATTCCCCGCTTGACGAGTTTTTTGGTAGTCTTGGGGTCTTCCAGCTGATCGCAAATGGCAACTCGTTTGCCTGCTCTCACCAGTTTGGGCAAATAGGTATCGAGTGCGTGATGAGGAAACCCGGCAAGCTCCACAAACTGGGCAGCGCCATTGGCACGTCGGGTAAGCGTTATGCCCAAAATTTCGGAAGCGATGATGGCGTCCTCCGAAAAAGTTTCGTAAAAATCGCCTACACGAAACAGCAGTATGGCATCGGGATGTTGTTTTTTGATCTCGATGTACTGCTTCATCAAAGGTGTTTCTACGATTTCTTTGCTCACTGTCTTATTTTTTAGTCGAACAAAGATAGTGATTTCTGAAGATTGATGGTAATTTTGATTGTGAAGAGTTGATCGGTTATTGATCAAAAAAAGCCGGTGAGAATATGAATTTACGGAATGACCTGCGGGGAAGGATTTTTTATATTCTTCTCATAAAACAAAGCTTTCGGCAAAAGATTCAAAGAGCTTTCACGATAACATAAAGAAGAAGGGCTTTCGAAATCAATCGAAGCCCCACTTTTTTGCATGATGATAGTAAAAAAAACTTTTATCTGATTTTTTTATATCCATAAACGGCACGATCTCCCAATTCTTCCTCAATGCGAAGTAGCTGGTTATATTTTGCCATACGATCGGAGCGGCTCAGTGAACCGGTTTTTATTTGTCCCGAGTTCGTTGCCACAGCAATATCAGCAATGGTTGTATCTTCGGTTTCGCCCGAACGATGCGAAGTCACCGTCGTATATCCATGACGTTGCGCCATCTCGATAGCGTTGAGGGTTTCGGTCAATGTACCGATCTGATTCACCTTAATCAGAATAGAATTGCCACATCCCAGGCGAATGCCTTTTTCGAGAAATTCTACGTTGGTAACAAACAAGTCATCGCCAACCAATTGACATCTGTCACCGATTTTGTCGGTCAAGAGTTTCCATCCATCCCAGTCATTTTCGCTCATTCCGTCTTCAATCGAGTCGATGGGGTATTTTGAAATCAGTTGTTCCAGATATTCAGCCTGTTGTGCCGATGTTCTCTTCTCTCCTTTGCTGCCTTCGAATTTGGTATAATCATAAATACCGTTTGCGTAAAATTCTGATGCAGCACAATCAAGACC
Organism: Dysgonamonadaceae bacterium; assembly: GCA_029975415.1. GTDB lineage: Bacteria > Bacteroidota > Bacteroidia > Bacteroidales > Dysgonomonadaceae > Seramator. The sequence continues at coordinate 7,929 of JARKPE010000096.1, read as the reverse complement.
AATCGTTACATCTTTGCCCGGTTCATATCCTGCATTTTTGATGGCGGTAAGAATTGATTCGAGTGCTTCCTCAGTTCCACCGGAAAGATTTGGAGCAAAACCGCCTTCATCGCCTACTGCAGTACTCAATCCCTTATCGTGAAGTACTTTTTTCAGCGAATGGAAGATTTCTGCACCTGCACGCAATCCTTCTTTAAACGATTTCGCACCCACAGGACGAATCATAAATTCCTGAAAAGCGATAGGAGCGTCGGAGTGCGAACCTCCGTTAATAATATTCATCATCGGAACAGGCAACACGTAAGTATTTGTGCCGCCAATGTAGCGATAAAGAGGTAATCCGAGATAATCGGCACCGGCTTTGGCTACTGCGAGCGATACTCCTAACAGGGCGTTGGCGCCAAGGTTCGATTTGGTTTTTGTACCATCAAGTTCGAGCAATTTGGCATCGATTCCCATCTGATCCAATGCGCTCATACCAAGGAGAGCAGGAGCGATCACATCGTTTATATTTGCTACTGCTTTCTGAACGCCTTTTCCCAAATATCTTTTTTTGTCACCATCGCGAAGCTCAAGGGCTTCATTTTCGCCTGTGGATGCTCCGGAAGGAACGGCAGCACGGCCAAAAGCTCCCGATTCGGTAGTTACATCTACTTCTACTGTGGGGTTTCCTCTCGAATCGAGGATTTCACGTCCCAAAATACTTACAATTCTCATGTTTGATTGATTTTGATAAATTAATTATATCTTTTGTGATAATCTAAACTCTTGACCTGTACATCAATTTGATGGCACAAATATACTCTTTTTTTGTTAAATTCGAAATACAGTTGCTCAAAAAAATTGGGAGTAGAATAAAGGGAAAAACAGGGATCGTAAACCGAAAAATCCCTTTTCACTGGAAAGAGGCAATGAGTGTGCTCATGTTGGACGTGAGCAGACGGATGGAAATGGCCATGAGAATGACGCCAAAAAATTTTCGGAGAATATAGGCTCCACTTGCACCTAATATTCTTTTCACAGGATCTAAAAACCGCAAAACCAGATACACAATCGCAAGATTCAATAAAATGGCCACGATGATATTGATCGTTTGATATTCTGCGCGCATCGAAAGCAAGGTAGTGAAACTTGCCGGCCCGGCAATGAGAGGAAATACCACCGGCACCAGAGTGGATGAATTGCTGTCTCCGGACTGATCATTTTTGAATATTTCGACGCCTAAAATCATCTCTACCGAAAGTATCAATAATACAATCGCCCCTGCTACGGCAAACGACGAAATATCGACCTGAAAGAGTCTCAAGATCCATTCGCCTACAAAAAGAAAAAGCAACATGAAAAAAAGCGAATAAATGGCCACCTTCGGCGGATTGATGACCTTGTTTTGGCTACGAAGATTGATAAAAATAGGCACTGATCCCGATACATCGATTATAGCGAACAATACCAGGAATGCACTTACGATTTCAACTCCGTTTATACCCCACATAACAATAAAAAAGAATAAAGTCAGTTTTTGCTATCAATCTGACCACAAAAATAGCAAAATTTGTCTTAACTTCCAATAGCTTCAGAATATTTGTTAAGAGCAGTAGTTAGTGAAGTCAACCCAAATGCATTTTGATGAGCAAAATTCAGATATTTGATAATTTTAAACGCATTAAAATGATGGAAAAACCTTTTTTGAAAGGATTTTAGCGTCGCCGCATTGGCATTGCAATCCTGAATATCGAGCAGAAAATTGTTCTCTGTCAAAAATTCCTGCAATATGGGATGTAGACGGCGGATCATTTCGATGATGCGATCTTGCGACACGCCGTAAAAACTGTCTTTCATGTCGAAGAACTGTCTCAACGACTGAAACGCTTCAAAGTCATAAACTTTCATCAAGCCATCTTTTTGGGCTATAATCTTTTGCAAAGCAGGGCCGGTACCAAAAGGGACGCGATCCGAAAATCGCGCCATCGGGTAAACAATCACATCGTCGAGCTCTTTTGTCTTTCCCATTTGAAATATTTTTTGCAAAAAATAAAAATCTTCTCCTCCCTGCTGACGCCCCATTCCTCCGACACGCACATAGGCATCGGCAGTCACCGCAAAAGCAGAACCGATGGTATGATAATAATACGGAAAGCCCGTATATCGAAGTGCGTTCTCGAAATATCTAAGATAAGCTTCGTATTGGCGAACGGCATCTTCTATAGTCGGATCGCCATCCTCGACACGGTGATAAAAATTGTGAATGGTGCAGCACAATTTTTCATCTCTGCGGAAACTTTCGGAAATGTCGACCAAAAAATTCGGAGAAACGGTGCAATCCGCATCGAGTGAAACGAGGATACCGGTTGGATTTTCGGTTCGAAGAAAATAATCGACGGCCAAATCCATCCCTATTTTTCGCGCCAATCCCACACCTGCATGTTTGCGTGGAAGTTCCTCACACAGCAATGGCATAAAATGTATTTTCTCATTGCCATGCGTTTGTGAAAAAGCATGCACCAGACTAAAAGACTCTCTGTTTTGCCGAACAACATCGGCAGAGCAATTCTCTCTCGAGTTAATCACCACAATCACCAACGTGCCGCAAGCAGGAGAAGCGCATTCACAAAGACTTTGCAAAGTAGCTTCCAGATTAGGCTCGTTGTAACAAGGAATGACAACGGCCATGCAAGCACTGAAATCAGCCGAAATCAGACTCGCTCTCGGCAGTTTGCTCTTTTTCAAATAGGGTTCCCAATGCTTCATGAACAGATAAAAAATTAGGCCCTCGATAAAAAGGACCTAATATACACGTTTTCTTTTTGGGTAAAAAAGAATTTATTTCTTTTTCTCATTTGAAGACGAAGAAGCCGTTGCCGGGCCATATTTCTTATTCAGAAAATCAATCACTTCCTTCGTAATATCGTATTTTTTATCGCTGTAAAGAATCGTTCCTGTACCCCGATTACTGAAAATAATTTCGTATTTCTTGTTCTTATTAAATTCTTCCAAACGAACCTTGATGGTATCTTCCATCTGAAAGTTTAGCTTTTGTTGTTCCAAAGCAAATTCCTGAGACAGACGATTTGCCGTTTGCTCATATTCCTGTTGCATGCGCATGATGCGATCATATTCTTGCTGTGCCCTGTCCTGACTCAAAAAAGCGTTGTTCTGTCGTTTACGTTCAAATTCCTGTGCGGCTGTCTGCATCTCACGCTGTTTTTGATTGAGTGTGGCACGACTGCTTTCTTCCTTTCGAATAAGTGCTTCGTTGAGATCTTTGGCAAAATTATAATTCGACAACAAGGAGTCGATATTAACATAGGCAATCGGCAACGTTACGGTTGAATCGGAGAAGTTGAATACTACACCGTTTTTTTCTGAGTTAATAGACGTTCGTGAGGTGAAAAACAAGATATATAGCACTACAACAGCGACAGCAATTATGCCGCCAATTACATACGAATAGGTATTCTTCATTTTCGATTATTTTTTGTGTTCGGATTTCAAAATCAATTCAACCGGATTTACTTTGGCGCGCATCTGAGTATCCTGATCGGAAGCACAGAGGATGTTTCGATCCTGCATGGCCTTGCTTGCACCGATGTGTGTGTTGGGGAACTCTCCGTCTTTAGTAAAAAAGACTTTGACACCCATTAACAGTACCGCCAACAACAGTATGACTATAGCAATAAATATTGTTTGTATCATATTCCTACCGCAATTTTTGGGCAAAGATAGTTGAATTAGCCAATTAAAGCGATTTTTTTCGTATTAAAGATATTAAATTTTTCTCGAATGAAGATTTATAGTAAATTTATCGCTCAAATAAAAACAACAATCGATTTTTTGCGTTCAATAAAAAAACATTCCACAAATATTTTGAAAGATGACAATCAAAGAACTTCAACCGACTGATCTTTGGAATTATTTCTATGAAATTACCCAAATTCCAAGACCTTCAAAAAAGGAAGGTAAAATTTTGGCCTACTTACTTGATTTTGCTCAAAAACACAATCTGGAAGCAAAACAGGACAAGGCAGGGAACGTGCTCATTACAAAACCCGCTACACCCGGTAAAGAAAACGCACCCACCGTCGTACTGCAAGGGCATGTAGATATGGTATGCGAAAAGAACAATGACGTAACCCACAATTTTGAAACCGACCCTATTGAAACCATCATCGATGGTGACTGGGTGAAAGCCAACGGCACTACCTTAGGTGCCGATAATGGAATTGGTGTTGCGGCGGCGCTTGCTATTTTGGCTTCGGACAATATACAACACGGCAAAATAGAAGCACTGTTCACTGTAGATGAAGAAACGGGACTGACGGGGGCAAACGCTTTGGATAAGAATTTTATTACCGGCGAAATTCTCATCAATCTCGATACCGAAGAAGAAGGCCAAATATACATCGGCTGCGCAGGCGGAAAAGGAACAAAGGCTTACTTCAAGTACAAATTGAAAGATGTTCCCAAAAAATATTTCTGGTTTCGTGTCGATGTCAAAGGTCTTCGAGGAGGTCACTCCGGAAGCGATATTGACAAAGGTTTTGCCAATGCCAACAAACTATTGAATCGTTTTTTGTTTTCGCTTTCGCGAAAAAAATACGGAATGGTGCTTTCCGAAATATCTGGAGGCAACCTTCACAATGCTATCCCGCGCGAAGCTCATGCCATTATCGGCGTGAAAGATAAATACAAGGAGGATATACGCATAAAGCTCAATACCTTCCTGGCAAAGGTTCAGGAAGAATACAAAGCAGTGGATCCGGGACTCAACATCACCCTCGAGACGGTGGAAATTCCGTCAAAAATTATCAACAAACGCACCACCGAGAAACTGATTCTTTCACTCTACGCATGCCCTCACGGGGTGATCGGTATGAGTCACGATATTCCCGGATTGGTGGAAACATCGACCAATTTGGCTTCGGTAAAAATGATCGACGAAAATATTATTGAGATTGGAACGAGCCAACGCAGCTCGGTGGAATCGTGCAAGGAGGATATTGTGAACATGGTTTCTTCCGTTTTCGAACTTGCCGGCGCTAAAGTTACGCACAACGACGGATACCCCGGCTGGAAACCCAATCCCGAATCGGAGATTCTGAAAATAGCGCAAAAAACCTATGTCGAACTTTTCAACGAAGAACCACTGATCAAGGCCATTCATGCCGGATTGGAGTGCGGACTGTTTCTCGAAAAATACCCGCAGCTCGATATGATTTCAATCGGCCCGACTATGACGGATGTACATTCACCCAATGAGAAACTGAATATTCCCTCAGTTGCCAAATGGTGGGATTTTCTGGTAAAATTGCTTGAAAATATTCCGGCTAACGCCTAATAACGAATAATTACCGACAACGATTCACAAGAAACTTATCGATTTTAAACGCGAAATGTATAATCCGTCGTGAAATAAGCATTTCGCGTTTATATTTTTCTACATAGATATCCTGAAATGCAAATAAAACAGCTGTTGTTCGTCTTTCTACTGACAGTATTCGTGACATTCTCTCCAAGCGATGTACTGTCGCAGAACAATTTCCAAATTATGTTTTACAATGTAGAGAATTTGTTTGACATCAAAAATGATCCCGATCATGCCGACGAAGATTTCTTGCCGAATGGTGCAATGAAATGGCAGGCGTGGAAATATTGGGAAAAACTGAAAAACATCTCACGAGTGATAACCGCCGTAGGAGAAATGCAATCGCCCGCATTGGTGGGACTGTGCGAAATAGAAAACGACAGTGTCATTTTCGATCTGACCCGCCGATCGCCTTTACGTGCACAACAATACGAATATGTTGTGACAAACTCACCCGACGAGCGTGGTATCGATGTCGCCTTACTGTATCAACGCGATCAGTTCAGGCTGCTTCGCAAATACGAATATCAAATTCCTTTTCGTGAAAAAAACAAAACCTCACGCAACATCCTTCATGTTACAGGGCAACTCGTCAATAAAGATACGCTCGATGTTTTTGTATGTCATTTTCCTTCACGTGGAGGCGGACAACTTGTGACCGAGCGTTCGCGCATTGATGCGGCATTGTTGCTAAAGCGGAAAACCGACAGCCTCTTCCACGTACGCAGAAATGCAAACATTGTCATCATGGGCGACTTCAATGATCACCCTGACGACAAAAGCCTTTCACAAACATTGAATGCCCGATCCATAAAAAAGGAAATTGAGAATATGAAACTGTATAACCTTTTTCGTCATCGTGTCAACGAAAAGGGATTTGGCACCTACAAATATCAAGGCAAATGGGAAATCCTCGATCAATTTATTGTGAGCGGTAACTTGCTACATCACGGATCTATCGAAGTGAAAAACAATTGCGCTCACGTATTCAATGCCGATTTCTTATTGGAAAGAGACGAACGAAATGGCGGCAAGCGCCCCTATAGAACCAATCTCGGGCCTCGCTACATCGGAGGATTCAGCGATCACTTACCCATATATATGAATTTGGTTATACGGTAAAAACCACTCACAAAGTTTTTTGAAACTTTATCATAAAATTATTGCCGGCTACCGGAATAAGTGCTATTTTTGCACATAATAAAAAAGTAACAGAATTATCAACAAACCTATGAATCCTCTGCTTATGAACTTAAATGGCTGGGAAATACCGATTATTGTTCTCGTTATACTCATTCTTTTCGGGGGGAAAAAGATTCCCGAATTCATGAAAGGACTTGGAAAAGGCATCAATAGCTTCAAAAAAGGGTTAAACGACATCGAAGAAGATATTAAAGCCGATCCTGCCGACAAAAAATCGGCAGACAATTAGGAGATGAGTAACAAATACTAAACGCTTCATCAAAATGATGAGGCGCTAAAGGTGTATAATATTTCTCGAAAAAGATGACAGGGCTGTGTTTTGCGCTTTTTCGAGTATAATTTTTAACAGAGGTAACGATAATGGCCGAAAAAGAAATGTCCTTCTGGGATCATCTGGAAGAATTCCGGTGGACGATTATTCGTATCCTCATTACGCTTGTTGTTCTTTCCTTAGTAGGATTTATCGTTGTGCCCCGCATATTCGATTCGATTATTCTCGCACCGCGTTCTTCCGATTTCATCACTTACCGCTTTTTCGAAAAAGCAAGCCAATACATTCCTTTTCTTCCGGACTTTTCGGCAGACTCATTTAATATCAGCTTGTTGAATATCAACATGACGACACAGTTTATGACGTACATTTCCACGTCGTTTGCCTTTGCCGTTTTGTTCAGCATCCCCTACATCCTTTACGAAGTTTGGCGATTTATCAGCCCAGCACTCTACGAAAACGAGGCAAAAGGCGTAAAAACGGCGTTTGTGTTTGGTGGAGTGATGTTTGTAATCGGCTGCCTTGTAGGTTATTTTCTGGTATTTCCTCTTATCTTTCGATTTCTGATCACCTTCGAACTCAGTGAAGCCATTCACAACACGATTTCGCTCGATTCGTACATGAATAATTTTTATATGCTCATTCTCATCATGGGCGTAGTGTTTGAATTGCCACTCGTATGTTGGCTGCTATCGAATCTCGGATTGCTTTATCGCTCGTTTTTCCGCAAATATCGCAAGCATGCCGTGGTTGGCTCGCTTGTTGCAGCAGCCCTCATAACACCATCCGGCGACCCGTTTTCTCTGATTATTGTCACACTGCCTCTTTACTTTTTGTGGGAAGTGAGCGCACTGGTAGTAAAAAAGGATCCTCCGGAAGAGGAATCTGATGAAGAAAATCTCCCTACTGTTGCCGAATAAAATCTATTTCGTGCAAATTATCCCATCGGCTGTTTTTCCAGAATATATCCGCATATTCGGATTGCTTTTTTTCGTTTTTGCCGGATCACCTGTAAAAATATGAGTCAACATATCTCTATCAGTCCAACAAAAACGGGAAATATTAGTTATCAGTTTTTAATATTTGACAACTT
>JARKPE010000062.1 GCA_029975415.1 Dysgonamonadaceae bacterium | reverse complement strand
AAGGGGCAACCTTGAAAAGACTTCGCCCTGCTCCACAAGGACGCGGATACCGAATTCGTAAACGTTCCAATCACGTTACGCTGATTGTCGATACATACAACAAAGAAGATAACGAAATAAATAACAATTAAGGCAGATGGGACAAAAAGTTAATCCGATAGCAAATCGTTTGGGAATCATCAAAGGATGGGACTCTAATTGGTATGGTGGAGATAATTATGGTGATACTTTACTCGAAGACAGTAAAATCCGTAAATACCTGAATGCCCGTCTTGCCAAAGCAAGTGTGTCGCGCATCGTCATCGAACGTACTCTCAAACTGGTTACCATCACTATTTGTACTGCCCGCCCCGGTATTATTATCGGCAAAGGTGGTCAAGAGGTGGACAAACTAAAAGAAGAATTAAAGAAAATAACCGATAAAGATGTGCAGATCAATATATTTGAGATAAAAAAGCCCGAATTGGATGCTGTGATTGTAGCCAACAACATTGCTCGCCAAATTGAAGGGAAAATTGCATATCGTCGTGCCGTAAAGATGGCTATTGCTTCAACCATGCGAATGGGAGCCGAAGGAATCAAAGTTCAGGTTTCGGGCAGATTGAATGGAGCCGAAATGGCCCGTTCGGAAATGTACAAAGAAGGACGTACACCTCTTCATACTTTTCGTGCGGATATCGATTATGCTCAAGCCGAAGCGCTTACAAAAGTCGGTTTAATTGGAATTAAAGTTTGGATATGCCGTGGAGAAATCTATGGTAAGAAAGATCTCGCTCCTTCATTTACATCGTCTAAAGAAAGTCATTCTCACAACGGAGGAGGTGGCCGTGGCGGTAATCGTTCTGATGGAAGAGGATCAAGGAGAAACAGAAAGAATAACAAAAACGCTTGAAATTAAACTGAAATGTTACAACCGAAGAAAACAAAATTCAGAAGACAGCAAAAAGGTCGCATGAAAGGCAATGCCTCGCGCGGCAATCAACTGGCATTCGGTTCTTTTGGGATAAAATCGTTACAATCGAAATGGATCACCGGCCGGCAAATCGAAGCTGCGCGTATCGCCGTGACTCGCTATATGCAACGTCAGGGACAAGTTTGGGTGCGAATTTTCCCTGACAAACCAATCACAAAGAAGCCTGCTGAAGTACGTATGGGTAAAGGAAAAGGTAATCCTGAAGGATTCGTTGCTCCGGTAACCCCGGGTAGAATATTGTTTGAAGTAGAAGGTGTGCCTTACGAAATCGCAAAAGAAGCTTTGCGTTTGGCAGCTCAAAAATTACCCGTTACAACCAAGTTCGTCGTTCGAAGGGACTACGATTTTGAACAACAAAACTCGTAATGCAATATGAAAGCAAAAAAAGTTAAAGAGGAACTGAAAGAACTGTCTGAAAAGGACTTGCAAGAAAGAGTCGAAGCCGAAATAAGCGAGCTGAATCAACTAAAAATCAGCCACAGCATTAATCCATTAGACAATCCGGATTCGATCAAACAAAAACGCAAAAATATTGCACGTATTCTCACGGAATTGCGAGCAAGACAATTGAAAAAAGCATAACAACATACATGGAAACGAGAAATTTAAGAAAAGAAAGAATCGGGGTCGTTTTCAGCAACAAAATGGATAAAACCGTTACTGTGGCTGTAAAATGGAAAGAGAAACACCCTATTTATGGGAAGTTCGTTAATAAAACGAAGAAATTTCACGTCCACGACGAGAAAAATGAATGCAACATTGGTGATACAGTGAGAATTATGGAAACTCGTCCTTTGAGTAAAACAAAGCGATGGAGATTGGTAGAAATCATAGAAAGGGCTAAATAAGATGATACAACAGGAATCAAGATTAACAGTTACCGATAACAGTGGAGCCAAAGAAGCTCTCTGTATTCGGGTATTAGGCGGAACGAAAAGACGTTACGCTTCCGTTGGAGATGTCATTGTTGTTGCCATCAAAAGCGTGATCCCTTCAAGTGACATAAAAAAAGGTGCAGTATCAAAAGCAATTATTGTTCGTACAAAAAAGGAGATTCGTCGAGCCGACGGTTCCTATATTCGTTTCGATGATAACGCGTGCGTATTGTTGAACAATGCAGGAGAATTGCGTGGAAGCCGTATTTTCGGACCGGTAGCCCGTGAACTTCGTGCCACGAACATGAAAATTGTTTCCTTAGCGCCTGAAGTGCTTTAATCCATTAAAACAAAAAGGCGATGAGTAAATTACACATTAAAAAAGGCGATATAGTTTACGTGAATGCCGGCGAAGATAAAGGTAAAACCGGACGCGTACTTGAGGTGAACGTCGAAAAACAGCGTGCTATAGTAGAGGGCGTTAATATCGTCTCGAAACACACCAAACCCAATGCAAAAAATCCGCAAGGCGGAATCGAGAAGAAAGAAGCACCTGTGCACATTTCTAATCTCAATTTGGTTGATCCTAAATCAGGGAAACCGACACGCATTGGTCGAAAACTTAATTCAAAAGGTAAATTAGTGCGTTACGCTAAAAAATCGGGGGAGGAAATTAAATGATTACTACAGCAAGTTTAAAATTGGACTATAAAGAACGTATTGTTCCTGCCTTGATGAAGGAATTCGGATATAAATCTGTAATGCAAGTTCCTAAACTTGAAAAGATTGTCATCAATCAAGGATTGGGAATTGCAGTGGCCGACAAAAAAATTATAGATACAGCAATAAACGAGTTAACAGCTATCACCGGCCAAAAGGCTGTGGCAACTTATTCGAGAAAAGATATTTCTAATTTCAAGGTTCGTAAGAAAATGCCTATTGGCGTTCGCGTTACACTCCGTCACGACAAAATGTACGAATTTCTCGAAAGACTTATCCGTGTAGCCTTGCCACGTATTCGCGACTTCAAGGGAATTGAAAATAAACTCGACGGACGTGGTAATTACACGCTTGGAATTGAAGAACAGATTATTTTTCCCGAAATCAACATTGATACTATTTCTCGTTTGCTTGGTATGAATATAACATTCGTCACTTCGGCAAATACCGATGAAGAAGGGTATGCTCTACTAAGAGAAATCGGATTACCGTTTAAAACTGAAAAAAATAAATAATAAGCATGGCAAAAGAATCAATGAAAGCGCGTGAGGTGAAGAGAGCCAAAATGGTTGCCAAATACGCCGAAAAACGTGCCAAATATTTGAGTGAAGGCAATTACGAAGCTCTTCAGACTATTCCCAAAAACGCATCACCTGTTCGTTTGCACAATCGTTGTAAAATTTCCGGACGACCAAAAGGTTATATGCGTCAGTTTGGCATTTCTCGTATCGAATTCAGAGAAATGGCTTCTAAGGGCTTAATTCCGGGTGTAAAGAAATCAAGCTGGTAATTCAAGGAAACGATAAATTGTTATCTTTCAGACAACAATTGCCTAAAACGATAAAAAGAAAGTTCTTTTATTAAATATTGTCCCGATTGGCGGGATCAATTTAAATTATTTTTATATGACAGATCCAATTGCAGATTATTTGACGCGGCTGAGAAATGCCATTCAGGCTAACCACAGGGTGGTAGAGATACCCGCATCAAATCTTAAAAGAGACATCACCAAGATTCTCTTCGAAAAAGGCTACATTCTTAATTATAAGTTTGTAGATGAAGGACCGCAAGGCATTATCAAGATTGCCTTGAAATATGATCCGATTAATAAAGTAAACGCTATCAAAAAATTGATTCGTGTTTCTACACCCGGCTTGCGTAAATACACCGGCTATAAAGATATGCCGAGAGTACTCAATGGATTAGGTATTGCTATTTTATCTACCTCCAAAGGCGTAATGACGGATAAAGAAGCACGTGAACAAAAGGTGGGTGGCGAAATTTTATGTTACGTTTATTAAATTAGGGAGAGAATAATATGTCAAGAATAGGAAAATTACCCATCACTCTGCCGCAAGGCGTATCAGTGAACATCGCCGATGATAACACCGTTACGCTGAAAGGCCCTCAAGGTGAATTAACGCAACAAGTTAACCCCGATCTTAATATTAAGGTCGAAGATGGCGTGCTTACAGTAGAAAGACCAAACGACGATAAGGAATATCGTGCACAACACGGCCTTTATCGTGCGTTGTTACATAACATGGTTGTTGGAGTGTCTGAAGGTTTTCGTAAAGAGCTCGAACTGGTAGGTGTGGGCTATCGTGTATCCAATCAGGGACAAATTCTTGAACTTTCACTTGGTTATACACACAGCATTTTCATGGAGCTGCCCCAGGAAATAAAAGTCGAAACGAAATCCGAAAGGAACAAGAATCCGCTTATCATTTTGGAATCTTGCGATAAACAATTGCTTGGTCAAGTTTGTGCCAAAATTCGCTCTTTCCGTAAACCTGAACCGTACAAGGGAAAAGGAGTACGTTTTGTTGGCGAACAGATACGTCGCAAATCCGGTAAAACTGCAGGTAAATAATCTAAAGTAAACAGAAACGACTATGTTAACAAGAGAACAAAGAAGATTAAAAATCAAAGCTCGCGTTCGCGGAAAAGTGCATGGCACACCAGATTGCCCACGCCTTTCGGTGTTCAGGAGTAATAAGCAAATATATGCACAAGTGATCGACGATACAACCGGCAGGACACTCGCTTCGGCTTCTTCGCTTAAAATTGAAGAAAAACTTCCGAAAAAAGAAATTGCAGCCAAAGTCGGCGATCTTATTGCAAAAAAAGCTAAAGAAGCCGGAATCGAAAAAGTGGCTTTCGACAGAAACGGATTTCTTTATCATGGACGTATAAAAGAATTGGCTGATGCCGCTCGTAAAGGAGGACTTAAATTTTAACAATCATGGCAAGAATAAACAATAAAGTAAAATCGACGAACGATATAGAGTTAAAAGACCGATTGGTGGCTATTAACCGTACGACGAAAGTTACCAAAGGAGGACGTACATTTACCTTTGCCGCTATGGTTGTAGTGGGTAATGAAGATGGTATCGTAGGTTGGGGACTTGGTAAAGCCGGTGAAGTAACAACAGCTATTGCCAAAGGTGTAGAAGCTGCAAAGAAGAATTTGGTAAAAGTGCCCGTGTATAAGGGAACAATTCCTCACGAACAAACCGCACATTATGGCGGTGCAGAAGTTTTTCTGAAGCCTGCATTCACAGGAACCGGGGTAAAAGCCGGAGGTGCTATGCGCGCAGTACTTGAAAGCGTAGGAATTACCGATGTATTGGCTAAATCAAAAGGTTCGTCCAACCCTCATAATCTTGTGAAAGCTACCATCCTTGCGCTAAGTGAAATGAGAGATCCAATAACTGTTGCTCAAAACAGAGGGGTGAGTTTGGATAAAGTTTTCAATGGTTAAAAATTTGGAGGAACACTAATATGGCAACTATCAAGATCAAACAAACAAGAAGCCGAATCGACTGCCCTAAAGTTCAAAGAAGGACATTGGATGCTCTCGGACTTACTAAAATCGGGCGTGTTGTTGAACACCAAGATACTCCGGCTATACGTGGCTTAATTGCAAAAGTAAGTCATCTGGTTACAGTGATCGATTAAATTAGTTTATAACGATAAAAAATATACAGTAATGAATTTATCGAATTTAAAACCGGCAGAAGGATCAACCAAAACTCGGAAAAGAATAGGCCGCGGACCCGGATCGGGTAAAGGTAGAACTTCTACCAGAGGACATAAAGGTGCTAAATCACGTTCGGGTTACAAACATAAAATCGGATTCGAAGGTGGGCAAATGCCTTTACAGCGCCGACTGCCTAAGTTCGGATTTAATCCTTTGAAAAGGACGGAATATAGAGCTATTAATTTGGACAAACTTCAAGAGATTGCCGATTCGCAAAATGTGTCGAAAATAGATATTGATACCTTGATAAATGCGGGTTTGATTTCTCCGAAACATTCGGTGAAGATACTCGGCAAAGGCTCGTTAACTGCCAAATTGGAAGTTACAGCTCATGCCTTTTCTAAATCGGCTGAAGCGGCTATTATCGCTGCAGGTGGAAACGTTGTAAAAATCCAATAAGATGAGATTTATCGAAATTCTAAAAAATATTTGGAAAATTGAAGACCTTCGTCACCGGCTTATCATTACAGCTTCCTTAGTGGCAGTGTACAGGTTTGGTTCATTTGTGGTTCTTCCTGGAATTGATCCAGCTTTGTTGACTGTGTTACGAAACAATGCGAGCTCGGGGCTTCTGGGTTTGTTGGATATGTTCTCAGGAGGTGCTTTTTCGAACGCCTCTATATTTGCATTGGGAATTATGCCATACATCTCGGCCTCTATCGTCATGCAATTGTTAGGTATTGCCGTTCCTTATTTTCAAAAGTTGCAGCGTGAAGGCGAAAGCGGACATACGAAAATGAATCAATACACACGTTATCTGACTGTTGCCATTCTTGTACTGCAAGGGCCTGCATATATTTACGGGGCATTACAGGGAGCTATCCCCGGCGGGTTTTGGGATTGGGTTCTTCCCTCTACCATTATTTTAGCCGCCGGAAGTATGTTCGTATTGTGGTTAGGTGAAAGAATTACCGACAAAGGTGTTGGTAACGGAGTCTCGTTTATTATTCTTATAGGTATCATTGCTCGTTTGCCCCATGCTTTGGTTGCTGAAGTCGATCGATTACTCAATGCACCTGGTGGATTGCTTGTGCTGGTACTCGAGATTCTCTTCCTGATGGTAGTTACGGCATTTGCTATCATGCTTGTTCAAGGTACTCGAAAAGTTCCTGTGCAGTATGCCAAACGTATCGTTGGTAACAAACAATATGGAGGAGTTCGTCAGTATATTCCTCTTAAAGTGAATGCTGCCAATGTGATGCCTATCATTTTTGCTCAGGCAATCATGTTTATTCCTATCACAGTCGCCCAATTTACTGCACAAGGTGGGGGCGGGTTTATCGGTTCGCTCATGAATTCCAACAGTTTTTGGTATAACTTCATTTTTGCGTTGCTGATTATCGCATTTACATATTTTTATACAGCCATTACTGTTAATCCGACGCAAATGGCTGAAGATATGAAACGCAACAATGGATTTATTCCCGGCGTTAAGCCTGGAAAAAAAACGGCTGAGTATCTTGATACGATTATGTCACGGATTACGCTTCCCGGTTCTATTTTTTTGGCTATTATTGCCATACTACCGGTATTTGCTAATCTGATGGGAATCAATGGACAGTTTTCTCACTTTTTTGGAGGTACATCTCTCTTGATTCTTGTAGGTGTGGTGTTGGATACTTTACAACAAATCGAAAGTCATTTATTGATGCGACATTATGACGGATTCCTGAAGTCGGGACAAAAAATAAAGGGTCGAACCGGATCTATTGCGGCTTACTAAAACAGTGAGAAAGTTTTCTTTGATTGATGAGAAGCGAAAGAGATATTATATTGAAAACGGACGAAGAAATCGAATTGATGCGCGATGCCAATCGTTTAGTGGGAATGACCTTGGGTGAATTGTCTAAACATATCAAGCCCGGAGTCACTACCCTTCAACTCGATAAAATCGCCGAAGAATTCATTCGCGATCATGGAGCATACCCTGCTTTTTTGGGATACGGAGGATTCCCGAATTCCATTTGTACTTCGGTCAACGAGAACATCGTACATGGAATACCCAACAATATTCCTCTAAAAGATGGAGACATTATTTCGATTGACTGTGGCACTACCAAACGTGGATATACTGGTGATTCTGCTTATACTTTTTGCGTCGGACAAGTGACCGAAGAGGTAAAAATGTTGTTGAAAATAACCCTCGAGTCGCTTTACTTAGGCATTGAGCAAGCTCGCGAAGGACATCGTATCGGTGACATTGGTTACGCAATACAACAATATTGCGAAAAGCATGGATATTCGGTTGTTCGCGAATTGGTCGGTCACGGAATTGGCCGTGAAATGCACGAAGCGCCCGAAGTCCCAAATTATGGTAGAAAAGGCACTGGACCTATTATCAAAAATGGGATGTGTATCGCGATTGAGCCGATGATAAACATGGGAAGCAAAAATGTAATATTCGAAAACGATGGTTGGACAGTTCGGACTAAAGACCGAAAACCAGCTGCTCATTTCGAGCATACCATTGCGATACATCACGGCAGGCCCGATATTTTATCAACATTCGAATTTATTGAAGAAACAACAAATAACTAACAGACAAACAATAAGAATATTGATTCTTTTATGGCAAAACAGGCAGCAATAGAACAAGACGGAACTATCATCGAAGCATTGTCCAATGCAATGTTCCGAGTTGAACTTGAGAACGGACACGAAATTACCGCTCACATTTCCGGAAAGATGAGGATGCACTACATCCGAATATTACCCGGAGATAGAGTCCGTGTTGAGATGTCGCCATATGACCTTACTAAGGGAAGAATTTCGTTTAGGTATAAATAAAAAAACAAAACCAGATTTTGGCTGAAGAACAATTATTTATCGTCAGCCGGTCTAAAATAAAAAAATAGAGAATATGAAAGTAAGAGCATCTATTAAAAAGCGTACGGCCGACTGCAAAATAGTTAGACGAAAAGGTCGTTTATATGTGATCAACAAAAAGAATCCTAAATACAAACAACGTCAGGGATAAAATTACTATCTTTGTAATCAAATAATTAAAAATCTTATATGGCAATAAGAATCGTAGGAGTCGATCTGCCGCAAAATAAGCGAGGAGAAATTGCACTCACTTATATCTATGGCATCGGACGCAGTGCAGCAAACAGCATTTTAACGAAAGCACAAGTTGATAGAGATATCAAGGTGAAAGATTGGACAGACGATCAGGCTGCCCGCATTCGCGAAATTATTTCCACCGAATATAAAGTGGAAGGAGACCTTCGCTCTGAAGTACAACTCAATATTAAGCGATTGATGGATATTGGATGCTATCGTGGCATTCGTCACCGTATCGGGCTTCCTGTTCGCGGACAAAGCACCAAAAATAATGCCCGTACACGCAAGGGCAAAAAGAAAACTGTTGCTAACAAGAAAAAAGCTACTAAATAATAGATAAGACATGGCAAAAAGAACAGTTGCAGCTAAAAAGAGAAACGTAAAAGTGACAGCCCAAGGACAGGCTCACATCTCTTCATCGTTCAACAACATTATTGTTTCGCTCACAAATGAAGACGGAGAGGTTATAAGTTGGTCGTCGGCCGGCAAAATGGGTTTCCGTAGCTCGAAAAAAAATACGCCCTATGCCGCACAGATGGTAGCACAAGATTGCGCCAAAGTGGCTTACGATCTTGGTTTGCGTAAAGTGAAAGCATTCGTGAAAGGACCGGGTAACGGTCGTGAATCGGCTATCAGAACGATTCACGGAGCGGGCATCGAAGTTACCGAAATTATCGATGTCACACCGATTCCGCACAACGGATGTCGTCCTCCGAAAGCAAGAAGAGTTTAATCGACAATTATTTAAGTTTCACTACATCGAAACTTGAGCTGTGATTTTGATTACAATATTTACTTCTCTGTAATCGCGGCTGCACAGTTTAGGCTTCAGTAAAAAAGTTTATTTTAAAAAATGGCAAGATATACTGGTCCAAAAACAAAAATCGCCCGCAAATTTGGCGAGCCTATTTTCGGCCCTGATAAGGTTCTTTCGAAAAAGAATTATCCTCCGGGTCAGCACGGAAATTCACGCAGAAGAAAAACGTCGGAATACGGCATACAGTTGCGTGAAAAACAACGGGCTAAATACACTTATGGTGTTCTGGAAAAACAATTCCGTCTCACATTCGAGAAAGCAAGTCGCAGCCGCGGCATTACTGGTGAAGTATTATTGCAACTACTCGAAGCCCGTCTCGACAATGTCGTTTATCGATTGGGAATTGCTCCGACACGAGCTGCTGCTCGTCAGTTGGTTTCTCATCGTCATATAGTCGTTAATGGTAAAGTAGTAAATATTCCTTCCTACGAGGTGAAACCTGGAGACATTGTGGGTGTGAGAGAGAAATCGAAATCGCTCGAGGTCATTACAAATGCTCTTAACGGCTTTAACCACAGCAAATATCCATGGCTCGAATGGGATAGAACCACATTCAGCGGGAAGTTGCTTCATTTGCCCGAAAGAGCCGACATTCCTGAAAACATAAAGGAACAATTGATCGTAGAATTATATTCTAAACAAAAATTTCATGGCAATATTAGCATTTCAGAAACCCGATAAAGTAGTTATGTTGCAGGAGGATGCTTTCTTCGGAAAGTTTGAATTCCGTCCGCTCGAACCGGGTTATGGTATTACTATTGGTAATGCCTTACGCCGAATTCTACTTTCTTCACTCGAAGGATTTGCCATTACATCTGTCAAAATAGAGGGAGTCGATCACGAGTTTTCGACCATTCCCGGCGTTATTGAAGATGTAACCGGTATTATTCTCAATCTGAAGAAAGTTCGTTTCAAACGGATCGTGGAAGAATTCGAAACCGAAAAAATCGCCCTTCACATTTCGGGAACGGAAGTGTTCAAGGCCGGAGACATCAGCAAAATTCTGACCGGATTCGAAGTTTTGAATCCCGAGTTGGAGATTTGTCATTTGAACAAGAAAGCCGAAATACGTATGGAACTTTCTATCAACAAGGGTAGAGGATACATACCTGCAGACGAAAATCGCAGCTTACTTGCTCCGGATGATGTGCAAACAATCGCCATTGACTCTATCTTCACACCTATCCGAAATGTAAAGTACGAGATAGAAAATTATCGTATCGAGCAAAAAACCGACTACGAGAAACTTATTTTCGAAATCTCGACAGACGGATCTATACGCCCCAAAGATGCGTTGAAGGACGCTGCCAAAATACTAATTCAGCATTTCGCTTTGTTTTCCGATGACAACAAGATTATGATCGAAGCTACTGATACGGAAGACTTGGAGGAATTCGACGAAGAAGTTCTTCACATGCGTCAAATGCTCAAACGTAAATTGTCTGATCTGAATCTTTCGGTACGCGCTCTTAATTGCCTCAAAGCTGCCGATGTGGAAACCCTCGGACAATTAGTTCAACACAATAAAAACGATCTTCTTAAATTCCGTAACTTTGGAAAGAAGTCGCTTACTGAACTCGAAGAATTGCTCGACAGCCTTTCACTCTCGTTCGGTATGGATATTTCGAAATATAAATTAGACAAAGACTAACAGCAATGAGACATAATCATAAAATCAATCATTTAGGACGTACAAGCTCACATCGCGAAGCGATGCTATCCAACATGGCAACTTCGCTGATCATGCACAAACGTATTTTTACGACCGTACCCAAAGCAAAAGCGTTGCGCAAGTACGTTGAGCCGATTATTACCCGTTCGAAAGACGATTCTACCAACTCGCGAAGAGTAGTGTTTCGCGCTCTGCAAAATAAGCAGGCAGTTACCGAACTCTTTCAGGTAGTTTCGCAAAAAGTAGCCGACCGTCCAGGTGGATACACACGTATCCTCAAAACCGGATTTCGTCAGGGCGATAATGCTGCGATGTGTTTCATCGAATTGGTAGATTTCAACGAGAATATGCTTAAAGATAGCAGCACGAAGAAGGCCAAAACACGACGCTCTCGTCGCAAAGCTTCAGATAAGGCTGCTGAACCTCAATCTGTCGCGGAATCAACCACCACAAAGAAAGTAAAAGAAGCTCCCGAAATTAATGCCGAAGTAACAGAGGTTAACACCCCTGAAACAAAAGCTCAGACTGAGGAAAAAGATGCAATAAAAAATGATTCTGCTTCGCTGCAGAATAAAGATATCGCTGCGGAAGCGCCATCAGACGGCGAAGAACCAAAAGCTTAGCCGATGACGTCAACCACAGCGAAGCTGTGATTTTTAAAATGTTAAACATTGAGGAAAGCGCTGCGAGTGATTCGTCGCGCTTTTCCGTTTAAAAAAAAATCTTCATTTTTTGTAACCTTATTCGCATTTGTTTCGTCTTACCTTAAATAACTTGCTTCCATGAAACAAATCTTCTTTTTTTTATTGCTTATATTTCCGATTACCGTATTATCTCAAACGAGAACCTACTTGTCGGAAAGAACATACAAAGCGCCCGATATTGACGGTCAACTTACGGATGATTGTTGGATCAATGCTTCTTGGACAGGCGACTTCGTCCAATATGAGCCGAATTCCGGAGATAAGCCGTCACAGCCAACCTTGTTTGCGGTCGTTTATGACGACAATAATCTGTACGTGGCTATAAAATTGCTCGACAACGAACCCGACAAAATAGTGCGCCGCATTTCGCGCCGCGATGTCGCCGATGGCGATTGGGTATCGGTATCCATCGACAGTTATGAGGATAAAATCACGGCATTTGTTTTTCAGGTTTCCGCGTCGGGAAGCAAAGGCGATATGCTCAAAACGGAGGCTAACGGCGAAGACTCTTCGTGGGACCCGATTTGGGAAGTGAAGACTTCGATACAGCATGATGGATGGTATGCCGAAATGCGCATTCCTTATTCACAACTTCGTTTTGGTAAAAAAAGCGATTATAGGTGGGGATTCGAAGTTGCCAGATTTATCTATCGCAATCACGAAACGTCTCTCTGGCAGCCAATCGATAAGGCTTCGGCAAAATTCATCGGCAATTTCGGAACGCTTGAGGGGATTCATTCCATCTCACCTCGACGGGATGTCGAAATTGTGCCTTTCGGACTCACTCAACTGACTTTGTCCGAAAAAGAAGACGGGAACCCTTTTGCCACAGGCCGTCGAACGACTGCTTCGACCGGTATTGACGGAAAAATTGCACTTACCAACGACATGACGCTCAACTTCACCATCAATCCCGATTTTGGACAGGTGGAAGCGGATCCTTCGGTTGTGAACTTGACTAATTTCGAAACTTATTTCGAAGAAAAAAGACCTTTCTTTGTCGAAGGAAGTAATATTTTCCATTATCCCTATGATATTACCAACAACGAGCGAAATAAGCTCTTTTATTCGCGGCGTTTGGGGCGCGAACCACATTTGCAATATGATGCCAAGGATGATGAGTTTGTGAGAGAACCGTTTCGAACTACTATTTTGGGAGCAGCAAAAGTGTCTGGCAAAACCCGAAACGGCACTTCCATCGGGATATTGAACGCCGTGACGAAGAAAATGTATAGCGAAATCAATCATGAGGGAATTCAAAGCAAGTATGCAGTGGAACCGTTGACGAATTATTTTGTGGGGCGTGTAGAGCAGGATCTCGATAGTGGCAATATGATTGTCGGTGCCATGCTGACGGCCACCAATCGTAAGATTGATGAACATCAATTTCGTGTTTTGGCGGATGAAGCCTACACGGGAGGAGCAAATTTTTCGAAATACTGGAAAGATAAATCCTATTTTGTGACTGCGCGGGCCTTTTACAGTCATTTGGGAGGATCTACTCAAGCCATTTCGCGACTACAACAGTCGTCGGCACGATATTATCAGCGCCCCGATGCCGATCACGTGGAGCTTGACACCATGCGAACTTCGCTCAACGGGTATGGGGCTTCGGTGAATGGTGGAAAAGTGTCGGGACATTTCAACTTTATGTATTTTTCCTCCATCACCTCTCCGGGTTTGGAATTAAATGATGTCGGATTTAAGCCGACGAGCGATTTTGTTATGAATGGATTTTGGATGGCTTACCGCGACTGGCGGCCTAAAGGCATCATGAACGAATATCAGATCAACGGCGATATTTTCACTCTCAATAATTTTTCGGGCGAAAAACTCGGAACCGGTATTGAACAGAACGGCTATATCATTTTCAAGAACTATTATCAATTCTACGAGGGATTTAATTATCAGTTCAACCAACTTTCGACGACCTTGCTGCGTGGTGGACCTGCCATCAAATTGCCCGCAGATTTTAATTATTGGGTAGGATTATCGACCGATTCGAGAAAAAAGTTTCAGGCAGAAATCAATTTAAACGGAAGAAAGGCTGCCGAAAATTCGGCTGATGGCATCGAGTACGGTTTATATTTGACTTATAAGCCCAACAACAGGTTATCTCTGTCAATGCATCCCGAATACTCGGTATTCACTGATCGGCAGCAATTCGTTCGGATGATTCAAGACCAAACTCCGACTTACATTCTTTCTACCATTCGTCAGCATATTGCTTCGATGTCGATACGCATCAATTACGGTATTACTCCCGATATGTCGCTTCAGTGGTATGCTTTGCCATACCTGTTTTCGGGAGATTTTTCCGATTTCAAGACAGTGGTCAATCCTCGTGCCAACCGTTTCGAAGATCGGTTTTGCGAGCTGGAACAATACCCTTACGACAATCCTGATTTTCATTTTCTGCAATTTCGTTCCAATTTGGTATATCGATGGGAGTATAGACCGGGTTCGGTGCTATATTTGGTTTGGTCGCAAGGGCGTACGATACACGACGCGGACGGATCGTTTCGTTTTGGGGATTATCTGGGCGATTTGTTTCGCTCTGTTCCACAAAACGATTTTTTGATCAAGGTTTCGTATGCATGGACATTTTAAGTTGGTTTATCGAGTAATCATTCAGGTAGAGGATGAATTTTTACTTCGCAATACTGCTGAACATTAAACTTCAACCTATGTTGGAACCTTGCAGACATGCAAAGCACCCCAATAGAATTAAACTGCCATTTTGCAGACGTACAGAGCAGATAAATCTTTTCGAAACTATTCTTGTATGGTTTTTAATTCGTCTTTTTTATTCAAGGTTTCCTCGAATCGTTTTTGTAAATTTGTTCGATAAAAAACAATAAACCGCAATTTTCTATGAAACGATTCACCTCTCTTTTTTTCATTATCCTCTCATGTGCAGCGAGCCTTATTGCACAGGAGCAAAAACAAAATCCGTACACTTTTCTGCTTACCGGAGCCTCATTTGCTTCGCCCAACAACGGTTGGTTCGAAATTGGCTGTTCGCTGGTAGGCGCCACGCCCATCAATCGCGCTGTAGGTGGGGAAGCCATTGCCGATGCTGCCAATCGGATGAATGCCGGCACGCTTTACAGTCGCGACGAATTGGAAAAAATAGATGCATTGGTTATTATGCAGGTACACGATAAAGATGTTTGCGATTCGACGCAAATTCTTCTCCACTACACCGATTATCGTACGCCTTTCGATCGAAGCAATTATGCCGCTGCGTTCGATTATGTGATCAAACGTTATCTGACCGAGTGCTACAATCTGAAATTTGACTCCCGGTCGAAGTATTACAATTCCAAATACGGTAAGCCTGCCGTCATCGTTCTCTGCACCGACTGGCACGATGGGCGCGTAACTTATAATACTTCGGTACGTAAGTTGGCTGCCAAATGGGGATTCCCGCTTGTGGAATTCGACCGCTATATCGGATTTTCGCGCAATGCGCCTCATCCGGTTACAGGACAACAAACCAGTCTTTTGTTTACCAACGACAAGCAGGAAATTGACGGACAAATTTTTGGCTGGCATCCCGAAAACGGTACAAATGCCTATATTCAGCGTCGCATGGGTGCAATATTTGCCGACACCATGCGCAGAATTTTTCCGGTTGAATAACAGGCGCAGGTCATTGCGAAAAAATCGGTCTGTTTCTGTCCGTTTTCGTATAGGAGCAGACCGATTTTTTATTAAGTTTGCGTATTCAAAAAAAATCTGAATATGCGCATAAAAGAAATACTTCAGGCCATTGAACAGGTAGCTCCTCTGTCTTTGCAGGAGGATTTCGATAACAGTGGGGTGCAAGTAGGTGATATCAGTCGGGAAATTACCGGAGTTCTGCTCTGCATCGACGTTACCGAAAATGTGATCGACGAAGCCCTTTCGCTTGGGTGCAATCTTGTGATAGCGCATCATCCGCTGGCGTTTCGTCCGTTTAAGTCACTTACCGGACGGACTTATGTGGAACGATGTATGATGAAGGCTATCAAAAACGATTTGTGTGTGTATGCTGCGCATACCAATCTGGACAACGCAAAGAATGGCGTGAATTATAAAATTGCCCAAATGCTGGGTCTGCAACAGGTGCGCATATTGAGCCCTCAGAAAGACAAGTTGCTCAAGCTGGTAACGTTTGTTCCCGATGCCTATGCCGAATTTGTTCGCAATGCGTTGTTTAATGCCGGAGCTGGAAACATAGGCAATTACGATGCCTGCAGCTACAACATCGTGGGAGAGGGTACTTTTCGCGCAGGCGAACATGCCAATCCGTTTGTGGGTAAAATTGGTGAATTGCATTTTGAAAAGGAAGTGCGCATCGAAACCGTTTTGCCTGCATACAAGCAAGCCGAGGTACTTCGTGCCCTCATTTCGGTGCATCCCTACGAAGAACCGGTTTACGATTTTTATCCGCTCCGCAACGAATGGTCGCAGGCCGGCAGCGGAGTGGCGGGTATTTTGCCTGAACCTCTGCCCGAACAGGAGTTTTTGGATTTGCTAAAGGATGTTTTCAATTTACCTATGCTTAGACATACCAAACTGCAGAATCGCGAAATTCGTGATGTAGCCGTGTGTGGTGGCGCTGGTGCTTTCCTGATTCCCGATGCCATTGCCTATGGCGCTGATGCATTTGTGACGGGTGAAGCCAAATACAACGACTTCTTCGATGTAGAAGGACGTTTATTACTCGCTGTTATTGGTCATTACGAATCGGAAATCTGTACAAAAGACATTTTTTTAGACATTATTTCAAAAAAAAATCCTACCTTTGCCGTACATAAATCGGCATTCGATTCGAATCCCGTAAAATATTTGTAACACCAGTGGTACGACTTGATCCCGCCGTTACGGATGATGTAGTAAGAAGGGCGTTCCTGCCCGCGATTACTGCATTTTTTTATGATACGAATTGATGTATGGAATAGAAGTCCGAATCATTTACAATAATTAATATCAACAAATTATGGCAACAAGAAGAAAAGCAGTCGAACAACAGGAAGTGGCCGTTGAAGAAAAGCTTAAGATGCTTTACAAATTGCAATCGTATCGTTCGGAAATCGACCGCATCAAGACACTTCGTGGCGAATTGCCACTTGAAGTAGCCGATCTCGATGACGAAATTGCCGGACTCAACACACGTATCCACAATTTCGAACTCGAGATTCAGAGTCTCAAAGAAGCTACCATCCAGCAGCAGAAAAAAATTGTAGAAAGCAAAGCCAAAATCGAGAAGTATAACAATCAGCTTGATAATGTTCGCAACAGTAAAGAGTATGATCACCTTTCGAAAGAGATTGAATTTGAAACGCTCGAAATTGAGTTGGCTGAAAAGCACATTCGCGAGTATGCCGAAATGATCAAAAATATAGAGGAACAGATTGCTGCTGCCAAGGAACAGCTGAAGGAAAAGAGTATTGATTTGGAACAAAAGAAAAAAGAACTCGACGATATTGTTTCTGAAACAAAGGCGCAGGAAGAGAAGATTCGCGAGAAGGCCAAAAAGACCGAAGCGAGTGTAGATCCGCGTTTGTTGGCTGCCTTCAAACGTATTCGCAAGAATGCACGCAACGGTTTAGGTATTGTTCCCATTCAGCGTGGAGCCTGTGGAGGCTGCTTCAACAAAATTCCGCCACAGAAACAGATGGATATTAAATTGGGTAAGAAAATTATCGTTTGCGAATATTGCGGACGTATCATGATCGATCCCGAAATGGCAGGCATTGAGGAAAACGGAAAGAATTAGTCGGTTTTCCTCATTCATAATTTCAACCTGAGTTTCGTTCGAAAAGTTTATTTTCGACGGAGCTCAGGTTGATTCGTTTATTTACGGGAGAAACAGTATGCGTTTCAGTTCCGAAAGGATCTTCAGAACTTGAATGAGAACCCACCCATCGCATTAAATCCCTGTGCCGCGTAGCCGTGCCAGATATCGTATTTCTGAGCCAGCAGATTGTTTGCATTCAGGTGAATCGAAAAGGCATCGTTGATGCTATAAACGGCACCGAGATTCAAATCGTTGATGTTTTTCATCTTTACGTTCTGTTTCTCGAAATACGACCATCTGTCACCAGCCAGATAATAGTTGAGTGTGAGTTTGATTTGCTGACTTACCTCGAGCGATGCCCTGCAATCGAATTCGTATCCGGGTTTGTTGTAGGCTTTAGCATCATCCGCCGAAATGTCGTTAATGGAAATATCTTTTATCGTGTAAAAATTTTTGCTGAAACGTGCCGTTAAGTCGAGGGGCGACCATGTCGCAATTTGCAACATTGCACCTATGTGCGAGCGCGACAGATTACCATAGATTGGAGACAAGTATTCCGCATGAATAAAGGTATTGGTGCCGCTTGTATTGTCGGTTGTTTCACTGTTTAGTAAAAAATGTTCGTTGTCCGTTTGACTGTATCCTCCAAAAATATCGATTCTCACCCCGTTGGCCGAACCGATTTTAGCTCCTGCCTCGAGATCAATCAATTTGAATGATGGTTTCACTTGCAACATCGGTTGTACGTATGGCGATTCGTTCATCATATCCAGAATCGTGTTTGAATCAAATCCTCCTTCGATGTTGGCATATAACGAAGAATGATCGGCCACCTTAACCGATAATTGTACGTTAGGAGCAACCCTCACTTTGTTGTCGTCGGCAAACTGAAACTGCACGTTTGCACCCAATCGAGCTTTCCAGTTCAGACCTTCGAATGAGATAAAGGGCGAAGCGTTTACCAAATGGTAATTATAGAGATCGATATTGGGATTTTCGGGTTTTGCGAGAAAAACGCCGTCCCAATTTCCTTCAACTCCTATTTTGGCATCCGATCTGGCCGCATCGAATGGCTTATCGAGTTCAATAGCCAATTTTGTTTGGTTTCCTTCTAATCCTTCATCATCGATTGTAGTGCCGAATTTTGTCGAAAAGTTTTTGATTCTTGCCATTACCCCATAATTCAGATTATCCGATTCGGATGATTGCAGGCCGAGAATCAGATGCGCTATACCCAACGTTTGATGTTTGTTGTCGAAAACCCGTTCATTTCCAAATGTATTGCCATAATAATTGAAAGCAGAATGCGAATATCCTGCCGATATATTGAACGTTTCCTGATCGAATCGATACGCATAAGTCAATTGACCGCCATTATCCATCCGATAGGCTGTATTGCTTGATGGGTCGGAATTCTGAACAAATTTGATATCTCCGTTTGTCGATTGGTGTAGAAACAGAAAGTTAAGTTTACTGTTTTCATTATCAATGATTCGATAACCCAATGCTCCGTTGATGTTCGCATAGTTACCCGCACTAATCGATATGTATCCTTTTTGCAGACTGAAAGGAATTTCGGTGGCAATAGCAGCAGGTTGAGGAATGGCAATCTCGATTGGAGGATTCACGCGTCCAGCCCAGGTGGCATAGCTTGCATCAGCTTTTTTGATGTTGGGCGCAGGTAAAGCCGGAAGCGAATTGATTTTATTTGCATCTTGCAATGTGGGGTTGAACTGTCGCTCCAATTCAAGTTGACGTCTCAGTAAAGTGTCGGAATTTTGAGCAAACACTCCCGAACACAAAATTAAAACAGAAATGAGCAATATATTTTTTTTCATCGTTACTGTAGTTTAATGGGGAATTTAGTTTTTCAATCGTTCGTCAATCATTCGACGGATATCGGGTTCGTTTCCTTTGTAGTTTGCGTTAAGACTTTCGAGATATTGCCGTGCCTGAAAGTTATCGCCTTTGGCTGCGTAAGTATCCGAAAGGACGATAAGGGCGCGTGCCATCCAATACTGGTGGGGAGTACCTTTTTGCATGAAACTCTTTACCTGCGCTTCGGCCTTGTCGTATGATTTCCATTTCAAATAAGTATCCGCGAGGATAAATTGTGCTTCCGCCCCGTACACACTGCGGGTGTCGTTGGCAATCACCTGAAAGTCGGCCATCGCTTTGTCCACTTCGTTTATTTGTTGATAGGCTTTTGCCCGCAGATAACGTGCTTCGGTGGCTATTTCCGGTGAAAGGTTACCGGCAGAAAGCAAATCTGTGGCTGTGCGGACAGCTTCGTGATAACTACCGAGTTTGGATTGGGTCCGAACCAAACCCATCAGTCCGACTTGTTTGTTGGTCGAGCTTCGTGCCATGCTGGCAAGTTTAGAGTAATCGGCGAGTGCTGTGCGGTAATCTCCGCTTTCGTACTCGTTGTCAGCAGTATAAACGAGTGCGTTTTCCAAAAACTTGGGATTGTTGGCATCAATCACCTTGCGATAATATTCAAGCGCTTGTGTTTTGTTTCCTTTTTCGGCCGAAATCACGGCCAGATAGTAGTTGGCATCGCTGCTGTATGCTCCATTCGGATAGTTTTGCAGATAACTCAATAAGGCTTGTTCGGCCTGAGGTCTTGATCCGCGCATGAACAAACCTTCGGCAGCCAAATAGGTGAGTGAATCTTGTTTGGATGTCGATATACGCATTCCTTCCGGGAGAGAATTAGCATAGTTTACATAAGATTGTATGTCGTTCAAGTCACGATAAACCGATTCCATCGAAACGAGTGCGGTTTTTGCGTCATCTGTTCCGGGAAAATGTTGTATTACATTTTTATAGGCATCAATGCTTCGTTTGTGTTCGCCTAAGTTGTAGTACAGTTGACCGAGTTGAATACCTGCCTGGCTTGCAAGAGAGCTGTTGGGAAATGAAGAAACCAACTGTTGAAGCACGGCAATAGCCTCTTTTTCGCGATTAAGCATGGTAAGGGCACGACTCTTTTCAAATAGTGCATCATCAAAATATTGAGAATTAGGGAAGCGCCGCATCAAATCATCCAACGCGGCAATTTTCCCTTGATAGTTGTGTTGTAATCCCATTACGAAAGCTTTTTGGTAGGCTGCATAATCGGCTACCGATGGATTCAATTCGGCTGCTTGAGCGTAATACCGTTCAGCATCCGAGAAAGCACGATTGTAGTAATAGGTGTCCCCAATCCGATTGTAAGCGTCAGCAACTTCGGGGGTATGCTTGTTATTTTCGATTGAAATATATCTTTGAAAAGCATTTTGGGCTGAGGTATATCGATTTAGCTTAAATCTTGCATAGCCCAGATTGTACCAGCCGAGTGCATAATTCTCGGAAGAAGGGGAAGCTGTCGAAGTAAATGTGTTGAAATCCGATTCGGCGTTGGTATAGTTTCCTAAACGGTAATGCGATTCTCCCCGCCAGAAAAAGGCATTGTTACGAGCCTCTCTGTCGTAATTGCCCATGTCGATGCAATCGTCGAAGTAAGATATGGCTTTGCCAAGATTGCCGTCGATGAAATGTTGTGCTCCCAATTGGAATAATACCGCTTGTTTGGCCTCCAGGATTCGTCTCGACGGATTTGCTATTCGATTAATGGCCGAAAGTGCAGCCGAATAATCCTTTGTTGTTAGAAATGTTTCGGCTAGGATATCGTTCACGCGGTCGGCGTAACCTGATTTGGGATAACGCTTTAAAAAATTTTCGAACAATGTTATAGATTCACTGAAAACCGAAAAGTTTGTTTCGTGCACAAGCAAAGCATAGTTGAATAACGCCGTTTCACTTGCTTTTTCATCGAAATTATATCGCGAAGCAGCTTCGAAAGCCATTTGAGCAGATTGTTTTTCTCCGGTTTTCAGATACATTTGACCAAGCTGCACCCATGCATTTTGTGTTAGTGCATCGGGCTCGCCCACAGCAAGTTGAAACATGCGAATCGATTCGGGATATTGATTGGTTTCGGCATAGGCCAATCCCATGAAATAGGCATCGCCGCGAAGCGGTTTGTCGTTTGTGTCGAAATAATGCCGGTAATTAGAAATGGCTTTGCTTGGTTGCCCTAATCTGAAATAGGAATTACCTAAGACACGATACATTTCGGGATTGTGAGTGCTTTGGGGATATTTTTCGACGAAATTTTGTGCCAGTTGAATGGCTTCCTGCAGATTTTCTTTGAAAAATGTGGCTTGGGCTGTGTAAAAAGCAACTTCTTCTGCAAATTCGGGATGATTGCGTAATCGTTCGAAGCGTTGCAGCGCAGCATCATATTCGGCATTCGTATAGTTGATATATCCCAGAAAATAATCTGCTGCATCGCGATATTTCTCACTGTTTCGATAAAGAAGTTCGAAATAACGCTTTGCTGATTGCTTGTCGCCGAGTTGAAGATTGGAATATGCCAGGCGGAAACAGTAGTCTTCTTGTTCCGATGGCGTCAGATAATCGAGATCGGACAGTTCGAACCAATGTTTGGCAATAGCCCATTCTTTTTTGTCGAAGTGGTAAGAACCAATCAAAAAATTTACCTGATGACGATGTATAGTTTCGGGATAGGTATCCAAGAATTCTTTTAACCGATTACCACTGTCGTTCGAACCACGATAAAAAGAAGAAAGTGCAATCATGTATTCGGCTTCTTCCTCGAGAAATTCATCACGACTTTCGGAAATGAATTTACTCAACAAGTCTTGAGCTCCTACATAATTTTTTTCCAGGAACATTTCTTTACCCTGATTGAAAAGGTTTTCAGGTGAAAAATGGTATGCAGTTCGTTGCGCAAAAGTGCTTTGCATCATGAGAAAAAGGAGTATGCCTAAAATGTTTTTTTTCATGTTTTTTATTTTTTGTTTTGGGATTGCGCCCTGTGTTTTCGATAACAAACTATAAGAATTTTTCAATTCCTTTACGTATCGACACTAATCCGAAATCGGCAGGATGCAGTTTTTCTCGAGCCACGAATTGCAGTTGTGCGACATCATCATTTGCATTCAAGTCGTTGAAATTGTTTATTTTGCATCGGAAAAAAAGATCTACTGTTTGCACTTCGAATCCCGAATATACATAAAGATTTGGAATTGAAAAAAGGTATTCGGTAGAAACTACTTTCAGTAATGTTTCCTCCCGTACTTCCCGCACCACCGCTTCTTCGGCTGTTTCATACATATCTACAAAACCGCCGGGCAGGTCCAATGTCCCTTTCGCAGGATCTTTGGCGCGGACGGCCACGAGCAATTCACCTTTCGGGTTTTCGATAACGGCAACAACCGCTGCTGAAGGATTGAAATAGTAAACAAATCCGCAATCAAGACATTTTTTCGATTTGACGTTATGTTCCACAAATCCGCTCGATCCGCATTTGGGACAATAAAGAAATTGATGTAAGGGATGTTGCATGTGTCTCTGTTTGCTATTAAGGAAAAAATATTTCTCTCAAAGTTTTCTTTTCTAATTTTTTATCTTTTTTCTACTCCCACGATTTGGGTCGGAGGTAATTCACGATTGCGCTTATCGACTGCAGCAACCAAATGATCGGCGAGTTCGGCAAACGCCAAACCCGTTATGCTGTCGGCATTGAGTGCAACGGGATGACCTTCGTCGCCGCTTTCGCGGATACTTTGAACAATGGGAATCTGTCCAAGCAAATCATAGCCCAATTCTTCGGCCAGTCGTTTGCATCCGTCCTTCCCGAAAATGTAGTATTTGTTTTCGGGGAGCTCCGCCGGTGTAAACCATGCCATGTTTTCTACAAGTCCGAGTATAGGAACATTCACCTTATCACCGGTAAACATGCTGATGCCTTTTCGTGCATCGGCCAATGCTACTTCCTGTGGTGTGCTTACTATTACTGCGCCTGTGATGGGCAACGTTTGCACAAGCGTAAGATGAATGTCGCTGGTGCCGGGAGGAAAATCGATAAGAAAATAGTCAAGTTCACCCCAATCGGCATCGCCGATGAGCTGTTTGAGCGCATTGCTGGCCATTGCTCCACGCCAAACCACGGCATCCTCCTTTTTAACGAAAAAGCCGATGGAAAGCATTTTTACTCCATAGTTCTCGACGGGAACAATGAGGTCGCGTCCATTTTTGTTTTCGAGAACCGGTCCGGCGTCTTCCACACCAAACATTTTTGGTACGGATGGTCCAAAAATATCCGCATCGAGCAGCCCGACTCTATAGCCTTTTTGTGCAAGAGCGACTGCGAGATTGACGCAAACGGTGCTCTTGCCCACGCCTCCTTTTCCGGAGGCAATGGCTATTATATTTTTTACTCCCGGAAGCAAATCGGGTAGGGCCGGACGTGGCGGTTGTTTCGATTTCACGGTAATGTTACCTTTGATATCCACATCTTTGCTCACATAAGTAAGGATAGCTTGCTCGGCCATCTTAACGATCGATTTGATGAATGGATCGTTTGCTTTTTCGGTGATGAGCGAAAAGCTAACTTTCATACCGTCGATGCGGATGTCGTCGCCAACCATTCCGGCCGAAACGATATCTTGACCTGTTCCGGGATAACGCACTGTTTTGAGTGCGTCAATAATAAGTTGAGGATAAAGTGTCATATGTTTTAATGTGCTTATTCGTCAATTGATTTATAAAAA
This sequence comes from Dysgonamonadaceae bacterium, assembly GCA_029975415.1. GTDB lineage: Bacteria > Bacteroidota > Bacteroidia > Bacteroidales > Dysgonomonadaceae > Seramator. Next base: position 13,861 of record JARKPE010000062.1, on the reverse strand, counting down.
TTAGCGTTGCGTCCGAAACTGCGATAATCGTCTTTTTCTATTTTAATGTCAGGTTCTGTCCAATCATCTTTTTTGGGACATGAGAATTTGATATACTTGATGTTTAAACCACGAGCACGCCATTGTTGTTCGTAAAATGTTTGAATTTCAAGAATTGGATCCTGCCATTCCGATCCATACAAATCGGCGGCTTCGAAATACACCTCGAGTTGATTTATTCGGATCATCTCTTTTGTATAAGTATAAAGAAAATTGCTGTCTGTTTTCAAATGAACAATTCCGTTTTCATTTAGCAAGCGACAGTATTCTCTCATAAATCGTGTTGAAGTGAGGCGTTTATTGGCCTTATTCATCTGTGGATCGGGAAAAGTAATCCAAATTTCAGATATTTCGTTTTCAGCGAAAAAATGATGAATCAATTCGATATGGGTTCGCACAAAAGCTGCATTGTTTAGATTTTGACGAATGGCCTCAGTTGCACCACTCCACATGCGAGCACCTTTGATGTCGATTCCGATAAAATTTTTCTCCGGAAAAAGTTTGGCCAATTCCACTGTATATTCGCCTTTGCCACAACCCAATTCTAAAACAATGGGATTTTCGTTCCGAAAATATTTCTCATTCCATTGTCCCTTCAGTGGAAAGATTTCGTTTTTTAGTTTTTCGAAAGGATATTGAAACACATTGCTGTAAGATGCCATTTAGGCAAACTTTGTCAATTTATTTTTTCCCATGTCGGTTTTTTGTTGTCTATAAATACAAAATTACGAAATTATCACCTATTCAAAAAATTGCTTACAACCTGCTTACTTCTGTACAGTATAAGTTGTTTTTTCGAATTCGAAAGAAATGCAACGATTATGTGTGAAATTGATATTATTATCTCTACAAAATATCGAATTGCAACTTTAATGTTTCCTTTTTGTCTTTTTAAATATATATCATATTTTCAATGTATTAGATTGATCAAGAAATTATTTGAAAAAACGGAATTTTTCTCTTTTATTCTTGTTGAAATATCGAATTATTGCTTACCTTTGTCAAGTAAAACCGATTAAAATCGTTCTATATTATGAAAGTTAATGACATAATGACACAGCTTGAGGCTAAACATCCGGGTGAATCGGAATATCTTCAGGCCGTCAGGGAAGTACTTATTTCCATTGAGGATGTATATAACCAACATCCCGAATTTGAAAAAGCAGCAATCATCGAACGGATTGTCGAACCAGACAGGATTTTCACATTCCGAGTGCCTTGGGTTGACGATCAGGGTAAAGTTCACGTCAATATTGGATATCGCGTGCAATTCAATGGCGCGCTTGGCCCATACAAAGGCGGAATTCGTTTCCATGCATCGGTTACGCTATCTACTCTCAAATTTTTGGGTTTCGAACAAACATTCAAAAATGCACTTACTACATTGCCCATGGGCGGAGCAAAAGGCGGATCGGATTTCTCACCCAAAGGACGTTCTGAAGCCGAAATTATGCGTTTCTGTCAGTCGTTTGTTACCGAATTGTGGCGGAACATTGGCCCTGATACCGATGTGCCTGCCGGAGATATCGGCGTAGGTGGACGTGAAATCGGATACATGTTTGGAATGTATAAAAAATTGGCTCGTGAACACACGGGAACTTTTACGGGCAAAGGATTGAGCTATGGCGGATCGCGATTGCGTCCTGAAGCGACCGGTTTCGGAGCTCTGTATTTTGTTCATCAAATGTGTAACGAACATCATATCGACATCAAAGGTAAAACCATTGCATTATCCGGTTTCGGAAATGTGGCTTGGGGCGCTGCCGTAAAGGCTACTGAACTTGGTGCCAAGGTAGTTACTATTTCGGGACCCGATGGATATATTTACGATGAAGAAGGCATAAATACTCCCGAAAAATTTGCATGTATGCTTGATCTACGTAATTCAGGAAACGATATTGTAGCTCCCTATGTGGAGGAATTTCCGAAAGCCAAGTTTTTCCCCGGAAAGAAACCTTGGGAATGCAAAGTGGATATAGCCCTGCCATGCGCTATTCAAAACGAACTGAATTTGGAGGATGCCAAACGCTTGAAAGAAAATAATGTGATGCTTGTTGCTGAGGTTTCAAATATGGGTTGCACGGCTGAAGCTGTCGATTTCTTTATCGAAAATCGCATTCTTTTTGCTCCGGGTAAAGCGGTAAATGCAGGCGGTGTTGCATGTTCGGGATTGGAGATGACACAAAATGCCATGCATATTTCATGGTCGAACGAAGAAGTTGACCGATGGTTGCACCAAATTATGGGTGACATTCACGAACAGTGTGTCTTGCATGGAAAAGATGGGAATTACATCAACTACGTGAAAGGGGCGAATATTGCCGGCTTTATGAAAGTAGCCGATGCAATGATGGCGCAGGGTATAGTGTAATAAAATATATCTGATACAACTTGAAAAAATCCACGGAAAGCCGCAAGAGCAAAAGCCTCTTGCGGCTTTTTCCGTCAATGGGCGTATTTCGTTATTAGCTACAAGATAAATCTTATATCGACTTGCTTCTCGAATTTATGATTTTTGCTTATTTTTGACAAGCAATAAAATTGAAATGAAACCATTCCTATATCGAATCGCCAACATTTTCTATGCACAATTTGGAAACCAGCTTTACAAACATACGTTTGTATTTCCGAATAAGCGGGCAGGCGTTTTTTTTCAAAAATATCTATCCGAAATAGCGGCAAAGCCAATTTTTTCGCCTAACATAATTACGATTCAGGAACTCTTCGTAGAATTGTCTCCTTATCAAATGGCCGATCGGATTGCTCTACTGACAGAACTTTATCGCTGTTATCAACAAATTGGCAATGTCGACCAATCATTTGACGATTTCTTGTTTTGGGGCGAAATGCTTCTGAACGATTTCGACGATGTGGACAAGTATCTGATTGATGCGCGACAACTTTTCCGAAATGTGCGCGATTTGAAATCGCTTGAGGATGACAGATCCTATCTTTCAGAATCACAAATCGAAGCTATCCGGCGTTTTTGGAGTAATTTCATGAGTGGCGGATTGAGCGATTCGAAGAAAAAATTTCAGGAAACATGGCAAATTCTTTTCGAACTATATACTTTGTTTCGTTCGGCGCTTGAGAAAAAGGGTTGGGCTTATGAGGGAATGGCATTCCGAGATGTTGCCGAAAGGACACTCGCCAAAGATGATTTTGATTTAAATGCACCTTTGTACGTTTTTGTTGGACTCAATGCGCTTACACCGTCTGAGATAGCATTGATGGAATATCTGCGAAACCTGGACAAAGCCGATTTTTATTGGGATTATGAATCTCCGATGGTTAATGACCCCCAAAACAAAGCTTCGTTTTGGATAAAGGATAATGTACGTCGGTTTCCCTCTCGTTTCCGGATCGAAGAAAATAATCGTGATTGCGAGCAGCCCACCATAGAGCTTATCGGGGTGCCTTCGGCTGTGGGACAGGCAAAATATGTTTCGAAGCTTCTTTCGCAGTTGATTGAGGCCAATGCAATTCCGAATCCTGATGAAGCGATTCAAACTGCAGTGGTTTTGCCTGATGAAAATTTACTTCTCCCTATTCTGTACTCCATCCCTCCGGAAATAAAGAAAATAAATGTAACGATGGGTTATGCCATGTCGCACGCATCAGTTGCCAGTCTTGTAGATCATATCGCCGATTTGCAACATAATGTGCGTACTAATCGTGACGGCGAAACAGTTTTTTATCACCGATTTGTAACTGCAATTCTCAATCATCCGCTTGTTAAGGCTTCTTCTCGCGATGAAGCGGAAAAGTTGAAAAATTTTATTGTTGCAAATAATCGTGTTGTCGTTTCCCCGCCGGATATACCCCAACAAGAATTGCTTCAGCTCATTTTCAAACCCATGACCGATTGGCGGCAGATTCCAGATTATCTGCAACTCATTTTGCGAATTATTTACTCATCGCTGACGACCGAGAAATTACAAACGGAAGAGACGAAAAATGATGCTTCGTCCATCGATCTTGAAAGAGAATTCGTCGTACAATATTACAAAGCCATTACCCGATTGAGTGATATGTTGAAAAATGTGGACAGTATATCGGTCGATGTATATTTTCGTTTGTTGAATCGTTTGGCACAGGGCATTAGCGTTTCATTCAGTGGAGAACCACTTTCGGGGTTGCAGGTGATGGGAGTCCTTGAAACACGCGTACTCGATTTCGAAAATATCATTCTGTTGTCGATGAACGAAGGCGTTTTCCCTCTGAAGAGTAGTGCCAATTCGTTTATTCCCTATACTCTTCGTAAAGGATTCGGGATGCCTACTTACGAGCATCAGGATAGTACTTATGCCTATCATTTCTATCGCATGATCAGTAGAGCGAAGCGCATTTTCATGCTTTACGACACACGTACCGAAGGCCTGCAAACCGGCGAAGTAAGTCGATATTTCACACAACTGAAGTATTTGTACAGCGATGCATTCGATATTCACGAACGCGTGGCTACCTATAATGTTTTCGCATCAGAGATGCCATCGATTTCGATTGAGAAAACTTCTTCGGTGATGCAAAAACTCGACAGATTCAGGGCGGGTGGTGATTTGTGGCTTTCGGCATCACAGCTTAATAATTACATCAATTGCTCGTTGCAGTTCTATTTTTCGGCGATTGAAGGGTTTTCGGATGAGGAAGTGGTGAACGAAAAAGTGGAGTCGGATGTCTTTGGTTCTATTTTTCATCGGGTAATGGAGCAGATTTACAACCGATACGAAAACAAAATTGTAACACCCGATGTGTTGTCGGCGATTGCAAAAGATGACGAATATTTGAATACTTTGATAGAAAAAGCTTTTGCCAGGTATTATTTCAGAGATGATGCAAATGTCCAACCGCTTGTTGGCGAGAACTATTTGATTGGCGAAGTTATTCGCAGTTATGTAAAGCAGACACTCGAAGTGGACAAGTCGTTTACGCCTTTTCGCTACATTGGTTCGGAATACAAATTCGAAACTGTTTATCGAGTGAACGATGACTTGGCGGTTCAGTTCAAGGGCAGCATAGACCGCATCGACGAGCAAGGAGGCATCTATCGAATTGTCGATTACAAAACGGGGGGAGGTAATACGGTATTTCCCGAATTATCATTGCTTTTCGATACCACCCGTAATGCCGATTTGTCGAAAATCTTGCAGGTTTTTCTGTATTCGTTTTTTTATGACAGACAATTTCCCGGACGAAAGTTGTCGCCGGCATTATATTTTATGCGATCGATTTATTCCGAAAACTTTGATCCATTTATTTCTCTAAAGGTTGTCTCTTCAAGTAAGCGTGAACGAGTGAGCGATGCTTCGGTTTATTTTGGCGAGTTTGCCGATTTATTTAATCAATGTTTGTCCGAAATGTTCAATCCCGACATTCCTTTCACGCAAACCGACAATGAAAAAAATTGCCAATACTGTCCTTTCAAAGCCTTGTGTGGAAGATAAATAAAAGCTTTTAGTTCTTGGCTTTTATCCCTTTTATTTCTTTCCAAACGATCCATCCTGCAGTCAATAACATGATGAGTAGCGCAATGTAAGCAATCGTGTCGGTAACCTTAATGCTCTTTGGCGCAAATTCAAAAATCACTGTGTGTTTTCCTTGCGGAATGGGGAGTGCGCGTAAAGTATAATTAGCACGTAACATTTTCGCCGGTTTTCCATCAATGTTTATTTGCCAACCTTGTGGATAATATATTTCGGAAAATACGGCCAGTTCGTTTTTCTTTGCATCTACATTGTAAGTGAGTATATTCGAATCATAAGAGGAAAGAGCGATGCTTGATGCCGAATCTTTCGGAGTAACATTAAATCCTTTCAGTAGTGGCTCGAATTGCTTGTCTGCTACGGCTTGCGTGCGTAAATTTATTTTGCCCAGAGCCTCAATCTCTTCGTCAGGTGTATTTACAAAACGAATATCGTTTACAAACCACGCATTACCCTGATTGTAAGGATTTGCTACCGGGAGTGTACTTCCTCCCTGCGCCGGCATGATAATCCATTTCGTATTCAACATGTTCAACACCTTAAATCCTTCTGCATTAACCGAATCCATTTTGCCTTGCGTCTTAATAATGTCGTTTTGGAGGGACATCATCTCCTTTGTCAGATAGACATCGATTAAATCTTGATAACGGCGAAGTTTAGCCGGATGATATCCTCCGATGCATTTATGCCAATAGGGCGTAACGCCATCATTGAATGTGCTGACAGCCATGTTTAGTACTCGATAATATTTTGTTGTGTCTTGCAGGATGAGTTGATCGGTGGGCGTCTTGGTGAAAGTTTGGCTTACGATAGTCGGTTGTGTGAAATCGCTGTCGTTGAGATAACGTTTGTCCACCGACCATAAATCGATTAGGCTTAGTACCAGAATTCCGGATACTGCTATTTCGGGTTTTAGTTTTTTATTGATGAGTGCCCACAATAAAATTGTTCCAATGACAATGATGATCACGCTTCGCCATGCATCAGCGGTAAACATGGCAACACGCATCTCGGTGAGATTGTCGATGACCGCACGAACATGTTCTGCCGGAAGTGATTGCAATTGTTGCATTTCATATGCTGAAATGAACGAAGGGAAAAACATCTTGGGTGCTATGGCAAACAGAAAAGCGATTCCCCCGGTCAACCCTAAACTGATATACAGATATTTCATGTTTTTCGTCAGTTTTTCTGGATGCTGAATCAATTCTTTGAGCGTGAGGGCAGCTAGCAACGGAATGCAGAATTCGGCAATTACGAGAATGGATGACACAGTTCGAAACTTATTGTACATCGGGACAAAATCGATGAAGAAATCGGTAAGTCCCATAAAATTTTTTCCCCACGAAAGTAAAATCGAAAAAACTGTTCCCGCCAGCAATGCCCATTTAACAGGCCCTTTTACAATAAATAATCCCAAAATGAAGAGCATTAAAATAAACGCTCCAACATATACCGGGCCAGATGTTCCGGGTTGATCTCCCCAGTATTGGCCGATTTGCCGGTAGAGCTGTACGTATTCAGGACGGGCTTTTTGCATGGCCGTCTCATTCTCCGATAGAGGCACTGATGCTCCTCCTTTGGCATTAGGTACAAGCAGCGTCCATGTTTCGCCTATTCCATAGCTCCAGGCAGTAATGTAGTCGCGCTCCAGGCCGTTATTGGTTTTGTTATCGGCATCGTGATGCGACAGTTCCGATTTGCCGCGGATGGTTTCTTTTGAATATTCGTAAGTGTGATACAAATTAGAAGCATTGGCCAATACACCGATCAAACCTGCAATCACAACAACTCCCGTGGATTTTAGAAAATCGGGAAGTTCTTTTTTGCGAAGCGCTTCCACGAAAAAGGCTATTACAAAAAACAGCATTACAAACAAAAAGTAATAACTCATTTGAATGTGATTGGCCGAAATCTGAAAAGCGACGAAAATCATAATAAGCAATCCGCCGAGCAAATATTTTTTACGATAGGCATATACCAATCCCGCAATCGTAGGTGGTATATAGGCTAAGGTAATGAATTTCCAAATATGTCCCGCTGCAATGAGGATGAGAAAATATGAAGATAACGCCCATGCTATTGCGCCTAAAGCACTAATTAACGGCGAAGCGTCGAAAGCACGCATCAGAATGTAAAATCCGATCAACATGATGAAAAGCAGATACATGTAATTGGGCAGAAAAAGAGAATATACTTTTTTTGCAAAATCCTGAGGCTTGGTCGAATTATAGGTTGGCGACATTTGGTAAGTAGGCATTCCGCTGAACATGGAGTTGATCCAGCGCGTTCGCTCACCGTTGTGACGTTCCATATAATCGCGCTGTTCCTGTCCTTGACCGATGGCAGCCAGTGAATCATGCTGCACAATAACCCGTCCGTCAAGAATAGCGGGTGCAAAATATGCGAAAGAAAGGATTACGAATGCTATGATCGCGATCAAGTCGGGAAGCATTTTTTTGAAAGTGTCATTTTTACTCATCGTGCAAAGACTTTACATGGTTGAAGACACAAATTTACAAGAATAATCGTTGTTTTTTGATTTTCGGAAGTGTTTTTCTTAAAAAGAGAAAGAGGGTGTCTCAAAAGGGCACTTTCTTTTTTAGATCAAGCAGCCAAATCAAGGGCTAAATTTTGATTTGAAGTAATTCTGTTTTTAATTTTTTGGAATGAGCGAAACATAACGATAAATATAAAGGTATTTATCAGCAATTTTATGTCGATTTGTTGATTTTCCTGCTCTTTTCCTTTTCGTTTGCTCATTTTACGCCATAATTTTCCGATGTTGAATGCTGTGGCAAAGAGAGCAAAGTCGGCTTCTACTTTTTCCTGTCCAAAATGACGGAATCGATTATAGGCTTTATCATATTTGGTTTGTCCGAACACCGATTCAGGTTCTATTGGTCGTTGGCTCCGGTGAAAAAGACCCTCGGGTGAGGTAAGCAATTCCCTGACTTTCTGTTTATGTCTGTTCAGGTTATGATTTACTTCGATCCTGCGATTCCCTTTGGCTTTGTAACACAGACACCGCAAGGGGCAACCATTACAGTTTTCGGCTTCGTAAATACTTATTTTTGAAACATATCCGCTTTCCGTTTTCCGTGTAGTGACTCCCACTTTTTTCATGTGCTGTCCCATCGGACAAACGAAATAATCTTCCTTTTCGTTGTAATATAAATTTTGAGCAAGAAAAGCATTGTTTTTGAATGCTTTCTTTTCTTCCTTGTGAAAATAGTTGTACTTGACAAAAGGTTCAATCCGGTTTTCCTCCATGAATTCGTAATTTTCTTCGCTCCCGTAGCCTGAATCGGCAACTCCTTTATTGGGATAAAAACCATAACGGCTGCAAAATCCTTCCATAAACGGAATAAAAGTCAGCGTATCGCTACGATTGGAAAAGAAATCGCAGTGTGTGAAAAATTGATTTTCGGTTCCTATTTGAACATTATATGCCGGCTTGAGTTGTCCGTTCTTCATGTGATCTTCTTTCATACGCATGAAGGTAGCATCCGGATCGCTCTTGGAATAACTGTTCCTCTCTCCCAATATAGACAGATGATTTTCATATTCTTCGAGCTTCGGCAAATGTTTTTCCTCGAGTGTCTTTATGGCTTTTTGTTCCGCTTTTGTACGGTTCTCCCGATTAAGGGCTTCTATCCTCCGGCGTAATTCTTCACTGTTGATAGGCAGGGTAGGCTGATCTTCCATTTGATTGTCCTGTGCAATCCCTTCTTCTACCTGTTCAAGAATCTTACGGATTTTTTCTTCCGGTTTTGCCTTGTTCTTTTCTACCGTCTTCTTCCACACAAAAGTATAACGATTGGCTCGGGATTCTATCTTGGTCCCGTCCACATAAATTACATCCAATGTCAGATATCCCATATCTACGAGCATAAGGACAACTTGCGTAAATATCCGGTGAATATGTTCCTTTAGATGGGAAGAACGAAAACGGTTGATGGTGTTGTGATCCGGCTGTTGACCACCCGAAAGCCACATGAAACTAATCCGGTCTGCAAGTGCCTGCTCAATTTTTCGACTCGAATAAATATTGTTCAAATAACTGTACAAAACTACTTTCAGCATCATTCGCGGATGATAGGCACTGGTTCCGCCTCCCTTGTAGGTGTCAATGATTTCTGCTATATCCGGGTTATCGACTATTTGATTGACAAGGCGAGCCGGAGAATCTTGCGGTACCTTTTCATCCAAACTGGCAGGAAACAAAACAACTTGTCCTTGTTCGTTCGATTTAAATACTGCTCTCGACATAATTCATGTTATTGATTGACAGCTATAAAGATACTAAATAATATGCAATTACACAAATCTTTTATCCTGCTTTTCCCTGTTTTTATGATATTTTCCAATTAAAAAATGGAGCTGTCCCTACTTTTGAGACAGCCCCTTGTTAGAGCGATTATTTGTTTTTTCCCTTCGATTTTTCCTGTTCTCGAAAGCGGGCAACTTCTTGTTGTATAAATGTTTTTTCGGCTTGTTGCGCTTTAAAAAGTTTCTCGGGCGAGAGTACCTTGTCGAATTTATCCGAATATTCTTTTTCAAGCTCCGCTTCTTTCATTTTTAGCTCCACATCGTTTTCGATGATTTGGCGATATTCTTCGTCGCTGATTTTTTGGTCGTTTTTACGTGCTTTCTCCAATTTTTGGCGATGTTGACGGTTTAACTCAAATTTTTTCTGATTTAGTTCGCTATTCAATGGAAAATATCGTTGTGCTTCTTCGTCAGTAAGTGCTGCTTTTTCCTTCACATAAGCTTGCTTTCTTTTTTCGAAATCCTCAACGTTCATTTTTCGATCTTGAGCTCGAAGATAAAACGGAAAAATACTCAGGGTGATAGCCGAAAGTAAAAATATAATTGTCTTTTTCATATCACTGAAAATCGTTTTTATAGGTTTTATAACATATCTGTAGCTATGTACATCTCCTCGTAGATGTAATCGTAATATTTATCTTCCACAAGTTGATCTTCGAGGTATTGGTAAAATTCGTCTTCAGTAACGCTCGCATTCGACCAGTATTGGCCGGCTTGTGGTGCAATGAGTGGTTGCTGTAGAGCAGCTGCAGGGTTTTGTTGTGTTCCCGTTTTCGTAGTGAGAAATTGGATCGTGAAATAGAGTCCTAAAAACATGGCTGCCATATAAACCCACGGTTTAACCTTGTCCCAAAGCGAAACTGTTCGCGGAGCAACAAAATCCTTTTCGGGCAAGCAATTCATTATTTCTCGATTGAAGTGTTCGAAATAATTCTCCGGCACTTTAAAAGGATTTTCTTTCCTAATTTCTTCTAATTTTTTGATGTTTGTCTTCATTCCTTCTACTTTTCCTAGACCCTTATGGATAGACTGCTTTTGGGGTGAATGGTTTAATCCGTTTGATCGAAAAAGTTTTCTATTTTTTTAACGGCATGATGATAGGATGCTTTGAGTGCTCCAACCGATGTCCCCAGAATTTCGGACATCTCTTCGTATTTCATTTCGTCGAAATATTTCATCTGAAATACGAGCCGTTGCTTTTCGGGAAGAGTGAGAATAGCTTTTTGCAAAAGTTTTTGTGCTTCATCTCCATCGAAATATTTGTCGCCTTCGAGTTGATTTATCAAAAATGAATCGTCATCGTCGATCGATATATTGTTTTGCGCGCGCATTTTGTTGATGAAGGTGATGCTTTCGTTAATGGCTATTCGGTAAAGCCAGGTTGACAACTTGGCTTCGCCTCTGAAATTGTCGATACTCGACCATGCTTTTATGAAAACTTCCTGAAGAATATCGTTAGCATCGTCGTGCGAGAGTACCATTTTGCGTATCTGCCAATATAGTTGCTCGCTGTACTCGGACACGAGTTTAGCAAACCCTTCACGTATTGTGTCGGGTTCGCGTAGCAGGGTGAGTAATTCTTCGTCGGAATATAGTTTTTTCCCCATCTTTGATTGCAATTACCTGCAAAGATAATTCATTTTTGTTTTATGGCTCTTTTTTTTTGCGGAGCATCACCTTCTTCGAACCATTGTTTGAATTTTTCGGCTTCCGGTTTATTGTTGTTCCACCACTCGAGGGATTCGGGTATATGAGAGACACTTATATAGCGACAAAAGGTAAGGTAATAATCCGATTTAAGTATTTCGGCAAAAAAAGGGACATAAAAATTCCAAAAGACATTTTGCTCGGTAATTCTTCGGCTCTCTTGATCCAATATGTTCAGAATGGACTTGTTTACTTCGGCGAATGTTATAAAAATATCGGGTTCAGACGATATTTTATTCAAAGAATCAATAGTTGATGTGATGGCATGGTAAACCAAATTTCTATTTAACCCATCTTCAATTGAGAGTGGCGGGATGTTGCCGGCGGAAATGTTTTGGGATTTATTCCGATAGAGTTGTTGCTGGATAAAGGAACGTTCGACGGGTGTGTCGGTTGTGGATGTTATAAGCATTGTTTGAAGCAATTCCTGAAAGGCATTTTTTGATCGCTGACTATCCGGTTCGAGTAGTAAAAACATTTGCGTGGCGAGGATGCTTTGCACCCACAATCCGCTATCTTTGAGGGCATAGGCATATAATAGAAATGGCCCGCTGGCGCTTTTGTTGTAATCGATAGATTTTTTGACATGCGTAAGGGCATTTTCGAGATCATTTTTTTTATAGTAGTTGATAGCCAAATTGAAATGTAGCAAATAATTGTCTCCGTTTTTTTCTAAACCCTCTTTAAGCCAATCTATGGCTTTATCCACTTCTCCCATCTCGGCTAAGGCCTCACTTTTCACACAGTAAGCTCCTACCAAAAGCGACTTATCGTTTGAATTGATAACCATACTGCTATATTTGGAAGCATCTTTATAGTTTTTCAGTTCGAGGAACGACAAGGCCATTTCGTAAGTGGCAATAGTTGATTTTGGATTAATTTTGAGTACCTCTCTATACTTTTCGATAGCTTCTTGATACTGTCCCTTGTCGTGAAGTTCGATGCCTTCTTCGATGAGTTTATGCTCACTTTTTTGCGCAAAAGCCGAATTCAACATAAAGGAAAATAAAAGGAATACAATCGTCGATTTCTTCATTTTTTTTGTTTTTGTGCCGATAAAAATAGGAATAAAAAAAATATTTTCGCCCGTATGAACCTAAAACAAAACATTTTTCTAACAAATCTAAACAGATGAATCTCTGTCCTAAATAACTTTTTACAAATCTATCTCGGAATTTTGTATTTTTGCCAACAAAATCATCAACAGTATGAAATACGTGCAAGTTTTTATTCGTTGTACTCCGGATAACGACACAGTGAAAGATGTTCTGGCTTATAGGTTGTCAGAAATCGGATACGATAGTTTTGTCCCTGCGGAAAACGGCCTCGAGGCGTATGTTCCTATATCGCTTTTCAGCAAAGACCAACTGAAAAATGTTATTTCGAATTTCGATTTGGATGCAGAACTCGAATATTCGGTAACCGAAATGGAAGATAGGGATTGGAACGAAGAATGGGAGAAAAACTATTTTGAACCAATCGTAATCGACAACCGTTGTCTGATACAAAGCTCGTTTCACCGGCCTGAAGGAATATATGAATATCGCATCTTCATCGATCCGAAAATGGCATTCGGTACAGGTCATCATCAAACCACCGGTCTCATTCTGAGGCAGATTCTCGATATGAATCTTGAGAATAAGTCGGTGCTCGACATGGGATGTGGTACCGCCGTTTTGGCAATTCTTGCCGCCTATCGTAATGCCAATCCGGTTGTAGCTATCGATATCGACGAGTGGGCTTTTAACAATGCTTTGGAAAATGTCAAGCTCAACAATGTGCCCAACATCAGAGTTGAACTCGGAGGAGCCGAACTATTGGGCAAAGAAACGTTCGACGTAATTTTTGCCAACATCAATCGAAATATTCTTCTACACGATATTCCGATTTATTCGAGTGTCTTAAACGATGGGGGTGTAATTATCATGAGCGGATTTTATATCGACGATATTCCTGTTATTCGCAGCTGCTGCGAAGAATGTGGTCTGCATTTTTCTAATTTTTTCGAAGACAATCGCTGGGCATCGGTTGTGTGCGTAAAATAAAGAAATTTTTCCTTAATTATTTTACTTTTTTTTGCTTAATAGCAATATAACTCTTACTTTTGTGGTGTAAATATATCGAGTGCTGGCAGTATTTGTTTTAGGTTTGCCACCATACTGATTAACGAAAAAATCTTATTTTATAAATTATGCAATGGTTGATAGATTTATTTGCAGGAACCGGTATAGCCCATTCCATACTTGTTTTTGCTTTGGTAATTTCCATTGGAATCATGCTCGGAAAGGTGAAAATTTTCG
>JARKPE010000056.1 GCA_029975415.1 Dysgonamonadaceae bacterium | reverse complement strand
CGGTAGTCAGGCCCTTGCCGACAACCATTATTTGGGAGCATTGTACCGGAACTTCTTTCAGGATGAACCCCGCGAATTTATCGAACTGCTTGATTACTGTCGCAGGGAAAGAGTGAGTGAAGAAAAGCTGGAGGAATCCCTTCGGCGGTTGTTGGGCACCTCACCCGACGGGGTGAGTGTGGAGAAGCTCCGAGCTCTCGTGGGGAACACTTCCTCGATAAATCCTCTCAGAGCATCAGAAGATAACATCAGTATGAAAGCCAAAGAACAACTTGCCGGCATCACCCTGTTAATGCATCAAACCAATTACAATGGATACCGTCAATCAACAAATAATAACCTACAGTAAGGAGCTTCGCTTGCCAGCCTTCCGTCGAGACTACAAGGAACTGGCCATGGAAGCCGCCAGGGAGAGGCTTGATTATGAAGACTATCTGGTAAAGCTCATGGAGCGGGAATATGATCTCCGGCTGGAGAATCGGAAAAAGGCACAGATAAGAAATGCCCAATTCCCCTCCAGGATGTATCTTTCCGATATAGATCGCAGTCAATTACCACCGGCCGCACAAGAGAAACTGCCGATCCTGGAGAGATTGGATTTCATAACCTCCGCCCAAAACGTAATCCTTGCCGGCAATCCCGGTACCGGCAAAACCCATATTGCAATAGGACTCGGACTGAAAGCCTGCATGCAGGGATATAAGGTGCTCTTCACCACTGTTCACCGATTATTGACCCAACTGCGTGAATCACATGCCGAGAGAACCCTAAGACAGGTAGAAGCGCAATTTGAAAAATATGATCTGGTCATTTGCGATGAATTTGGTTACGTCTCATTCGATAAACAAGGTGCGGAGCTGCTCTTCAATCACCTCTCTTTAAGGACAGGCAGAAAATCAACCATCATTACCACAAACCTGGGCTTCGACCGATGGGAAGAAATCTTCGGCGATCCGGTATTGACGGCTGCTCTGGTTGACAGATTAACCCACAAGGCTTATCTGATAGATATGAATGGGGAATCTTACCGACTGAAACAAACCAGACAAATGATGGGTGAAAAATGAAAACATCAACATCTACCAAAATAAGAGCGCCCGTTTTATCCTTTTTGGAGGTACCTCCAAAAAGGATAAAACTAACTTGGATTTTATATTAAAATGGTATACTTTTACATTGAAATACCGGTATACTTTTGGGGTGAAATAAACACAAGAATTTAATCGAGACGCGCTTAATCGAATTATGGATTATTTGACAAAAGAAAATTCGACGACAGACGCAAGAATGCTCATGACTCTTACAAAATCGAAATCCGAAATTGTAGATTTTCTTCGAAAATGGCTTCTGAAACATATTATGGAGTATGACACTAAATATGTGCCTTCAATTAAAGAATACCTAAATCAATAAGAAAAGATCAAGTGACCTTAATCAGGTAAAATCTTCTTTCATAAATATCGATTCAGATAAAACTCTCTCAATGAATTCGATATTTCAACTAAATTTTCTCGTGAAATATTGCACGTCCGTGTAATCAACTTCTACGATCATCGACCTTTACATGAGCGAATTTAAATCGTTTTTGCATGTATATTGAAAATTATCTTATATTTTTGCGTTCCACCTTTTTTAAAATAAAACCATGCATCGAAAAAATACTTCTTGGGCAATTCTATTACTCCTTGCCCTTGTATCGTGCAAGTCGAAAACCGATCAAACTGCAATGAATAAAGAAAGATTTATTTCAGAAAAACAAGCCGACAGAGTGGTTTCCCAACTTAAAGATTCGTTGGGACAAAGTAATGCATTCCGAATTGAACGAGGTGTACATCAAGTAGCCGATTTGTGGTGCAAAAGCGACGGATCGGAAGATGACTTCTCAACCTTCTGCAAAACCAATTTTATTGCCGATACGTCCAAACTGAATACATTATTTGCCAAGTTGGAGCGTAATTTTGAGATCCTCAGCGGATATTTCAACAACATCGATCTGAAACTGAAAGAACCGCTACACCTTGCCGGCCCGGACATCGATCCGGTGGATATGATGTTTGGTGGATACGACGTTACCGCGCATCTTGCCGATGATTTTTTCGCCAATAAAATTGCTTTTCTCACCGCGCTCAACTTCCCCTTTTATTCACTCGAAGAAAAAACAAAACTCGGACCTGCTTGGACACGTAACGAATGGGCTTACGCACGCATGGGAGACCGATTCATTTCGCGTGTTCCGGCTGATGTTCAGCAACGTGTTTCGCAAACCATCACGGCTGCCGATGCATATATTTCGGATTACAATATCTATATGGGAAAATTACTGAACCGGAATGGTAAAACTCTTTTCCCTGAAGAAATGAAATTGATCTCGCACTGGGGGCTTCGCGACGAGTTGAAATCGGACTACGCCGACACGGTGAATGGTTTGGAAAAGCAGCGCATGATCTATCGTGTGATGCAGCGCATCATCGATCAATCAATCCCGCAACAGGTAATCAATAACGGAAAATACACCTGGAATCCCGAAACCAACAAAGTGTATGAAAACAATCGAGAAGTAACGGCTACGGCTGAGCCTGATAAGCGTTACGAAGTTCTGCTCGAGAACTTCAGGGCAATGAAGCAGCTCGATCCCTATTCACCTCATTATCCCTCACAACTGCTTCGTGCATTTGATGGCACAATGGAAATTCCGCAAAGCGATGTGGAAACGCTTTTCAAAACGCTATTGTCATCTCCTCAAGTGAAAGAAGTGGCTGCTTTTATCAAGGCGCGATTGCAACGTGACCTCGAACCGTTCGATCTTTGGTATGATGGTTTTAAGCGGCGCGGGGGTATTCCCGAAGAAAAATTGACTGCGATAACATCAAAAAAATATCCCAACGCGGCAGCGGTTGAAGCCGACTTACCTAATATTCTGATAAAACTCGGATGGAATCCCGAAAAAGCTCGCCAAATAACTTCGCTTGTAGCCGTAGATGCTTCGCGAGGTGCAGGCCATGCCTGGGGTTCGGCCATGCGTGGCGATAAGGCGCATTTGCGCACCCGCATCGGCGAAAATGGCATGGATTACAAGGGATATAACATTGCGGTGCACGAATTTGGACACAACACCGAACAGACAATCACCATGAACGATGTGGACTACTATATGCTTAATGGGGTTCCCAATACCGCATTTACCGAAGCCATCGCCTTTCTGTTTCAAAAACGCGATTTAGAATTGCTCGGGTTGAAAAATCCGAATCCGGATGACAATTTTTATTTGGCGCTCGACAATTTTTGGTCGGCTTACGAAATCATGGGCGTTTCACTTGTGGATATACGCGTTTGGGAATGGCTTTATGGCCATCCCGACGCAATTCCTGCACAATTGAGAGATGCTGTCATCGATATTGCCAAACAGGTTTGGAATACTTATTATGCCGGCATTTTGGGAGGAAAAGACGAAACGTTGCTCGCCATCTATTCGCACATGATCGATTATCCGCTCTATTTGCCCAACTATCCGATGGGACATTTGATTGCTTTTCAGATCGAACAACAAATTCGCGGGAAAAATTTTGCCGATGAAGTAACTCGAATGCTCACGCAGGGACGCATCATTCCGCAATTGTGGATGCAATATGCTGTTGGCGACAAAATATCGGTGGATGCGCTACTGAAAGCTACCGATGAGGCATTGATCGCTTTGCAAAAAAAAGAATGACCAAAGCAGATGAAAGGACGAATGTTTTTGTAATGCAGAAAATTTGCGCCCTTTTGCAGGAATAAACATTTTATTGCTAACTTTGCAACGATTTAAGTTCAGTGCATAAAAAAGAAGTTAACGGCTGATGTTCGTTGATTTCGTGATTTGGAAAGCTGCCGGAGTGGTCGATCGGGCTTGACTCGAAATCAAGTGTACGGGTAACCGTACCGGGGGTTCGAATCCCTCGCTTTCCGCAATTCAGCCGCAAAATCAATGTGTTATAAAATTCACGCGCTGAATTACGTATATTTTTTTAAAATAGGGACTATTTTCTGCAGTTCCTTTTTTTTTATTTTATTTTTTGAGACAATTAGAATTCAGCTTCTAATTGTGAATTAAGAAAAACCGTTTTTTCTATTCTTTTCCCCACAATTTTCGCATCAGCTCGCGCATTTTAGCTTCTGACGGATTGGATTGTGCCTCCCAAAATTGATGATTCTTAAGCTGCGGTGGAAGATAATCCTGCTTAACGAAATTGTATTCGTAATCGTGTGCATATTTATATTCCTTGCCATAATCCAGCTCCTTCATCAACGAAGTAGGTGCATTGCGCAAATGAAGCGGCACCGGAAGATTTCCGGTGCGTTGCACCTCGTTCATGGCTGCATCGATAGCCAATATCGAGGAATTGCTTTTGGGGGATGTTGCCAGATAGATAGCTGTCTCGGCTAAAACGATTCGTCCTTCAGGCCACCCAATTTTCTGAACGGTATCGAAACAGGCATTGGCGAGAAGCAATGCATTTGGATTGGCCAATCCGATATCTTCAGCCGCAAGAATCACCAATCTTCGAGCAATGAAAGCCGGATCCTCACCACCGGCAACCATTCGTGCCAACCAATAAACGGCTGCATCAGGATCGCTCCCGCGAATGGATTTGATAAATGCCGAAATGATATCATAATGCATCTCTCCGCCTTTATCATAAGCTGCAGGATTTTCCTGAAGCCGTTCGGTCACTTTTTGGTCGGTGATAATGATTTCGTCGGCAGTTTCAGCCGAAACAACCAATTCGAGAATATTCAGCAATTTTCGCGCATCGCCTCCCGAAAACCGAAATAAGGCATCGGTTTCAGCTACTCGAATATTCATTTCTTTAAGAATGACATCTTCGGTAATTGCTTTATGGAGCAGTTCTTCCAAATCTTTCTTCTCCATCGGTTTAAGCACATAAACCTGACAGCGAGACAAAAGCGGACGTATGACTTCGAACGAAGGATTTTCGGTAGTTGCGCCAATCAGCGTAATAGCTCCCGTCTCGACCGCATGAAGCAACGAATCTTGTTGAGACTTGCTGAAACGATGAATTTCGTCGATAAAAAGGATAGGACTTACCGCTTCGAAAAAACGACTGTTTCGAGCCTTATCAATGACTTCGCGAACATCCTTCACTCCGGAATTGATAGCACTCAACTTATAAAAAGGAGCTTTGATCGTATTGGCAATGATATTGGCCAAAGTAGTTTTACCCACGCCGGGAGGTCCCCAAAAAATTATCGAGGGCACCCTGCCCGACTCGATCATTTTGCGCAAAACAGCGCCCTTACCCACCAAATGTTTTTGGCCGATAAAATCGTCAAGTGACTGTGGACGAAGTCTTTCAGCAAGCGGTGCGCTCATATTGATATTTTCTTACTATCCGTGCAAAGATAACGATTTTCGAACAAAGGTGGTTCAAACAAAAAAAATCCGATCGTCCCCGAAAGCACAAACGGATATTATAAACGGTTGTTCGCAGATTTCAAATCAGAATCTGGCGACAATAGTGCATACAGGTTCGAACTTCCTTAACAGAAGTAGACCATGGCACAACCGGATATTCCAGCTCAATGTCGCAATAGATCGGCCACTTATTGTCGCGAACCAGATGCAAAATTTCTTCGAGCGGTGTTTCACCCTGCCCCCATACCTGATTTTCGTTTTTCTTCCAGGCATTCGTTGCCGATGTTTTATCTTTCAGGTGAATGCTGACAATTCGATTGTGATATTTTCGGATGAAATCGACTGGATTCAACCCTGTAGAACCGAAATAATGACCGGCGTCGAAATTCAACATATTGGCCGGCGAATAGGCAAGATATTTATCCACATCAAAACCCGGTTGAGCAAACTGAAAATGGTTGTGCAGAATAGCGTACATTCCGTGTTTAGCAGCAACCGGACCCATCAAACGCGCATTTTCGTCGTTCAGTTCATCGCTGAGGCCGACTGCGCCCAGTGATTTTGCAAATTTGAACGAATAATCGAGATCTTCTTCAGACTTTCCTGCAGTCCATTTATAAATGTGGATACTGATACCCGCATCTTTAAACTTTTTGCGAAGTTGTTTATATTTTTCAACCGTGCCTTGCGTTTTTCGCCATTGTTTCAATTCGGTTTGATAATCCGCAATGGA
>JARKPE010000047.1 GCA_029975415.1 Dysgonamonadaceae bacterium | reverse complement strand
TGCATACATACTGAAATACGTATAAAGTTCGCGTCACTCAAATGGGTGATACAAGATGAAAAATCGTTCAGAAACGACAAGTATCGTACCGATAGAAAAAAGCAAGGAGTTTTTAGAGAGCCTTGATCCTCTCTTCCTTTTCCATTCCCGACTTCTCATTTGTCTTGAAAATTCTCGCAGATCATCGCAGAAAAAAGATTTAATCAGCGAGAAAAAGTTCCGAAAAGATTTCGCGCAAATAATTTTGTAAAGATTGACGGTAAATTCTTATGTCTGAATTCCTATTTCTTCATTTCTTCATTTCTTCATTTCTCACTTCTCACTTCTTCACTTCTTTTTAATTATCACTTCTCACTTCTCAATTATTTTCCCGACCTCCTCTCATCATCGGGGTACCCGATCTGCGTAGAGAGCGTGCCGCAAGGCAAAAGACAAGCTGTTTGAGTCCCGACGTATTTCGTCGGGATGAGTTATTTGTCTTTTAGCGAACAAGCAGCTATCGGGTCGATGAGGAGAGGCAGTCTTGATCTTTTTTGCGTTCTTTTTTGCATCAAGGCAAAAAAGAATGTGGGGTTTGGGGCAACGCCCCAAGAATCAATTGATAATGCACAATGCATAATTTACCGATTCGGAGATTTATTGATTTTCCGATGAATTCTTTATGAAAAAAGTCAAAGACAATGCCAATGCACAGAGGTTATGATAATTTCGCCCATTGCAAAACCAACTTCGTATCTTTTCGCTTTCGCGACAAATAATAGCCACAAGGGCACTAAGGCTCAAAGTACGAGCGAAAAAATTTTCGCCCCTATTTCCCATTCTCCATCCTCCAACCTCCACATTTAGCTTTTCACTTTTCACTTTTTTCATCCGGTTTCTCCAAACCTTCAATAATATCGAGAATATTCATATCGCGGCACATCTCCTCGATCTCCTGCTTATCGAGCGTATCCAGATTATGATAGAGTGCCAGAGCGCGGTTCGAGCCCAAAACTTGTGAGAGTTTGCCGATTTTCATTTTGTCGCCTGATTCCAAAATTTTTTTGATAAGTTCCGATGCCGAGTGGAGTTGCTTTTCATTTTTGTTCCTTTGAACCGTTGACATCGATTTCAATCTCAGCCGTTTGATATGATTGAGGCGTTCAGTCAGATAGGGTTTCTTGTCAATATCTTCTATTTCAAAAAATTCGTCGTCATGACCCTCAAAAGCTTCGAGGGATAAATCGATGAATCGATCGATCAGACTTTTTCCTTCATTATTCATTTTTGATTGATTTATTCGTTTACTTGTTTGAAAAAATTGCATATTTTTCGGTGCAATTTCCGCTGTACGACATATACCTTGCGCTTGTCCCACGCCAACAGCGTACAGATTTCGTCCATGTTTTGTGATGCTTGAAGGGCCATAACGTACAACGACAACTCCTCATCGCCCTCGCTGCATGCCGCGAGAGCTTCGTCGAACAATCTGTTTCTCTCTTCCTTTTCCTCCACTTCCTCCTCCCAATAATCCTCGCGATCCGCAAGATTGATCAATTCTTCCGTTTCGGTAGGCACCATTTTTATTTTTGCAGATTCCGTTTTTCGGACATTTTCAGACATCATACTCCCTGCGATGACCTGCAATTGCTCAAGCAGTGTATATTTTCCCTGCTTCCATTCCCATTCGCCACTGAACAACTTCTCCACGGCGCCGTCCACATAATAAGCCGTAGGATCGCCTCCCAGGTTGTAGTCCGAATGAGCGCCATATTGGGTTTTGAATCTTAATTTCATCTTCACCCATTTGGTTAACTCGGTTACGATTTTAAGCCACTCTTCATCTTTTACCTCGTTTAATCGAATCGATTGTTCGTTTTTATCCATTCCTTTCGTTTTAGTAAAACAATAATTGGTTATGCCCCCTTCATTAAACTATTAACTGACGAGATGTAAAATTAGTCAACATTATCGGAAAAAATATCGAAAATTTTGAATTTTACTTTTCCTCTTCTGAAGACCTAGCAGGTTTCGAAAACCTGTTAGGCCTGACAGCTAGCTGTAAGCTGATAACTATTTTCCCTTTTTGACTAAAAAAAACAGTATTCAGTTAAATACTTGATGAAGGACAAAGATTGCTTAGGTTATCAAAAACAACAGAAATGCGTAAACGCAACTTCGACGCAACTCCAAGGCAACTCCCAGTCAACTCCAAGGCAACTCCCACTCGGAACTTTTTCAAAAAAGCGGGAGAAAAGAAAAACGAGATTCATAGGCTGATCATACTGTTCAGTCCGTGGCTTGTGAAATCTCGAAGTATAACAAAACGGACAGGACACAACTATTTTATGGCATATTTTCATTCAAGCACGTTCGGCACCATCACCGGACGCCATGGCACGGCAGTTGCCGCAGTTGACAAAGATGGTAACAATGTAATCCGGTTGTATCGCAAACCGTTCAACCCGAATACGCCCAAGCAGCAGGCCCTCCGGCTAAAGTTTAGCATCGTAAATAAAGAGCTTGCTCCCCTGCGACAGGTAATAACGATCGGGAACAAGGACAGCCGCGCCTACTCGAAAATAGTGGGGAAAACAATAAGCGGAGCAGTCACGGGCGAATATCCCGAATTCTCGATCGACTTCAGTAAAGTGTCCATTGTTTCGGGAACGCTACAGTCGGTAGTTGCGGTTACTGCAAAAGTTGCAACGGATTCGCCTGACAGTCTCGACTTTACGTGGGATACCACACTCGGTTTCCAGTCACGACTTGGAGCTGATGACGACAAGGTGAACATTATCTGTTTCAATGCAAGCTCGTCGATGGCTATTCCGTTCATGGAAGTTGCAACGCGTAAGGAAGGCTCTGCCGTGGTAACGCTGCCCGAAATCTGGCAGGGCAATGACATCCACTGCTGGCTCTACCTCTCCTCAGCCGACGGAATGTACAATTCCGGCAGTGTGTACACCATACCTGCTTCGCTCAAAGGTTAATCGGGTATAGTGTATTAAGAACCTGCGGCTAATATGCCGCCCACTATTTAATCGGCAGTTCCCGTCCGAAATATTCTCAAACGGGACGGGACTGCTTTTTTCTTTACCTATTTCAGAATATAAAAATACACAATTTACCGGTTCGGAGATTTACTAATTGAATAATGCTTTGAAATTAATTTTCTTCTTTGACTGCGCAAGTATCTAATTGTGCCGTTTCAATATTAGATGATCTCACGCAGAAAATCGCAGATTGAATACGCAGAAGTACGCAGAGAATTAATGTTAATAGCGAGAAAAGATCTGCGGTAATCGGCGAGAAACAAACCAGCGCTGATCGGCGAGAAAAGAAAAAGATGCTTTCACGTAGACAATCGCAGATGAACTCAGAAACAAATCTGCGCAAATCAGCGAGAAACAAACCAGCGCTGATCGGCGAGAAAATAAAAAGATAATCTCACGCAGACAATCTCAGATTGATACGCAGAAGTACGCAGAGAATTAATGTTAATATGGAGAAAAGAT
>JARKPE010000045.1 GCA_029975415.1 Dysgonamonadaceae bacterium | reverse complement strand
CGGAGACGGAATTTGTATTTGTGATCATGAAACCATTATTAGTGCTGATAATGTGATTGTACGTTATCTCCGTTTCAGACTGGGAGACAGAGCAAAACAAGCTGTTGATGCCTTTTCGGGGAAAGGGCACAAAAATATCATTATCGATCATTGTAGTATAAGTTGGAGTGTCGATGAGGTTTCTTCTTTTTATGACAACAAAAATTTTACCATGCAATGGTGCATCATTTCTGAAGCTTTACGAAATTCTGCTCACACCAAAGGAACCCATGGTTATGGTGGAATTTGGGGCGGACAAAATGCTTCGTTTCATCACAATCTTTTTGTGCATAACGACAGCCGTAATCCGAGGTTTTGTGGCAGTCGTTATACTAACCGGCAGGATTTAGAAAAAGTAGATTTTCGGAACAACGTGATTTATAATTGGGGTAGTAACAATTCGTATGGAGCCGAAGGAGGAAGTTACAATATCGTCAACAATTATTATAGGCCCGGTCCGGCAACCAGTAGCAGTTCTCGGAATCGTATTTTGAATCCCGATGCTGATAATGGAGAAAATAATCAACCCGCAGGTACTTACGGCAAGTTTTATGTTTCCGGGAATTATCTTGACGGAAATCCGGCAGTAACTGCCAATAATGCCTTGGGAGTTGAAATGGGTTCAACATTTGAGAAATATGCGCCGGGGGTCAAGCTGTCTGATCTTCTCGTTTCTTCGGAATTTTCTCATGCCGATATCATCACTCATTCCGCAGCAGATGCTTTCGAAAAGATTTTGCGATATGGAGGTTGTTCTTTGGTAAGGGATAAGATAGATGCGCGTTATGTTCAAGAAATAAAAAACAGAACCTATACTTATAAGGGATCACATGGGAGTACCGGCGGATTGATTGACAGCCAGGAAGATGTAGGTAGATGGCCTGAGTATAAAACCTATAACTTAAAAAGGGATTCCGATCAGGATGGAATTCCGGATGGATGGCTGAAGAAATATTATTCGGGGAAAAAGGCAGAGGATAAAAATGAAGAAGGTTACACCTATCTCGAAGTATATTTAAACGGGTTGGTTTCTCATCTCACAAAATAATTTATGGGGATCAAATTGCAATAATTAAGATTAAAAATGATTATGATCAGGCATTATAACACAGGTGTTTTATTAGTGATTCTTACGTTCTTTTCTTTGCCGGCTTTTGCTATATCCGAAACAAATAATGGCGGAACAAAACAAATTATTGTTGATCAACAAGGAAAAGGCGATTTTTCTTCTTTACAGGAAGCGATTAATTCGATAAGAGCGTTTGACCCTGAAGGGGCGACTGCCATTTTGGTCAAAAACGGTGTGTATCGTGAGAAAATTGTGATCCCCGATTATGTGTGTCAAGTGACAATTCTTGGCGAAGACAAAGAAAAAACCGTTATCGCCTATGATGATTATGCAGGAAAAGACAATATGGGAACTTTTCGTACCTATACGTTGCTGGTCAGGGGTAACGATATTTGGCTTGAGAACCTCACCATCGAAAATGCTGCAGGACCTGTTGGTCAGGCTGTTGCTTTGCATACCGAAGGCGATCGGATAGTTGTAACGAATTGCCGTCTTCTTGGAAACCAGGATACGGTTTATACCGGTGGAGAAGGTAACCGTCTTTGTTTTTTTGATTGTTATATTGAAGGGGCTACCGATTTTATTTTCGGTTCGGCTACAGTATGGTTTGAAGGTTGTAAACTTCATTGTAAAAAGAATTCGTATATCACTGCTGCAAGCACACCACAAAACATGGAAGATGGATTCATATTCAATCGTTGCAAAGTGACTTTGGCCGGGGGTGTGACATCGGTTTATCTTGGGAGGCCGTGGCGACCTTATGCCATGACCGTATTTATGAATTGTGAACTTCCGGCAGGAATTCATCCGTTGGGTTGGCACAATTGGGGAAATCCGGAAAACGAGAAAACGGCTCGTTATGCCGAGTTTAATAATAAGGGTGAAGGAGCCAAAACAGGACAACGCGTGAAGTGGACAAAAATATTAACACCGGAAGAAGCAGAACAAATTACGATTGAAAAGGTTTTAAAAGAAGATTTTGTGAAAAAATTATCGTTTTTATATCGTAAAAAAGTTGATAATAATCAAGAGTTTACTGTGAAATTCAACGTTTTTTCACCAGTGATTCTATCTTTTAATTGCCCATTAAATTTAAAAATTGTATCATGAGACTTTTCAAAAAAATATCTCCCTATTTATTGTTCTTATCGTTTCCTCTTATTGCCCAGAACACTATATCGAAGTCGTGGGTAGCTGATTTGGGGAATGGCTATTATAAAAATCCTATACTACATGCCGATTATTCCGATCCCGATGTGTGCCGGGTAGAAAACGATTATTACATGACTGCCTCAAGTTTCAATTGTATTCCCGGTTTGCCGATTCTTCATTCAAACGATCTGGTAAATTGGAGGATTATTAATTATGCGATCGACAAACTGGAACCCGACAGTGTTTTCTCAAAACCCCAGCATGGCAACGGTGTGTGGGCTCCCTCCATTCGCTTTCACAATGGAGAATTTTACATTTATTATGGAGATCCCGATTACGGCATTTTTATGGTTAAAAGTAAAGATCCGGCCGGGAAATGGGAGAAACCGTTGTTGGTAAAGAAAGGAAAAGGCTTGATCGACCCGTGTCCTTTATGGGATGAGGATGGAAAGGTATATTTGGTTCATGCTTATGCGGGTAGTCGTGCCGGAATAAAAAGTTTGTTAGCCGTTCAGGAGATGAACGCCGAGGGTACAAAGGTTATTGGGCAAAGTAGAATTGTTTACGACGGACATGATATTGATCCTACCATTGAAGGTCCTAAATTTTACAAACGAAACGGCTACTATTACATATTTGCTCCTGCAGGAGGCGTTTCAACCGGCTGGCAAGTCGTATTGAGGGCCGAAAACGTTTTTGGTGCTTACCAAAGAAAGAAGGTCATGTCTCAGGGAAATACCCCGGTAAACGGTCCTCATCAGGGCGGATGGGTAACAACGTCGGCTAATGAGGATTGGTTTGTTCATTTTCAGGATAAAGGTCCTTTCGGACGTGTGGTGCATTTGCAACCCATGACATGGACAAACGATTGGCCAGTTATCGGTGTCGATAAGGATAATGATGGTTGTGGAGAACCGGTCATGACATTCAGAAAACCGAAAACGGACAAAAATTATTCGGTGATGACACCACCCGAAAGCGATGATTTCGATACACATACACTCGGATTGCAATGGCAGTGGCACGCTAATTCTCGTGAATGGTGGTATTTTGCTAATCCACAAACCGGTTTATTGTCTTTATATTCGGTTCCCGTTTCTGATGATTATGTCAATTTATGGAATATCCCCAATTTATTACTGCAAAAATTTCCTTCCGATAATTTTACGGCTACAACAAAGTTGACCTTTCGTCCTTCACCTGCCATTGTAGGAGAAAGAATCGGTTTGATAATCATGGGGATGGACTATGGTATGTTGTCTCTGGAGAAAACGGAAGAAGGACTCATCCTTTCTCAAGTTGAATGTCTCCAAGCCGAAAAAAGAGGAAAAGAAATTGTCAACGAAAAACTGACATTGACAGATTCCGTCCTCTATCTTCAGGTTCGTGTGTCTCCTGATGCCCGTTGCGTATTCAGTTACAGTTTGGATGGAAAAATTTTTAAAATACTTGGAAAACCGTTTACGGCTAAAGAAGGAAAATGGATAGGAGCAAAAATGGGATTTTTTTGTTCCCGTCCTGTAAAGAATAATGATGGCGGTAGGGTAGAAATCGACTGGTTTAAAGTGGAATAATTCTGAAAATATCGATTTTAACATGAAAGCACCCCTTCGTAATATTATTCCAGTGATTGTATTTTTATATGCGGCTTGTTCCCTCGTTTTTGCGCAAACGATAATGATAAACAGGGTACCGCGAGACACTAGTTATACCTTGTACAGTTGCTATCAGAAAGAGAAAAAACATTTTCCTTTTATTCGGTTAGCAGATACTGTTATGCCAATGAATTTAGAGGCGAGAGAAAATGTTGTATACAAAACACTTTCTAAAACACCCTATGGGGAGCGAAATCTACACCTTTCGATTTATCGTCCGAATGATGCCATAACTTATCCTG
Organism: Dysgonamonadaceae bacterium; assembly: GCA_029975415.1. Lineage (GTDB taxonomy): Bacteria > Bacteroidota > Bacteroidia > Bacteroidales > Dysgonomonadaceae > Seramator. Next base: position 24,257 of record JARKPE010000045.1, on the reverse strand, counting down.
TTGTATTGATGATACATGGAGGAGGATGGAACTCGGGTTCTCCTAAAATGCAAAAAGCGTCGGCTTTACATCTTGCTCAGAAAGGTTTTGTTACTGTTACAGTTGAGTATCGTCTTAGTCCTGAAGCAAAATATCCGGCTGCTGTGGATGATTTGAATGATGCTGTTTTGTGGCTTTATCGTCATGCTGATGAATACAAGATCGATAAAAACAAAATCGCCTTATCGGGATGTTCAGCAGGAGGGCAATTGGCTGCACTAATAGGTACCAAAAATAGAGATAAACTAATCAAAGCAGTGATTAATATTGACGGTATCTCTACTTTCATTGAGTCGGAAACAATCAATAGAGCAAAAAAAGCGAAAGAACAGGGAGAAAAAACACCTGCAGATGCTTTGTGGTTGGGAGGTACTTATGAAGAAATTGCTGAAATATGGAAAGATGCTTCCCCGTTGTATGGGGTTAATAGTAATTCTGCACCGGTTTGTTTCATCAATAGTTCCATTCCGCGTTTTCATAACGGAAGAGAGGATTATATTCGCCGATTAGATAGCCTTGGTATTTATTCCGAAGTGCATGTTTTCGATGAAACGCCTCATACTTTTTGGCATTTTCATCCTTGGCATTTGACAACCGTAGGGTATACTGCGAATTTCCTTCGAAAGATGTTCGATAACCCATCAAGCGAGATTAATGGAACATTCGATATCATTGTTGCTCAAGATGGTAGCGGAGATTTCACGACGATTCAAGAAGCCATCAATGCGGTTCCCGATTTTCGAAAAAGACCAACGAGGATATTTATTCGTAGGGGGTTTTATCATGAAAAAATTCTTATTCCCGATACCAAGCAATCCCTATTTCTGATAGGAGAAGATAAATACAAAACCATAATTTCGTACAATGATTTTGCATCGAAAAAAAGTGTATTGGGAGACGAAATAAGCACTTCGGGTTCGACAAGCATCTATATCTGTCCCGATCATTTCACTGCGCAAAATCTAACGTTCGAGAATGCAGCAGGGCCTATTGGGCAAGCAGTGGCTGTTATTGTGAGAAGCGATAATTCTTGTTTTATCAATTGTCGTTTTATTGGATTTCAAGATACCTTGTACACCCATAAGCCTTTTAGCAGACAATATTATGGAAACTGTTATATTGAAGGAACAGTAGATTTTATTTTCGGATCATCAACAGCTTTTTTCGACAACTGTGAAATTTTCTGTAAGGATACGGGATATATAACTGCAGCTTCTACCCCTCGAGAAGCAAGATATGGTTACGTCTTTTATCATTGTCGAGTAAGTGGCGAAAAAGAGCATGCTTTTTATCTTGGCCGACCATGGAGACCATACGCCCATGTTGCGTTCATTGCATGTGATTTGGGCGGAGTGATCAAACCGACGGGGTGGGACAACTGGGGAAATCCGGAAAATGAAAAAACGGCAACATTTGTAGAATATCAAAACACAGGAAAAGGAAGCGACATCTCTCATCGCGTATCATGGACACACCTATTAACCGAAAGAGAGGCCTCGATGTATTACAAGAAAAATGTGCTCGGAATTGATTTCGATTAAATGATTTATTTATAATAATTTAGAAATAGTTTTAATTGGTTGAATTATGATGAACAAACACAAAAAAAGAATACCATACATAGTGTGTTTGGTATTTGTATTATTATTAAGTAGTTTGGGCTGGTCTCAAACAAAAATGATTACGGGGACAGTAACTGATATGAATGGAGAACCTATTATCGGTGCAACAGTCAAGATCAAGAACACGCAATCGGGTACGGTAACCGATATGGATGGTCGGTTTTCTTTACAAGTTACCCCAAATGATGTACTTGAAATTACTTATATTGGTTACAAAGGTCAGGAAATTCGTGTTGGCGCTAATACCAGTTTGGCCGTTCAATTGTCAGAAGACATTAAAATGATTGACGAGCTAGTAGTTGTTGGATATGGTGTGCAAAAGAAAAGTGATTTGACAGGATCAATTTCTACAGTAAAACCTAAAGACATTACCTCGGTTGTTACAACAAATGCCTTGGAGTCATTACAAGGTCGAGTATCAGGTGTTGATCTCACTAAATCGAGCGGACAGGCAGGTGCCGGACTGAGTTTTACGGTTCGGGGTGAGAGATCGATTACCGCAAGTAATGCTCCTCTAATTCTCGTGGATGGAATACCTTATGGAGGAAACATTGACATTAATTCTTCGGACATCGAATCGATCGAGATCCTTAAGGATGCATCTTCTACAGCAATTTATGGTTCGAAGGGAGCTAATGGGGTAATTATTATTACCACTAAACGTGGACAAGAGGGCAAAACGCGAATATCATTCAATGCTTATGGCGGATTAAATACTGTTTCGACTTATCCTGACTATATGAATGGTTATGAATATGCTGCTTTGAAAAGAGAAGCTAACCGCACCACAGGAAAATGGAATTCTACTGAAGACGATCCCAAAATATTTTCACCATTAGAATTAGAATATCTGAACAATGGACAGATGGAAGATTTTCCCCGTTTACTAATCAATGACGGATATGTACAAAACTACGAGCTTTCCATGTCAGGTGGAAATAGCAAAACGTCTTATTTTCTCTCGTTTGGGTTCATGAATGAGAAAGGCATTTTCAAAGTAAATGATCAATATGACAGATATAACGGACGCCTGACTTTAGATCATAATATTTTTGATAATTTCAGAATCGGAACCAATGTTTTGTTTACCTATAAGGATCAGGATAAACGGCGTGATCCGCTGAATATGGCTAACAAAATTATCCCTATTGCAAAGGCTTACAATGACGATGGTACTGTTAATCAGTATCCGGCACCTGGTTATCCTTCGCAGATGAATCCCTTGCTTGACGATGTTCCTGGAGCAACGAAAGATAATGTCCTTGCAAAAAGATTTTTTGCTACAAGTTATGCTGATTGGGATATAATTAAGAATTTGAAATTCAGGTCGAATATAGGTATCGATTTTGCAAATGATCGCGAAGGCTTTTTTTACGATAAAATGACTCTCGACGGCGCCGGTGTGGCCTCGAGTTCGGGTGCAAATATTTCTTCTAATTCGAATATTACCTGGGAAAATACGCTGAATTACACCAAAAGGTTCGGTCAAATGCATGATTTACAAGCCATGATGGGAACCTCACTCATTAGCAATACGTATGAATATTATACTTCCAGTGGTCGCAATCAACCATCTTCTTATACATTATATCATTATCTGGAATCGAATACACAGGAAATAAGGATAGGGAGCGACTATTTAAAAACAAATACTTTCTCCTACTTTGGGCGAATAAATTATAAGTTTAACGAACGTTACCTACTCACGGCTTCATTGCGTAGAGATGGATCATCAGTGCTAGCCTCAGGACACAAATGGGCAACATATCCGTCAATAGCCGCAGGATGGCGCATCAACGAAGAATCTTTTTTGTCTAATGCAACCAATATTTCCAATTTAAAACTACGTTTGAGTTGGGGAAAATCGGGTAACAGTGCTATCGATCCTTATAGCACGCTCGGTGGACTTGGTTCTTCCCAATATTCTTTCAACAATAAACTGGCATTGGGTTATTATCCGAAATTGGTTTCGAATCCCGATTTGGGTTGGGAAACGACGGATGTGTACGATGTCGGATTGGATTTAGGTCTTTTCGGAAATAGAATTGCACTCACAGCCGATGTTTATAAATCGTTTACTTCCGATTTACTCTTATCACGTGTGCTGCCTATGTCGAGCGGATACAACAGTATTATGCAAAATATTGGGAAAACGGAAAATATGGGATTAGATGTTACGCTTAATACACTTAACATCAGGAATCAAAATTTTCAATGGTCCACAGATGTCAATTTTTCTACAAGTAAAGAGAAAATTACACAACTTTCTTCTGGTGTGACTGAAGATGTGGAAAATAAATGGTTTGTAGGATCTCCCATTAAAGTTCTTTACGATTACAAGAAGATCGGAATATGGCAGTTGGATGAAGCAGAAGAAGCAGCAAAATATGGGACAAAACCCGGTGAAATTAAGGTTGAAGACATAAGCAAAAACGGCAAGATAGATATCGAAGATCGTGTAAAATTCAAACAGCGCCCCGATTTCACCCTAGGAATGAACAATTCGTTTGTAATCAGAAATATAGATTTTTCTATTTTTGCTTATGCTCGCGTAGGACAGTATATCAATTACACTTACAATACAAGTTATAAAGCTCAAGGTTTGGAGAATGGTTCGAATGTCAATTATTGGACGCCTGAAAATCCCTCAAATGACTTTCCTCGTCCTGATGCGAGTGTAGTACAAACCAGTAGATTGTATTTCAGTACATTGGGAATTGTTAAAGGTTCTTTTGTTAAAATAAAGAACATAAATATTGGATACAACTTACCTAAAGATCTTATTGACAAATGGCACATTAATAATCTGAGGCTTTATGTAACAGGGCAGAATCTGTTTACCTTTAGCAAATTAAAAGATTATGATCCGGAAAGAGGGGGTGGTGAGTCTTTCCCAATGACAAGGCAACTTGTTTTCGGTCTTAATCTCGATTTTTAATCTAATCATCGGTAAAATATTGGCATTATGAAAACTAAAATAGTTCATTTCTTTTTTATTGTTGCATTAATTTTCTTTCTGTTTTCGTGTAATGATTTTCTGAATGAGGAAAACAGAAATAGTCTGACATCTGATCCGTTTTATAAATCACAAAGCGGATACGAAAGTCTGATCAATTCATGTTATACGCCTCTGAGACTATGGTATGGCCGCGAAGATGCTTACGGCATTACGGAAACCGGAACCGATCTTTTTACTAAGGCTGCCGGTAACACCAATACTACACTCAATGATTATGACCCCATTGCATTCAACGGAACTAACACTCCATTAAGCAATTATTGGAAATATCTTTATAGAGGGATTAATTCGTGTAACGCGGCGATTAGCAGAGCCAAAGATGCAGCTATTACTCCGGAAGTTCGACGTCAGCGAGTTGCTGAAGCTCGGTTTCTTAGAGCCTTTTATTATTGGCACATAGTGGAAACATGGGGTCCCACTCATTTTACTACCGAAGAAACGATAGGGGTGCAGACCACTGCAAATAAAACTCAACCGGAGGAAATTTACAAACAAATTTTTGCCGATTTGGATTCCTGCATCAATAGCAATCTTTCCACCAAAAAGAGTAACGATGGCAGAGTTACTATTTGGGCGGCCAAGGCTCTTAAAGCACGTCTGAGTCTGACGAGAGCGTCACAAACCAACAATGCAGCTCTGTATAAACAGGCCGCCGATTTGGCTATCGAAATTATTGAAAGTGATTTATTCTCGTTGAATCCTGATTATAAGTCTATTTGGAATATGTCTAATGCTGACGGATCAGCTAATTCTGAAGTAATTTGGTATGTGGAATTTTCGAACGATCATTTATACAACAAACCGGAGTATGATGATTATACCATTCGTAATGGAGGTCATAACGGACATTTGCTTTTTTGCATGAAGTATGATGATCAACCTGGTATGAAACGTGATATTTTGAATGGCAGGCCATTTAATCGATTTATGCCGACATTGTATTTTGTGAATCTTTTTGATGAAACCATTGATCAACGTTGGAGCGGCTCCTTTAAACAGGTTTGGATGATGAATAATCCATCAAATAAGGGAAAATATGTAAATATGGCGGATACGGCTATCTATCTGTATAAAGGAATCGCTTCTACCGATTGGAAAGCATCTGTGGCAAGCAAATATCAATTATTGGATTTAAATGATTTGTATGGCGATAATACGTCGTCAAAGATCAATAGATTACGTACTTTTCAACTCAGCAAATTTGATGATCCAACGCGTGCTACGATGGATGAGGACAGAAGTACGCGTGATGCCTTCGTTTTCAGAATAGCCGAAATGTATCTAATTGCTGCTGAAGCTTTAATGCATTCAGATTCGGAAAAAGCTGTTAATTACATGAATCAATTGAGAGTAAAAAGAGCTCTTCCCGGCAAGAGTGCTCAAATGCGCATAAGTAGTAACGATTTGACTGTGGATTTTATTCTCGACGAAAGAGCAAGGGAATTGGGAGGAGAGCAACTTCGCTGGTTTGATTTGAAACGTTTTAATGAGGAAAAGTTTGTTGAACGGATAAAAGCTGGAAATCCTGATGCTGCAGGGAATGTGAAAGCATGGCATATCGTTCGGCCGATACCGAGAACTCAATTAGATGCCGTATTCAATAAAGATGAATTTAAACAAAATGAAGGTTATGCTCAATAGTAAATTTATTTCACATTGAATTTACTTGTAAGTAAAACGTAAGCTTGATAAATTTAGTTTATCGACTTGCTAACTGGTGTTATGTATCATTTTTTTTGGATGGGGGAAAGTTTAACGCTTTCCCCGTTTCAATTTTGTTTTGGAAGAAGATACTTCGGGCGTGTTTAGCAATCATTTCAAACCATAAACAACCTCTTATTATCTTCGCAGTTTATTCGTTTTTACTACATATCGATTAATAAATTGGCTAGATATGGCTCGAGTACGCCTCAATGAATAATGCAAATACAGACTTGATAAGTATGGGTAGTATGCAATCAGCATAGAGATTGCAGAAAAAACACAGGTTTAACAAAAATATATTAGCAATATGGATGAGCTTTTAACCTAATATCATAGTGTTTGAGGGGCAGCCGGCCCTTTAAAACGAATAAGCGATTCTGATTCCAGATTGCCGAAAAAGGAAGAAAAAGAAAAGAGGCCGTCTCAAAAGTGTGGCAGCCTCTTCATCATTACTATTGCATCATATTTTTTATTTCACTTCCCACACATTTGAGGAGTGCAACAAAAAATCGGTAAACGTTTGTTTCGGTTTTTTTTCGAGAACTTCGGCAATCTGTTTTTCGATTTCGGCTTCGAAAGTAGGAGCATCAACAGAACGTATTATACCTAGAGCCACCGGAAGATCATTTTCATAGCCCATCATGGCAAGTTTTAGGTGTAAAGTGTTATCTGCAGTTGTGGCATCGTGCACCAAAATGTCATCCAAGGTATATCCGTCTTGTCCGATCGTAACGGCCTTCAAATTCCATCCTTCGGCGACGATTCCCTTATCATTATTAGCACCAAAAATCATTTTTTCGCCATGTTTCAACAAAATAGTTTTTTCGGAGCGAAATGTTTTATCTGAAATTTGATTATGGATACCATTATTGAAGATGACGCAGTTTTGAAGAATTTCTACGATGGATGTCCCTTTGTGTCGAGCGGCCGCGACCATCAAATCGGTTGTGTTTTTCAGATCGACGTCGATAGCTCTTCCAAAGAAATTACCACGCGCTCCAAAGCAAAGTTCGGCAGGAATAAAAGGATCTTCTACCGTTCCGAAAGGTGAAGATTTCGAAACAAATCCGCGGTCGGAAGTAGGAGAAAATTGTCCTTTTGTCAATCCGTAGATTTTGTTGTTGAACAACAAGACATTGATGTCCACATTGCGACGAATAGTATGAATAAAATGATTCCCTCCGATTGCCAAAGAATCGCCATCGCCTGTGGCTACCCAAACACTCAGTTTGGGATTAGCAACTTTAACCCCGGTAGCGATAGCCAAAGCGCGACCATGAATGCCATGAATGCCGTATGTGTTCATATAATAGGTCAATCGTGATGCACAACCAATACCTGAAACGACGGCCGTTTGATGAGGTTCAATATTTAATTCTGCCATCGCTTTGTGAAGACAACTCAAGATAGCATGATCACCACATCCGGGACACCAGCGAACTGCATTTTCACTTTTATAATCCTTTGCAGTGTATTTTTGATATTTAAATTCTGTTTCCATCAGTATTTATTTTTCCATTATTTTGATAAACTCATCGACTAATGTCTCAACCATAAACGGCTGTCCTTCCACACGATTAAATTTGTAGATAGGCAGGCAACGATCGATTTTACTCTTCAGATAGGACGCAAATTGACCATTGTTTTGCTCGGCTACTATAATCTTATCGAACTTCGAAAGAATTTCTTCGGTATTTTTGGGAAGTGGAGAGATAAATCGAAAATGAGTGAAAGCGATTTTTTTTCCTTTAGCCTGTATTCGAAGCATAGTCTCCAGTAAGTGCCCATAAGTACCTCCCCAACCTACAATGAGAGTGTCGGCATCCTGATCTCCAATAACTTCCTGCAAGGGAATGAAATCGACTATTTTCTCTATTCTTTCTTTTCTATAATTCACCATTAATTGATGGTTTTCGGGAGTTGTAGAAATGATTCCGGTTTGACTATCTTTTTCCAAACCACCTACACGATGCATATATTTCGGAGTTCCCGGTATAGCCCAATAACGTACTTTTGTTTGTTCGTCTCGAAAATAAGGACGCCACACAGTCGGATCGCCATTGTAGAATTCCTGCACATAATGAGGCTTAATATCGGGATAGTCTTCCATACTGGGAATTTTCCATGCTGATGATCCGTTTGCAATATATCCGTCTGTTAGAAGAATGGCCGGAGTCATGTGTTCGATAGCCAGTTTTGAAGCCCAAAATGCGCTATCGAAACAATCGGTAGGAGATGTTGCAGCGATCACGACAAGAGGGCTCTCCCCGTTTCGACCATAGAGGGCTTGGTTGAAATCCGTCTGTTCACTTTTTGTCGGCATACCGGTAGATGGACCGCTTCGTTGCACATCGATGATTACCAACGGAAGTTCGGTCATAACAGCTAAGCCTATTGCTTCACTTTTGAGCGACATGCCCGGCCCGGATGTAGAAGTAGCTGCCAAACATCCGGCAAAACTGGCCCCTATGGCGGAGGTAATACCTGCAATCTCATCTTCCATTTGTAATGCTTTTACTTCAAAATCTTTACGTTTTGATAGTTCGTGCAAAATATCGGTGGCCGGTGTGATGGGATACGAACCCAAAAAAAGCTTCAGTCCCGCTTTTTCGGCGGCCGCAATCAAGCCGTAAACAGTTGCCAGATTCCCATTAACGTCAGTATAAAATCCCTTGGAATGTTCAGTACTCTCTATGCGATAAGTTGTGGCGGTGAGGTGGGTGTTGCTGCCGTAATTATAGCCTGCGGCGAGCGCCTTGATGTTTGCTTGAACGAGTAAAGGTTTCTTTGCAAATTTTTCTTCAAGAAGTTGGTCCGCAATTTCAAGTGGTCGATTAAATAACCAACAAACAATTCCCAGCGCAAACATATTTTTGCTACGCAACACTTGTTTATTATCGAGACCAAGATCTTCGAGTGCATTTTTTGTCATTGTAGTGATGGCAACAGGTATTGCCTGAACCGATGTGAGATTGAGCTCGGCAAAAGGGTCATCAGTTTTGAATAATGCCTTTTCGAGATCTTTTTTCTGAAAAGAATCGGTATCATAGATCACTATTGAGTCTTTTCGAAGATTTGGAACATTTACTTTCAGCGCTGCAGGGTTCATCGCTACCAGCACATTGGTTTTGTCACCCGAATTGTAAATATCCTTTGAACCGATGCGTACCTGAAAACCGGATACTCCTTGGAGAGAACCTTGAGGTGCTCGAATTTCAGCCGGATAATCTGGATAAGTGGCAATTTCGTTTCCGAAAATTGCTGACAATGTGGAGAACAATGTTCCGGAAAGTTGCATACCGTCACCGGAATCTCCCGAAAAGCGAACCGTTACTTGTTTAATGTCTTTAACGACGATGTCATTATTCATAACAAATGTAAATGGATTAATTGATTGGATGTTTAGTTAACAGTAACTTTTCAAAAAAAATGAATTAGTCATTATTTTTGAACGAATGTGGCTTTTTCTTTTTCGTGTGCAAAGTAACAAAACACTTATGGACTAAACAAATTTTTTTGAATATAAACTACTTTTGAAGTTCAAAATTATTCGATACGTTGAATAGAAGCTCCCAAATCGTTGAGCCTTGTGTCTATATTTTGATAGCCCCGATCAATTTGATCGATGTTGTGAATGATACTTTTTCCGCAAGCGCTCATTGCTGCAATCAACAACGAAATACCGGCCCGAATATCTGGTGAAGTCATAGTCATTCCTCGCAATCGGAAACGGTCGCCAAGTCCGATGACTGTTGCTCTGTGCGGATCGCAAAGGATAATTTGGGCTCCCATATCGATGAGCTTATCTACAAAAAACAGACGACTTTCGAACATTTTCTGGTGAATCAGTACACAGCCTTCGGCTTTGGTTGCCACTACAAGCATCACGCTCAACAAGTCGGGTGTGAGTCCCGGCCAAGGCGCATCGGCAATGGTAAGAATGGATCCATCCATAAAAGACTCGATCGTGTAATGATCCTGTCGCGGAATGAATAAATCGTCGTCTTGTTGCACGATTTCAATTCCCATACGACGAAAACTTTCGGGAATGATACCCAGATTTTCTACAGAACTGTTTTTGATAATGATTTCGGAACCGGTCATAGCAGCCATACCGATAAAACTTCCGATTTCTATCATATCCGGCAATAGTCGATGGCGGCAGCCATGCAGTTCGCTAACACCCCTAATGGTGAGCCGATTGGACGCTATTCCTTCAATTTTGGCGCCCATGCGAACCAACATTTTACTCAACTGTTCTACATAAGGTTCACATGCCGCATTATAAATCACCGTTTCGCCGTCGGCGAAAACCGATGCCATGATCAAATTGGCTGTTCCCGTAACCGAAGCTTCGTCGAGTAGAATAAACTGACCTTTGAGTTTGTCGGTTGTCAGGTGATACGAAAGCTGTTGTTCGTCGTATTCCAGACGAGCACCCAACTTCATCATGCCGTTGAGGTGCGTATCGATGCGTCTTCGACCAATTTTGTCGCCGCCCGGTTTAGGAGCCATAGCCTCACCGAATCGAGCCAAAAGAGGACCCACAATCATCACCGATCCTCGAAGAGCTTCGCTCCTGCGAATAAATTCCTTGGTCTTGATAAACTGCAAATCGATATGTGCCGCTTTGAACGACCAAACACCTTTGTCGATCGATTTGACTTCGACGCCCAAATCTCGAAGCAGACAGATAAGGTTGTTTACATCGAGAATGTCGGGAACATTTTCAATGATTACCTCTTCGTTAGTAAGCAGGGTTGCACAAATCACCTGTAAAGCTTCGTTTTTTGCGCCTTGCGGTACGATTTCGCCTTTGAGGTGGCGACCTCCTTCGATGATAAATGATGACATGGGGGATAAATGATGATTTTTAGTCAATATATTTGAACTTCAGGCAACAGCCGAATCGCAAATTTTTCTTCAACAGCCTGCTGCACTTCGTGCATAAAATTTACGATGTCGCGACCATTTTCGGTGCCATAATTTACGATAATCAAGGCATGATGTTCGTAAATTCCTACTGCACCCTTTCGTAGGCCCTTATAGCCGGCCTTTTCGATGAGATAAGCCGCTGATGTTTTATATGCCTCGTTTCCAGACGGATAAAATGGTGCCTCAGGCAATTTGACGAGTAGTTCTTCTTTCTCTCTTTGCGTTAAAATCGGATTTTTGAAAAAACTTCCTGCATTTGGCAACTCATTTATATCGGGCAATTTGTGGCTGCGGATTCTGATGATTGCTTCACGTACTTGTCGGAGTGAAGGGTGACGAATATTATTCATTTCGTGATTGAGATCGGCGTACTTTTGGGTATAACGAAAATTTTTGTTCAATCTGAAAACTACAGAAGTAATTATATATTGACGATTGTATTTGAAAATACTGTCGCGGTATCCAAATGCACATTCTTTATTGGAAAACGAAATGAAATTGCCTGTATTAATGTCAATTGCATTCACTTTTACGATAGTGTCTTTGGCTTCAGTGCCATACGCACCAATGTTTTGAACAGGTGCTGCGCCTACTTTTCCCGGAATAAGCGAAAGGTTTTCAATGCCGGAATATCCCTTCTCGACACAAAATTCAACAAATCTATCCCAATCCTCGCCTGCTCCTACTTCAAGATCCACAAATTCAGATGTTTCATTCAGAAGCTTAATCCCGATCATATCCGGTTTAATAATAAGCCCGTCAAAATTTTTCGTAAAAAATAAATTACATCCGGCGCCGAGAACCAACATTTTTTCATTCGAAAATTCCTTCAAAATTGTCATCAATTCTTCATTCGTTTTGGGGTGGCAAAAAAAAGCGGCAGTTGCCTGCGTCCGAAAAGAATTGTAAGGTTTGAGGGAAACGTTGCGGCGGATGGCCAAATTATTTCTATTCATAGTGCATCAATCGTGAAATAAAAGAAAAACACAACACTTTTTGTGCATGTCAGGCACATGGTTTTTCCATGCTTTCACGCTCTTTGTTATTATAAACTCATCTTCGAGAGAAATGTTCATGGCAATACACAATCGGGTTTGAGGTCGGCAATGCAGCAAAATATCTTCCGCCAGCTTTTGATTACGATAAGGCGTTTCTATAAAAATTTGGGTTTGATCCTCCTGATAAGCTCTCGACTCCATCTGCTTGAGTTTTTTCGCACGCTCACCGGCTTCCACCGGCAGATATCCGTTGAATGCAAAGCGCTGTCCGTTGAATCCCGAAGCCATCAATGCCATCAACAACGAAGATGGGCCAACCAGCGGAACCACCTTGAATCCTTCGTTTTGAGCAATAGCTACAATATCGGCACCCGGATCGGCGACGGCAGGACATCCCACATCAGATATTAATCCCATATCGTTGCCTTGCCGCAACGGATCGAGAAACGGCTTTATGACATTCCGATCGGTATGTTCGTTAAGTTCAAAAAAAGTGAGAGCATCTATATCGATGTTTCGATTACATCTTTTCAAAAAACGCCGAGCATCACGCACATTTTCAACAATAAAAAACTTGAGCGTCGAAACAATTTGCAAATTATATTCGGGCAAAACTTTTTGAAGTGGCGAATCGCCCAACGTAACCGGAATCAAATAGAGCGAAGGTTTATTCATTTCTGTTCCTTTCTGCAAATTTACATGATAATTTTCAATCGACACACAGACAAACAAAAATTCAGAGGTTGAAGAATGGTTCTTGATTCTTGACTCTTAAAATCAATATCCGAAACGGATCAAATCGCCAATCGAGCGAATATGAATCTGATCGATAAACGAACGCAACAAATTGATGTCGGCAAAGGCCAGAAAGACGATTACGGTAAATAGAATGCCGTAGATTCCTCCTGCCACGTGTGCCAGATGATTGATTCTTCCTGCCTGATGTTTATCGAGATATACAGAAATAGCAATAAACATGAAACCAAAAAGAAATGCCGGAAACCAAATCGGAATAAACATGATTCCCATATAACTCATCGGATTAATCAACACATATGCAAAAACAACAGCCGACACTGCGCCCGAAGCCCCAAGACCAAAATAGTGATCGTTGTCGCGTTCATGTCTATAGGTTGGCAAAATGGATATCACGACGGCTGATGTATATAATGCGATAAAGGCAATCGAACCGATTTCTTTTCCAAGCATAGTTCGCCATACACGTTCTATCTCACTACCAAAAAGATAGAATGTGAACATATTAAACAGCAGATGCATATAATCGGCATGAAGAAAGCCATAGGTAAACAACCGATAGCCCTGTCCCTGACGAACAGCCGGAGGATAAAAAATCAGTTGGTTCATCAACTGTCGGTTTCGAAATGCCGAAATCGAAACAAAAACAGTTATGACGATAATTAATGTTGTTATCACAATTCGGTTTTTTACGAGTACGAGAGTGCAAAAGTAAAGAAAATAAGTTAAACAAAAATTTCGTTACCTACAGCTTTTTTTATTTCGAAAATAACTTCGGCTAAAAACACAAAAAACGGGATCAAATTCATCGACGAATTCAATCCCGCAAGAAAAATTGAGAGAGTTTAAAAACCTATTTGTTGTGCTTTGCCGTTGTGGCAATCACACCCCTAAAATAGCCAATCGATTCGGCAATTCCGATAAATGGATCGTCCATGTTGCGTTCGTGCTCCAGGCTGCATTTTCCAGTATAGCCCACTTTGCGGAGCATATTTACGAAAGCCGGAAAATCGATAATACCGCGACCAACTTCAACCGAATAACCTTGCTTAGTGTTACCCGTAACATCTTTTATATGAATATCGAAAACGCGCGTATGATACATTTCGAGATCTTTCACCGGATCTTTTCCATTGCGTGTATCATGACCAATATCCAGACACATGCCGATACGAGGATCCAGATCTTTCACATGATTCCATACATCCTCCGCATCAGGATATAGCGGCATATCGGGGCCATGCAAATGAATGGCGTACTGAAAATTATATTCTTTTACTTTTTGATCTACATAAGGAAGCAATTCGTAATTGGGAACGCCTACAATCAGATCGACACCCACACGCTTGGCATATTCGAATGCCTTGTCAATTTCGTCTTTCGAACGCATGTAGATAGGTCCGACGGCATATCCCGTAACACCTTTCGATTTCAATTTGGCATGAAATGCCGCAATTTGTTCGTCCGAGCTGTTAAGCGGCAAATGAAAATCTTTGATGCAAAGATAATGTACATCGCATTTTTGCATCGTTTCGAGGGTCTTGTCGAGATCGAATTTGGCAAATGTATATCCGGCCATTGCAACCTTGAATTTTTCGAAGGTGTCCGCTGCCGGTTTCGGATCTGGACGGTTTTGAGCCATCGTCAACACGGAAATCAATATTCCTGCAACAATAAGAAGTGTTTTTCTCATATTTTCTCCATTTTTTAAAAAGCAAATAAGATCGACATTTCATTCGGCATTTATATGGATATATGGAAAATGTCGATACGACTCGGTAAATGTGCTCGTCCACAAAATTAGGAAGAACCTCGAAAAATAGCAAGCAAATAACAAACTTTTTTTAGATTAATTTCCGGTAGAAAAATAGTATTGGAATATTTTCATAAACATTTATTTTTTATGTATCTATTATTCAGTTAATTATAAATATTTGTGTCATCAAAATACCAATGGGGATAATCTATGAAAATTACACAAGCCAAAACAATATGAGGTTTCTTTTTGTTTAAACAATTTGAAAAGATTGACTTGATGAAAAAAATCAACATTGCCATAGATGGATATTCGTCTTGCGGAAAAAGTACATTAGCCAAAGGTTTGGCAAAAGCATTGGGATATACTTATATAGATAGTGGTGCAATGTATCGGGCAGTGGCTCTTTCCGCATTACGTCACGGATGGATGAACGAAACAAGTATCGATGAAGAAGCCTTGAAAAAACATCTTCACGAAATCCATATATCCTTCGAACCCAACTCGCAAGGAGGGCAAGATATTTATTTGAATGGCGAAAATATCGAAAAAGAAATTCGATCGCTTGAAGTTGCCAACGCTGCCAGCAGAGTTAGCACGCTTAAGTTTGTTCGTGGGGAATTGGTACGTCGTCAACAACAAATGGGGAAAGACAAAGGGGTTGTGATGGATGGGCGTGATATAGGAACCGTAGTGTTTCCGGATGCAGAATTAAAAATATTTCTTACTGCTTCGCCCGAAATTCGAGCTCAAAGACGGTTTGATGAAATGAAATCCAAAGGAGAGAATCCTTCTTACGAGGAAGTGCTCTCTAATGTCAGAGAACGTGACTATCGCGATACGAACCGATCTGAAAGTCCATTGCGAAAAGCCGACGACGCAATCGAATTAGATAACTCGAATCTCTCAATTGAAGGTCAGCTTCAATGGGCGATCGATATGTTTAACAAAATCACAAAAGAAAATGAATAAAATAGAAATTGATCGGCAGTCGGGATGCTGTTTTGGCGTAGCCAAAGCCATTAGTAAAGCTGAAGAGGAACTGAAAAAGGGCGGTACATTGTATTGTTTGGGAGATTTGGTTCACAACGGTCTGGAGGTTGAACGCCTCTCTAAATTGGGGTTGATAACCATTGATCATGAGCAATTCAAACAATTGAAAAATGTGCGTGTACTTTTGCGAGCACATGGTGAACCCCCAAGCACGTATGAAATTGCCCGTGAAAATAACATCGAAATTATAGATGCTTCGTGTCCCGTTGTGCTTGGACTACAAAAACGAATCAAAAGGAAGTACAACGAGACTGCCGATCATCAACCACAAATCGTCATTTACGGAAAAAAAGGTCATGCCGAGGTAAATGGGTTGATAGGCCAGACGGAAGAAACGGCTATTATTATCGAAAATAAAGAAGACCTCGACAAACTTGACTTCACCCGTGATATAAATCTTTTTTCGCAAACGACAAAACCGTTGGAAGGTTTTCTGGAAATTGCCAAAATTATTGAATCGAGAATGCAGGGTGATGCTAAATTTGAATTTTTCGATACGATATGTCGTCAGGTTTCAAACCGTGTACCAAACATCAAAGAATTTGCCAAGCAGCATGATATCATCTTCTTTATTGCCGGCGAAAAAAGTTCAAACGGAAAAGTCCTTTTTGCCGAATGCAAAAAAATCAATCCAAATTCGTATCTTATTCACACCCCCGAAGAAGTGGATCTTTCACTTATTTCCAGTGATGTGTCAATTGGCATTTGCGGCGCCACTTCCACTCCCCAGTGGCAGATGGAGGCCGTGGCAAACTTAATACATTCGAAAATCTCCACTTCTCCGATAGAAAAAGCTGCTTTTTAAGCAGCTTTTTTTGAATAAAATAAAAAAAGTCATACCTTTGCAGCTCATAAAATGTGTTTGGAAAGAGGTTATCTTCCTCGACGACAAAATCATCCATTATGACTTCAAACATTAAATGTATAGGTGTTCTTACTTCTGGAGGCGATGCTCCGGGTATGAATGCGGCTATAAGGTCGGTTACTCGTGCTGCAATTTTTGACGGAATTCGCGTAAAAGGTATTTATCGAGGTTACAAAGGATTGATCACCGGTGAAATTAGCGAATTTAAAACAAACAGTGTCAGTAATATCATTCAGCAAGGTGGTACGATCCTTAAAACCGCGCGTTGTGCTGAATTTTTAACACCTGAAGGTCGAAAAGTTGCTTACGAAACAATGCAGCGTGAAGAAATAGACGCTCTTGTCGTAATAGGTGGCGATGGCTCGCTTACAGGAGCTAATATTTTCGCAAACGAATTTGATGTGCCTATTGTTGGGCTCCCCGGTACTATTGACAATGATCTGTACGGAACAGATGTTACGATCGGTTATGATACCGCTCTTAACACTATTATGCAATCTGTGGACAAGATACGCGATACAGCCACCTCGCATGAGCGATTGTTTTTTATAGAAGTAATGGGACGCAATTGTGGCTATTTAGCTCTAAACAGCGCTATTGCCTCAGGTGCCGAAGCCGCTATCATACCTGAAATCAGCATTGAAAAAGATCAATTGAGCGACCTTATCGAACAAGGCTTCAGAAAGTCGAAAAACAGTAGTTTGGTGTTGGTAACCGAAAGTGAAATTACCGGCGGAGCACTCAAGTTAGCAGAACGTGTGAAAACCGAGTACCCTCAATACGATGTAAGAGTTTCCATTCTTGGGCACTTGCAACGTGGAGGATCGCCTTCGGCACAGGACCGAATCCTCGCTTCACGTATGGGGGTAGCTGCTATCAGGGCTTTGCTCGAAGATCAACGAAACGTTATGATCGGCATCCATGAAAACGAAATTGTGTATATCCCTTTTAAACGCGCTATCAAAAAAGAACGCGAGATAAGTGACGAATTATTGGAAGTTTTGCGAATTTCGTCGATCTAAATTCGATTTGATTTTTCTGTTTGAAATTTAAATTTGCACCATACACAAGTTTTTTTTAGTATTATTTTTAATGATATCATATAAAAAATGGAAATTACACACATTGAACACATTGGTATTGCCGTAAAAAGTATCGAAGAACAACTCCCATATTACGAGGGCGTTCTTGGCCTAAAGTGCTATAATATCGAAACGGTTGAAGACCAGAAAGTTAAAACAGCTTTTTTTAAGGTCGGAGAGACGAAAATCGAATTGCTCGAGCCAACGAGTGATGAAAGTACGATTGCCAAATTTATCGAAAAAAAAGGCGAAGGAATTCATCACATTGCTTATGCTACAAACAACGTAAATGAGGCTTTGAAAGAAATTGAAGCTAAAGGGATTCGTCTGATCGATGCCGAATCACGTCCGGGCGCGGAAGGTTTGAATATCGCTTTTCTGCATCCAAAATCCACCGGAGGTGTACTTACCGAATTGTGTGAACATCCACACACGGACAAATAAAATCTCGATATTTGCAGTTTTACCTGTTTACAGGTAACAAGAAAAAAATTAAACAATCACATAAATACAAGAAATTTTTATGAGCAGTCAACTCGAAAAAGTTAAAGAGCTAATACAGCTTCGCGAAAAAGCTCGCTTAGGTGGAGGCGAAAAAAGAATCGAATCGCAACACCTGAAAGGAAAATACACAGCGCGTGAACGTATCGCCATGCTTCTGGACGAAGGCAGTTTCGAAGAGTTCGATATGTTTGTTGAGCACCGTTGCACTAATTTCGGCATGGATAAAACCAAATTTTTGGGTGATGGAGTAGTAACCGGTTACGGAACTATCGACGGTAGGCTTGTGTATGTATATGCGCAGGATTTTACAGTTTTTGGAGGTTCTCTTTCTGAAATGCAATCGCAAAAAATTTGTAAAGTCATGGATCAAGCCATGAAAATGGGTGCACCCATTATCGGAATCAACGATTCGGGTGGGGCTCGCATTCAAGAAGGTATAAACGCCCTTGCAGGATATGCCGAAATTTTTCAACGCAACATCTTGGCTTCGGGAGTAGTGCCACAAATTTCGGGTATTTTTGGCCCGTGCGCAGGGGGTGCAGTGTATTCTCCTGCTCTCACAGATTTTATAATGATGACCGAAGGTACTTCTTACATGTTTTTGACGGGACCAAAAGTCGTGAAAACTGTTACCGGAGAAGATGTTACACAAGAAGATTTGGGAGGCGCTCGCATTCACAGCTCCAAATCGGGTGTTTCTCAATTTTCTGTAGAAACGGAAGAAGAAGGATTGAAACTGATGCGTCGCTTGTTGAGTTATTTGCCGCAAAACAATCTCGAAGAACCTCCTGTGGTACCAAACGACGATCCCATCGATCGTCTCGAAGATTCTCTCAATGAGATCATACCGGATAGCCCTAACAAACCGTATGATATGTATCAGGTGATTGGAGCCATCGTCGATAAAGGCGAATTTCTTGAAGTACATGCCGATTATGCCAAAAACATCATTGTAGGCTTTGCTCGTTTCAATGGACAATCTGTTGGAGTTGTTGCCAATCAGCCCAAGTTTCTTGCCGGTGTGCTCGATATCAATGCTTCACGTAAAGGAGCGCGTTTTGTGCGCTTTTGCGACGCATTCAATATTCCGATAGTCTCGCTTGTGGATGTTCCCGGATTTCTTCCCGGAACAGGGCAGGAATATGGTGGCGTGATTACTCATGGAGCCAAATTGCTATATGCATACGGAGAGGCCACCGTTCCGAAAGTTACCGTTACGTTGCGCAAATCATACGGAGGAGCTCATATCGTAATGAGTTGCAAGCAACTTCGTGGCGACGTCAATTACGCTTGGCCCACGGCCGAAATCGCCGTAATGGGAGCCGAAGGCGCAGTTGAAGTATTGTTCAGCAAAGAAATCAGCGAAGAGAAAGATCCTGCTAAACAAACGGCTTTGATAGAAGCTAAGAGAAAGGAATATACCGATCTGTTTGCAAACCCGTACAATGCTGCGCGTTATGGATATATCGACGATATTATCGAACCTCGAAACACTCGTTTCCGTATCATACGTGCATTGCAGCAATTGCAGACTAAAAAGCTGGAAAATCCTCCAAAAAAACACGATAATTTACCGTTATAATTGATGTAAATATGATTAAACTGAAACGAAACATTCTTTTCGTTGTCGCTATTTTATCGCTTTCTCTTACTGCATGTGGGAAAAAAATAAAAAATCCTCAACTTGTGATCAATGAGGTAATGACTGTCAACGAAAGCAATTATATGGATGAATTTGGACAGCGAAATGCATGGATTGAAATTTACAATAACACGGCAGCTACGAAAAATGTCGGCGGAATGTTTTTGACTACTGACAAAAACAATCCCAAAATGTATGCAATTCCGCTAGGAGATGTTTTAACCCAGATCAAACCGCATCAACATAGGTTGTTTTGGGCTGACAATGAGCCATTTCATGGTACATTTCATACTAATTTTAAGATTGATCCCACTCGGGAAACCTATATCGCACTTTATGATGTAGACGGCAAGACTTTGTTGGATGAGATAACCATTCCTGCAGGTATGGAAGCTGATCGCACTTATGGATACGAAATAGACGGAGTGAAATATGATAATTCGGGAAATATCTTAGCTAAGGTTCTCGATAGAGCAACGCCCAGTAGTAACAATCAGGTTGTTGGAGAAAATCCGAAGATCGTTTCCCTCAAAGAAACAGATCAAGAAGGTTTGATGTTGACGATTACTTCGATGCTCGTTGTGTTTGTTGGATTGATTTTACTTTTTTTAATTTTCAATACAATTGGAAATACCGCCAGCAAAATGTCCAAAAAAAGGACAGACAAAAAGTCCGATCCGAAAAATGTCGAAATATCTTCTGATAGTTCAATCACGGGAGATGAGATTGCGGCAATTTCTGCGGCAATCCACGAATTAATGGATGATCAGCATGATGTGGAACCTAGTGTATTGACAATTCAACAAATACAAAGAAATTATTCACCCTGGAGCTCGAAGACTCAAACCTTGCGACGTAATCCGCGAAGATAGTAGCAATCTAACACAAATTCAAAAAACAATATTCATAAAAGAACATGAAAGAATTTAATTATAAAATCAATGGTACTCCATATCGTGTCACCGTTAACAAAATCGAAAACGATGTGATAGAGTTGGAAGTTAATGGTACACCTTACGTTGTAGAGATGGACTCCAAATCTAAAAAAACAGTGGCTGGCGTAAAACGCCCAAATTCTGAGGCTGCTCCTGCGCCTACTCCAAAAACGGTGCAAACTCCTGTTGTTTCTCGTCCTGCTGACGACAAAAAAAACATTAGCGCCATACAGTCACCATTACCCGGAGTTATTCTTGACATCCGTTGTAAAGAAGGAGATGTTGTGAAAAAAGGGCAAACACTAATGGTGCTTGAGGCCATGAAGATGGAAAACAACATTCTGGCTAACATGGATGGTAAAATTTCCAAAATCTTGGTTCACAAAGGAGATTCTGTTCTCGAGGGAGCCGAATTGGTAGTAATCGAATAAACACAATCAAAATGAATATCCTATTATCATTGACAGATAATCTGCAAACATTCTGGGGGTACACTGGATTCGCCAATGTCGAAACAGGACACTTGATCATGATCCTTGTGGGTCTGCTATTTATATTCTTGGCCATCAAGTTTGAATTTGAACCTCTTCTATTAATTCCAATCGGATTTGGAATTCTAATTGGAAATATACCCTTTAATGAAGCAGCAAATCTCAGAGTTGGTATTTATGAGGAAGGTTCGGTGTTGAATATTTTGTATCAGGGTGTGCTGCAAGGTTGGTATCCGCCTCTCATCTTTTTAGGGATAGGAGCGATGACCGATTTTTCAGCCTTGATAGCAAATCCCAAACTTATTCTCATCGGTGCAGCTTGTCAATTTGGTATTTTTGGAGCATACATTATAGCCCTTAATTCCGGATTTGAGCCAAACCAAGCGGGAGCTATCGGGATTATTGGTGGGGCCGATGGACCGACTGCTATTTTCCTTTCATCAAAACTTGCTCCAAACTTGATGGGGGCAATTGCCATTTCGGCATATTCCTACATGGCTCTGGTACCGATAATACAACCTCCATTTATGCGTCTGTTGACCACTAAAAAAGAGCGCGTTATCCGAATGAAAGTGCCAAGAGTTGTATCTCAAACCGAAAAAATTTTATTTCCCATAGTAGGATTATTGCTCACCGCATTTATTGTTCCGTCCGGATTGCCGTTGCTTGGTATGTTGTTTTTCGGAAACATGTTGAAAGAATCGGGCGTGACTCGAAGGTTGGCCGAAACGGCAAGGGGTCCGATGATCGATATTGTAACAATATTGTTAGGTCTTACCGTTGGAGCCTCAACTCAAGCTACTACTTTTTTGACAAGCCAGTCGATAAAAGTTTTTGCCATAGGTGCCTTGTCTTTTGTGATAGCAACCATAGCCGGAATTCTTTTTGTAAAGATTTTCAATTTGTTTTTGCCAAAGGACAACAAAATAAATCCGCTTATCGGAAATGCGGGCGTTTCAGCCGTTCCCGATTCGGCTCGAATCTCGCAGGTGGTTGGATTGGAGTATGATCCTTCCAACTATCTATTGATGCATGCTATGGGTCCAAATGTTGCCGGTGTAATTGGTTCAGCCGTAGCTGCCGGTATCATGCTCGGATTTTTATACTGAATTTAAATCATACGACTATTCGTAACCTTCCTTCAGATTTAATACTGTTTATTTAAATTTGAGGACAGTTTACGAATAGTTTTTAATTAGTAGATTATGGAATTAGAATTTCAACAGCTGCTCCCTGCAATTGCCGGAATGACATGGCAAGATCTGGTGATGATAGCAATCGGACTTATTTTAATTTATTTGGCTATTGCGAAGGAATATGAACCGACACTGTTGCTTCCTATCGGATTTGGAGCTATCCTGGTCAATATACCTTTTACTTCGGCTATCACACAAATCGATCCTGCTACAGGAGAAATGGTTGAGGGTGTGCTCGACACTTTTTTCAAAGCCGGCATTGCTACCGAAATATTTCCGTTGCTCATATTCATTGCTATAGGAGCGATGATCGATTTTTCGCCCTTGTTTCGAAATCCTTCGCTCTTGCTATTCGGCGCTGCTGCTCAATTTGGAATTTTCATGACCATGATTTTCGCCAGTTTGTTGGGATACGATTTGAGGGAAGCTGCTTCAATCGGTATAATCGGTGCTGCCGATGGACCTACGTCCATCGTTGTGGCCACAAGATTTGCTCCAAATTTATTAGGGCCGATATCGGTAGCTGCTTATTCTTATATGGCATTAGTGCCGATTATTCAACCTCCCGTTATTCGCTTGCTGACATCGAAAAAAGAACGTCAAATACGCATGACATCTGCCGGAAACTACAATATGAAAATATCCAAGACTTCGCTGATTCTTTTCCCGATTGTCGTTACCATTGTGGCCGGTATCATTGCACCTTCGTCGCTGCCGCTAATCGGATTTTTGATGTTTGGCAATCTGATTCGCGAATGCGGAGTTCTTAACAAATTGTCGCTGGCCGCTCAAAACGAACTGGCAAGCCTTGTTACGATATTATTGGGAATAACCATTGCCAGCACAATGACGTCCGACCGATTTGTTCGTCTTGATACGCTGTTAATCATCGCACTAGGTCTTTTTGCATTCGTGTTCGATACTTTCGGGGGCGTAATTTTTGCTAAGTTTATGAATCTTTTCCGCAAGGATGGAAACAAAATTAATCCGATGATAGGAGCTTGCGGTATTTCAGCTTTTCCGATGTCCGCACGTGTTATTCATCAGATGGGACAAAAAGAAGATCCGTATAATTATTTGCTTATGCCGGCCATAAGCGCTAATGTAGGAGGCCAGATTGGATCTGTGATTGTTGGAGGTATTATTTTGACATTGGTGCCCTTATTTGCATAAAATATTTTTTGAATTATGGAATCATCTGTTTTAGACAAAGCATTACAAATTGCAGGGTTAGGCATAGTCGGAGTGTTCGTTTTCATGGCAGTTTTTTATTTGATCATACTAGGATTGGATAAAATTTTTCCGTATGAAAAACAAAAATCACTTGGGAAGTCAAATGCTATAGGGGATAATGCCGATAATGATACCGAGGATTAACCCACATTGCAGGTATTATGGAGCTAAGTACCAGTAATAGAGTGGATGTTTTTTTGAGGAGGAGCCTTTGGGTGCCACACAAATTTTTTTCTTCTTATCAGAGGTGTTTTTATATCCAGTGCGGTCAGAATTTGATTGAGTTTCTCTTCCGGTTCCGTACATTGTCGTATTTCAACACGTGCACCATCATTCCGTGTGGCTCGCGTGGTTACCAAAACCTGCGTTTTCATTACCCGTACCAACTCATTCCATTCGTGACGAATACCCTTTTTCTTGAGTTGAT
>JARKPE010000019.1 GCA_029975415.1 Dysgonamonadaceae bacterium | reverse complement strand
TTCGTTTTTGCGAATGACGTCAGCGATCCACTTAAAACCGGTGTAGCAATCGTAAATTTCCACTCCGTTGCGCTTAGCTATTGTGGCTGCAAGTTCTGTGGTTACGATCGTTTTCACGGCGTAATCCTTCGGAGATAATTTGTTGAGTTCGCGTCGCCTTGTAATGAGGTAATATATAAGAATAAGCAGCGTTTGATTACCATTTACGAGAATAAAATTGCCTTCCGCATCGCGTATAGCGGTTCCTATACGATCGGCATCGGGATCGGTAGCCATAACAATGTCCGCCTCTGTTTCTATTGCTTTTTTAATTGCCAAATCCAGAGCGGCAGGTTCTTCGGGATTGGGTGAGATAACAGTTGGAAAATCGCCGCTGATTACATTCTGCTCGGGGACATCAATGATATTTGTAAATCCAATAGCCTTCAACGCATCGGGAACCATTGTTATGCCGGTGCCGTGAAGTGGAGTATATACGATTTTCAAATCTTTTTGATGTTCTATGGCCTCAGGTGAAAGAACCAGTTTTTTTACTTCATCAATGAACGCTTGGTCCATATCCTTGCCGAGCGTTTCTATCAGCTCCTTTTTGCCAGTAAATTTGATCTCGTCGTTCGATTTGATTCGATTTACTTCGGCGATGATTTGATGATCGTGAGGAGCAAGTACCTGAGCGCCGTCATTCCAATAGGCTTTGTAGCCGTTATATTCTTTCGGATTATGTGATGCGGTGATCATGATTCCGCTTTGACATCCCAGCTTTCGTATGGCGAAAGACACTTCGGGCGTAGGTCGCAAACTTTCGAAAAGATAAACTTTAATGCCATTGGCGCTGAAAATATCAGCCGATATTTCGGCGAACTTACGGCTATTGTTTCTGCAATCGTGTCCAATAACCACTTTTATTTCGGGTTTGTTGGCAAATTCTTTCAGCAAATAATTGGATAGTCCCTGTGTGGCTGCACCAACTGTATAAATATTCATCCTGTTGGTTCCTGCACCCATAATTCCGCGCAAACCGCCGGTTCCGAATTCCAGATCTTTATAAAATGCATCGATGAGAGCTGTCTTGTCTTCGTCATCGAGCATTTTCTGAACTTCGGCTTTCGTTTCGGCGTCGTAGTTTCCATTGAGCCATTCTTGAGCTCTTGCTGTAACGCGTGATAACAATGTTTCGTTGTCCATAACTCTAAAAAAGATTATAGTTGATTATTTCTTATGTCTTATTTTGTTGTTTCAGGTACCTTATAACGGTCGCCCGTTTCTCTTATCACAGCTCGGCGATATTCTTCGGGATAACCCGGTCGTGATGGAAATTCGGGCAATCCATGAGGATTCCTTTTAAATTTACCGTTTTCTTCTTTCTTTACCACACCATCGATATATTTTACGAGCAGATATTCGCCAAGTTTTTTCCATTCCGATATCCCGTTTGAGATTTGAGTGTTTGTATAATTAGTCAGAAAATCAATGGATTCTGTCTCTGATTTTTTGTAAAGTTGCAAGGCTTCATTTTCGATTTGAGGTTGTTGCTCACGAAAAGACTCTTCGAGCTTGCGTTGAACTTTTTCTACATCTTTAATCATATAATTGTATTTGCCGTAAACCATATTCGAAACCCAGTTGTGTATCCAAAAAGCCGAATTCCACGAGAAGGTGAGCAAATCGCCATTACCTACTCTCATTTCTTCGGCAACTGAAGTGTTTCCGCAGTAAACGGGATAATATACGTTTTGAGCGGCGTCGTCAACTCCGAACCACAGGATTCCTCCAATTTGGTTGGGCAGCCACGATCGCATTTGTGCTACGAAAGAAAATCCTGTTTGCTGGGTTGCGATGGGGCGCTCGTTGAAATATTCGATCGAATCCACAGTCCACGTCAATGGTGACCACCGATACGGACACTGAAAAGGTCCGGCTCCAAGATCGTAGCGCCAGTCGAGGTCGGTACCCTCATAATGATCGCGCATGTAGGATTGTGCTTCATCTATTGAGATTAGCCGATCGGGTTTGATGTAGAGGGGCATGGGATCTGTGGTTTCTCCTTTGGCATATGAAACATATCGAGCCATGTCTTTATTCACATGATTGAAAAACGACCATACACGCGCTTCGCAAAATCGTTGAGCACCGAAATCAAGTGGTGCATATGCACGGGAAAAACTGAAATCGCTGTCGATGCCTTCGAAATAACCTTTTTCTCGAGCGAAAGAAATGACATCGGGGGAGTAAAGACAGTTTTGAGGATCGTTAAGTGGAAACTGTTGAATCCGTGCCTGGTTGGCATGTGCCGAGACGCAGTCGTCGGGGATGCGGATGGCAACCCAGACCGCTCCTTTGTTTCCGGGTCCTTTGCCAATCATTTCCATAATCCAAATCTCGTTGGGATCGGCTATCGAAAACGATTCGCCCGAGCTGTAATATCCGTATTGAGCAACAAGATCTGTCATCACTTTGATGGCTTCGCGAGCAGTTTTGGATCTTTGCAAAGCTATATAAATCAAGCTACCATAATCGATAATTGCGGTCGTGTCGATAAGTTCTTCTCGGCCACCGAAGGTAGTTTCTCCAATCGCAACCTGATATTCGTTAATATTCCCGATTACGTTATATGTTTGTCGTACTTGATGGATTTCTCCCAGATATTTGCCCGTATCCCATTCATAAACCTTGAGCATTTCGCCTTCTCGGTGAGTAGAAGCCGGCCAGTGATATAGTTCGCCATAGAGTCCAAATGAATCGGCAGCATAAGAAATAATCGTTGAGCCATCTTTTGAGGCTCTTTTTCCGATTAAAAAATTGGTGCAGCTAAATGCTTGATTAGTACAAAATAAAATTGTAAAAAAAGCAAGAAGATTTTTTCGGTTCATACATTCAGTCAAATTGGTTTTTTGCAATAATTCGTAAAGGTACGTTTTTTTGATGTAATTTTACAAATATAACATTAATATCTTTATTATTTAGTTGTCTGCAATTTCTGACGAGTGAAAAATATGATTAATTTTGCAGGATAACAAATATCACTATGTGACAAATGGGCGAAAAAGAAACGAAAATGCGTTTTAGTTTGTTAGGAATGAATCATTATCAGTGGATAGTGATAGTGATGTTGTTAGCTATGCTTTTTCTCTTTAGCGATAACAGTATTTTTAAAAGAATCGAGTATGATCGACAAATCAGAGATTTGAAATCTCAGATAGAGTTTTACCAAGCACAATCTGATACAAATCGATTGAAATTAAATGAACTGCAATCCAATAAATATAATCTCGAAAAATTTGCGCGCGAAAATTATCTTATGAAGAAAGATAATGAAGAGGTTTTCATCATCGAATAAAATAGTTTTGTTGAGAAAAAAGCAACATCTTTGTTTTCATAAAGTATTCATTTTTTGTTACTTGCCGGTTTATTATCCGAATGCCTTGTTCCAAGAAAAAATGTTGCATCGGTTTTCTTGGCGGTATAAATTATAGATACTGAATCTGTTAGTATTAGTGTAAGTTTTAAAATAGGTAAGATAAAAGAATATATGACAAAATCAAAGGAAATAATTTATGCCTTTTCGTGTGTGTTGATATTGGCTGCGGCTGTTATCTACATGGTTTTGCCCGAAGTTGCAACTTGGACGATGGTTATTGGTGTTGTTGTTTTTTCTGTTGTCACGGTCAAAAATCCATATCCGGGCAAAAGTATCAGAGGCAAGCGTTTGTTTATGTTTCGCATATATGCTTGCGTATTGATGGCGGTAGGAATTTATTTTATGTTTCGCCGGCAAAATATATGGTTTTTAATGATGCTCATTGCGTCGATTTTTCTGATATATTCGGCATTTTTAATGCCACGTGTATGGGAGAAAGAACAACTTGAACACACAAATAAAGAATCATAGAATTCCATAGAAAAATGCCTGACAATAGGATCGAAGAAAAATATAAAAGATATTTGCTGCTCGAAAAGGGATTGTCAAAAAATACTATCGAAGCATACATGACAGATTTGCAAAAATTTTCTACGTACGTCTCACAACACAATTTGTCTTATCGAGATATTTCGTACATACATCTTCAGGATTTTCTGTCTTGTCTTTACAATCAAAATATCTCACCGAGGTCAGTTGCCCGAATTCTCTCAGGCGTAAAATCTTTTTTTAGGTTTATGCTGCTTGATCGGTATATCGATTATGATCCTTCGGAATTAGTTGATGCTCCCAAAATAGGGTACAAATTGCCCCAAGTTTTGTCTGTCGAAGAAATCGATCGGATATTGAGCGTGATAGATGTTTCTACTGTCGAGGGTTCTCGAAATTATGCCATTATCGAGACGCTTTACAGTTGCGGGTTGCGTATTTCCGAACTTACATCACTCAAGTTTTCGGATTTGTATTTCAATGAAGGGTTTATTCGTGTCGAAGGCAAAGGGAATAAACAACGTTTGGTGCCTATCTCCGAAACCGCAATTCAAAAGATAAGAAATTATCAACAACATCGTAAATTGATAAATATCCGAAGAGGAAGTGAAGATATACTATTTGTAAGTACTCGCGGACGATCGGCCGGATCTATGCTTTCGCGTTCGATGATATTTCAATTTATCAAAGAATATGCAGATTTGGCTGAAATCAAGAAAGAAATCAGTCCGCATACATTTCGTCATTCGTTTGCCACGCATTTGCTCGAAAGAGGAGCTAACATTCGTGTGATACAGGAAATGTTGGGTCACCAGAAAATTACCACGACCGAAATTTATACACATATCGATCGGAATTTTTTACGTCAGGAGATTATCGAACATCATCCTCGCAATCGAAAATAAATTATCCTTGCTGAAAATTCATTTTTCCTGTCTGCAATCTCCTTCAAAAAATTAGCCTGTTTGGAGAAAATTATCTAAATTTGCTCAATTAATCATTTGCTAAAATTTAAGTTTTCCATTTATCAAACCTATGTAGTTTTTTTATATCGAGGAAAATTTTTCTTTGGCATACTTATCGTAGATCAAGAGAAATAATAAAAACATAATCGTATGAAATTTGTCGTATCAAGTTCCAACTTACTCAATCATTTGCAGGCAATCAGCAGAGTGATCAATTCGAAAAAGACTCTCTCTATCTTGGATTGTTTTTTACTGGAATTGAAAGGAAACACATTGTCGTTGACGGCTGCAGATAACGAAAGCCGTCTTCAAACAACGATTGATGTTTCGAATGAAGGCAGCGATGGAAGTGTGGCAATCAATGCCAAAAACTTACTCGATCCGCTCCGTGAATTGCCGGATCAGCCGGTGACTTTCGAGATAAACGATGACACATTGGAGGTAAATATTTTTTACCACAACGGTAAATACAACTTCATAGGCTTGAAAAGCGAGGAATATCCAGAACCTAAACAGTTGAGCGATAATGTAATGACGTTTCGAATCGGCGCGCAGGATCTTTTCAATGGCATTAATCGAACGATTTTTGCAACGGCCGATGACGAATTACGACCAGTTATGAATGGTATCTTTTTTGATCTTACACCTGAGGGTCTGACCTTTGTGGGATCTGACGGCCACAAATTGGTGCGATTTATTAATAAGGCTGTGAAGTGCGAAGGTCGATCATCTTTCATTTTTCCCAAAAAACCGGCTAATCTGCTCAAAGCTCTGCTTCCACGCGAAACAGGCGAAGTAGAAATACGATTTGACGAAGATCAGGCCTATATTGTTCTGCAGGACTATACCTTGCTATGCCGCTTCACCGAAGGACGATATCCAAATTATAATTCGGTTATTCCTAAAAACAATCCAAACAGTGTTACCATCGATCGTTTGTCTTTACTGAATGCGCTAAAGCGTGTAGCTGTTTTTACTAATCCGGCCATAGGTCTGATCAAGATGCAATTTTCTGAAGACAGCATTGTTGTTTCCGCCCAAGATATCAATTTTCTTACTTCTGCCGAAGAAACAATTCCTTGCAATTATCACGGAAATGTTCTCAATATCGGATTTAAAGCTTTATTTTTGATTGATATACTCAACAACATCCCCTCGGCAGACGTCCGTATCGAGCTCTCGGATCCTTCACGCGCAGGAGTCGTTTTTCCTGCCGAAAACGAGGAAAACGAAGATATGCTTGCATTGCTCATGCCCATGATGCTTAACGATTGATTATCGAAGAAAAATTTTATCCACGAATGAAATTGAATCTTAAAAATCCGTTGGTTTTTTTTGATCTCGAAACTACCGGTATCAATATAACAAGAGACAGAATCGTAGAAATATCTTTCTTGAAAGTTTATCCGAACGGAAAGGAAGAAATTAAATCGCGCAGAATAAATCCCGAAATGCCTATCCCTCCCGAAGCCACTGCTATTCATGGCATCTCCGACGAAGATGTAAAAGATTGTCCTACATTTAAGCAAATTGCCAAATCCTTGGCAGATCAGTTAGAGGGGTGCGATTTGGCAGGCTTCAATTCGAGTCGTTTCGATGTACCAATGCTTGCGGAAGAGTTTTTGCGTGCCGGAATTGATTTCGATATGAGCAAGCGCAAGTTTGTGGATGTGCAAATTATTTTTCACAAAAAAGAACAACGTACGTTGGAGGCTGCTTACAGATTTTATTGCAATAAGGAACTCGAAAATGCTCACTCGGCGGAAGCCGATACCTTTGCTACTTACGAGGTTTTGAAATCGCAGCTCGATCGATATCCCGATTTGGAAAATGATATCGAAAAGTTGTCCAACGAATTTTCGAGTTTCAACAACAATGTCGATTTTGCGGGGAGAATCGTGCTTAACGAAAAAGGCATCGAAGTTTTTAATTTTGGAAAACACAAGGGAAAACCGGTTTCCGAAGTTTTCAAAAACGAACCCAGCTACTATTCATGGATTATGGATGGTGATTTTCCACTAAATACAAAACAGGTAGTTACGAAAATTCGCTTGCGCGAAATGAATAAATAGAGACTGGTTTAACTCAATTATATGAAGTATTTTCAATGGCTGATAGTAATCGCGATGACCTTTGTTTTCACAGAATGTGGAAAAGGTAATGCTGAAAATGAACACAAGACTAAAATAGATCCTATCGTCAGAGAACACAAGGCTCGTTTTATCGGAAACTACAATCGCGAATTCAATGATTTACCTGATTTACATTTGGAGGCCGCTATTCGCAACGGAATTGAGCCCTTGAAAAGCCGCGTAGATACGCAGCTCTTAAAGAACGATCTGGTGCGACTGCCTGTTGAACTCGAACTTTACAAAATGTATGATCTCAAACATTCCATCCCTTTTTTGGTTCCTTCGGCTGCAAGTTTGTTGATCGAAATTTCTCGAAATTTTCGCGATTCTCTTTATAGCAAAGATCTGCCACTTTATAGATTGTATTTGACGAGCGTTACCCGCACCGACGAGGATATAGCGGGTCTTACCAAAAAAAATATAAATGCTGTCGAAAACTCGTCGCATCGATATGGAACCACTTTCGATATTTCATGGAAGCGATTCGATCCCGTTGATCCGGATGCGCTTCAATCATTACCTCCGGAACGTTTGAAACTCGTTTTGGCACAGGTGCTTTTCGATTTGAAAAATCAGAATCGATGTTACGTGAAGCATGAGCGAAAACAAGCCTGTTTTCACATTACAGTTCGTTAGTTATTCTCCAATGTCGCGTTTTTTTATAACTCTTGCATACAACGGGAAAAATTATGTGGGATGGCAAATTCAGCCCAATGGAGAAAGTGTGCAAAAAGTGGTGCAAAATGCGTTATCCATTATTTTGCGTGGAGAAATTACTTTGGTGGGTGCCGGTCGTACCGATGCGGGTGTTCATGCCCGAAAAATGATCGCTCATTTCGATTGGGAGGGTATACCTTTCGATCCCAACGATTTAGTATTTAAGCTCAACGGATTTTTACCCCGAGATATTGCTGTTTACGCTATCCGAGAAGTGGATGCTCACGCTCACGCTCGATTTAGCGCTTTATCGCGTACCTATAAATATTTTATTACTCTTCGGAAAGACCCGTTTTTGTTTGATCTAAAATATCGAATTTTTTATAAGCCGGATATCGAAAAAATGAATTGCTGTGCACAAATTTTGAAGGAATATACCGATTTTATCAGTTTTAGCAAATTGCACACCGATGTAAAAACAAATTTTTGCAATATAATCGATGCTTATTGGGAGCGAATAGGAGAATATGATTTGGTTTTCACGATCACTGCCGATCGTTTTCTTCGCAACATGGTACGCGCTATTGTGGGGACATTGCTTGAA
The DNA here is from genome assembly GCA_029975415.1 of Dysgonamonadaceae bacterium. GTDB lineage: Bacteria > Bacteroidota > Bacteroidia > Bacteroidales > Dysgonomonadaceae > Seramator. The sequence continues at coordinate 42,285 of JARKPE010000019.1, read as the reverse complement.
GTGGGTCGAGGCAGACTTGACGAAAACAGTTTCCGGAGAATTATTGAAGCAAAAGACAGGCGATCGGCAGGAACTTCTGCCCCTGGATATGGACTATATCTTCATGATATAGTTTACCCCGAATGGGTGTTTCAAATCAGGGATTGATTGCGATTTGAATTTCAAAGAAAAAGCAGCGATCGATTTGTCGATCGCTGCTTTCTGGATTTATTAGAATCGATCAAATAAATTCAATCATTCATTGATATCAAGAATTCTTCATTGTTCTTGGTCCGTCTCAATCTGCCTAAAAGGAATTCCATAGCTTCAACCGAATTCATATCGGATAGGAAATTACGTAAAATCCACATTCTGTTCAGCACGTCTTCAGATAGCAACAGATCGTCGCGACGAGTGCTGGATGCCATTATATCTACAGCAGGGAAAATGCGTTTGTTAGACAATTTGCGATCGAGTTGCAATTCCATATTTCCTGTTCCTTTGAATTCTTCGAAAATCACGTCGTCCATCTTCGAACCGGTGTCGGTGAGAGCGGTAGCAATAATAGTGAGAGACCCACCATTTTCGATATTTCGAGCAGCCCCGAAAAAGCGTTTGGGCTTGTGAAGGGCATTGGCATCGACTCCTCCCGAAAGCACCTTTCCTGATGCCGGTTGAACGGTATTGTATGCTCTTGCCAATCGAGTAATGGAATCGAGCAGGATAACCACATCGTGTCCGCATTCTACGAGACGACGGGCTTTATTGAGCACAATTTCGGCAATCTTTACGTGGCGATCAGCCGGTTCATCAAAGGTGGATGCAATTACTTCCGCATTCACACTGCGTTCCATGTCTGTAACTTCTTCGGGTCGTTCGTCAATAAGCAGTATGATCATATATACTTCGGGGTGATTGTCGGCAATAGCATTTGCTATATCTTTCAACAACATTGTTTTTCCGGTTTTGGGTTGAGCAACGATCAATCCACGCTGTCCTTTACCAATAGGAGAAAACAAATCAACCACTCTACACGAAAGGTTGTCGTTGTGTCCTTTTGTAAGATTAAATTTTTCGTTCGGGAACAAGGGCTTGAGATGATCAAAAGGAACTCTGTCGCGCACCTCTTCAGGATTGCGTCCGTTGATCTTGTCAACTTTTACGAGCGGGAAAAATTTTTCACCTTCTTTTGGCGGACGGATCGGACCTTCTACGACGTCGCCCGTCTTTAACCCGAAAAGGCGAATCTGCGATTGCGATACGTAAATATCGTCAGGCGACGACATGTAGTTATAGTCCGAAGAACGCAGAAAACCATATCCTTCAGACATAATTTCCAATACTCCGGATGCTGTCAAAATTCCGTCGAAATCGAATAAAGGTTCTTTTTCGGTATCCTTCGGCGCGTTCGGAGAAGTTGGATTGGGTTTGTTTTGTTGATGTTGGTTTTGATTCTGACTTTTTGGGGCAGAAGTTTGAGAACGAGCTTGCAGGGGAGCTGGGGATACTAATTCCATTAACGAAGGTTTCTCTATCCCTGCAAGTTCTTCTACTTCGGGTATCGACGGGCTTTCTTCCGGTTTGTCTTCAGCTACAACCGGAGGAAGGATAACAGGTGGCGGGGTATTTTGTTTTTCCTCTGTTCGTTGTTTTGAAGGCCTGAAAACAAGTTGAGTTGGTTTCGTAACCATCTTTTGTTCCGTTTTCGGATCTACTTCTTTTTTTGCCTGACTTTCGTCTTCCGGTTGTGTAACAAGATCATTTTTTGCGTCTTTCTTTTCCGAGCCAGGTGGCAACTGTTTGTCGCTAATTTCTGCTAAATCGGAAGTAGGACTCGACAGTTCTTTTTCGGATTCTTGTTGTGTAACGATAGAATTTTTTGCGGGAGACTCCGAAACAGATCGTTTTTGAAGCGTATGTTTTTTTTCTGACTTGGTTTCCGACTTTGTAGTTGATGTCGGCGAGGATGTTGATTGATTTTGTTTCGATTTCTTTGTTTCAGCAATCGCTTGCTCATCAAGTATTTTGTAGATGAGCTCTTCTTTTTTATAGGCGTCGGGACGCCTGATTCCCATTTCTTTAGCGAGTGCGCGTAATTCTGTTGTAAGCTTTTCGTTAAGCTCGATAATGTTATAAGCCATGTATAATGTATTGAATTCTCTGTATGGTTTAGTATAATAAATTTTATGACAATTATCTACGGAATGTGATGATTGGTGGAACTCAAATTAACAAACCTGAATAAATAAACTTAATTGTAAATGTGATGAATAAAAATAAACAAGAACAGTAGAATGTTCGAATACGTTTTTGAAGATTCTACCACAAAGGTAATATTTTTTTAAATATCAATGCGAGTAGAATGATTTTTTTTGGATTTTGCCTGTAAAAATCTTTTTTTGAAAATGATATTTTGCAAGACGGTCGTTTTTTCTATTCAATCATACTACCTCTATAGTGGAAACCGGTATGAGGGTTGTTGGGTGTTAATTGAATCAAATTTTGTTTTAGCAACTACGGCACAATATATCAATTCAGTTTCATTGCATTCGATTTGTCGTAGTTGCCCTTCCTCCTTTGTATCTCATTTTTATAAAGTTCGGCTCGTTTTCGGTCGAGTGAATTATTTGTTGTTGATTGATCAAACAGTTGTTTTGAAATCGAGATCCATTCGAGTGCCGAATTTAAGTCGTCAAGCATTTCATAAGCAAAAGCAATGTTGCTGGCTGCTTTAGCCTTATCCGATTTTTTTTTCGTTTTGTCATAATAGGTCTTCCATTTTGAGATAGCTTCAGGCCATTTGTTCGATCGGGCAAAAACATCGGCCTCTTTCATCAGCGAATTATTTGAAGTATAGTACCACCTGCTTTGAGTTTCCCAATGAGGAACAAATACGTAAGTCATTTTTTCTGCAGCATACAATGCAAGATCTTCCATCGCTTCTTTGTGGGAAGGAAGAATGAGATCAGCATAGGCTTTTCCGTCGTGAATGTCGAATCCTTCCCATCTCAAACTATCTGTGAATTCGACGGCAGGAAGTTTTCCTTCCATCGTGGGCATATAAACTCGGATGATAGAATTAATTTTTCCCACCATAACTCCATAAGGATAGCCTTCTTGTTTGAAATAATCATTTCTTTCGGTCTGGAGCATCAATTTTTCGAGCGAAAGAATGGCGTCTGCACCTGTCTGCAATCGTAGATCATTCATTGTTTCGGGGTTTAATCCGATTTGTTCCCAAAAACGGTGATCTGTTCGTAACGGTTTGTCATAAATCATCACTTTATCAAAGTAATTTTCCTCCGATAAAAATTGTGTAAAAGCTTCGGTGAAAATGACGGATATGCTGTCGGTTTTTACTTCCACTTTTTTCGCCTCGCTTTTTCCAACTTGTTTCCAAGTGTGTCCAACGTCATCGGGTTGTTTCCCTGCGTTGTTGATGATCAGAATAGTGTTCACGGTTTCGGGAAGAGGTATTTGAGGGGGTTCGTTAGTTTGTATTGTTATTGTTCTGATTCCCGCACAACTAAATAAAAATAGTCCGGCAACAGATGCCACAAATAGTTTGTATATATTTTCCATGCCGATAATTTGTAAGAGTTTAGCTTTGCTTTAGACAAACAAAAATACAATATTTTTCAGTTCATCTTGCATATGAAAGGAGAAATTGTAAGTTGTCTTTTATGACGGGTTTATACAATGGACGCAGATTTATTTTGAAAAAATGATAAAAATGCACACGAGGTTTACATCCTAAACCTGAACAATGGTAGATTAGTAAATAATTAATATTTATTCAATTAAATATAATGGGTGTTAGAAAATATTATTCTCTATTCTTTAGTAATCCATCAATTCGCACAAATTCATATCCCCTATGTTTCAGTTCCTTAATCAGATCATCCAGCCGGTTGTATAACTTGTCGGTACGTTTCGGATCGGTGCCTATATGCATAAGCAGCAAAAAACCATTAAGCGTGTTTTTCTCTTCATAAGCGAGAATATTCCGATAAATAGTTTGAGATGAAAGATAGTTGTTCATGTCAGGCGTTGTATAATCGGCATTGGACGTGGTTCCCGGTGTAAAATTAACTAGTTGAACCTGCATTGCTTTTGCCCAATTGCTGATTTGCCCGTTATACCACTCATAAGGAGGTACAAAATACCGCTTCGATTCCATTTTCAACCCTATTTTTTCCATTGTTGCATAATTATCTTTCAAATCTTTTTCAAACGTATCCCGAGAAACCAATGTCGAATCCCGTTTTTCCCAATCGGCATACAACACATGAGTATCGGAATGAGGGCCGAGATAATGGCCATCATGTTGTAAATTCACGGCAAGAGAGGGAAATTTTCTGTAAAAATCACCCGTTAAGAAAAAAGAAGCCTTTACCCCATTCTTTCTTAATGACTTGCGAATGGTCTGAGCACCATCGGCAAATTCGTGTCCTGTAAAAATTAGAGCCAATTTCTTTTCCGAAGGATTTCCACGCACAATTCCTCCCAAAACTTTTTCATTTGCATTCGCTTGCGAATTTAAGTACCCCAAATAAAAACAAAGCGAAGCCGTACCATCCATTGTCGGTTCATTCGTAGAATAATCGGCAAAATCATCGTGATAAACCACATAATCCGACTGAAAAGGCGCATATTCATCCTCATTGGCCAAATAAATCCCGATAAGGCTATTAAAAATCGAAGTATAAATAGGGCCGTCAACCAATCCGCCGGTAATAGGCATTCCATGCAAATGGGTAAAAGCAGAATGGGGATCAGCAGGCGTATCCCCGCCAGCGGGATAATCCACGATCATGGAAGTTCCCCACGGATTGCATCCCAAAAGCCAGTCGCGCATGGCTGTTTCTATTTCGATAAAGGTATTGTCACCGGTAAGTTCATGATAAAGGCGACACTGAGTAATAAATCCCACAGTAAGATTATTCGAACACCAGATAAACGGAATGCCATTCAAAAAGGCATCGCCAAGATCCTGTGCACGGTCTTTTACTCGTTGCAATCCGGTTCGCATATTGCGAATAAATTCGGCTCTCACCGCCGGATGATCGTTTTGCAGTGCCAGGTGATAATTTCCAAGGTTAACAAACGGATACCACTGATAATGACGTGCCGAATCGGCTCCCATCCACGGCGTAACGGGCTCCATGCGACCATAATGCACAGCCTGATTCAGGTATTCATTATTCCGTAGAACATTATACATTTCGGTAGCAGCCAACTGCATATCGTCAACCCAGTTGTCTTCTTCATAAAAATAAGGAGCACCGCCGGGTGCTGTTTGGCACACTCCGGGATTTTCCACTCCTTTATGATAAGCATCCCTCGCCTTTTGGAGCAACATTTCAGAAAATGCGGGATAATAAGATTCCAAAAGTTTAGCTCCCAAAACAAAGGATGAAGTATATTTCCCCAGCGTAGATGCCAATCCTGTACTGCGGTTTTTATATTTGAAAAGGCCCTGTGGTTTCGGACTGCAAAAATACACAGGACGCTCTTTTCCCGCACCCCAACCATAATCCACCTTTTGCTCCGTAGGCAAAACCATACCGGCATGATCACGATCATCGGCTATTTGATTGAAGTAAGTATCCTTATCGGGGTTCATTTTCGCGAGCCAGTCGAGTCCCCACTTAGCTTCATCCAAAATATCGGGAATGCCATTCGCGCCCTCGTCGCCATTTGCCTGATAATGATCGGCAAACGCATCGGGATATTGACTGTAGGCAAACAAGAGTTGATAGACAGCATTTGCCGAAGTGGTGACATATTGTAAATAATCCGATGCATCGTGCCATCCGCCAACTACGTCATAATATCTTTCATCTCGTTTCCCATCAGGATCGCCAACCGTAATTCCGTCATATACATGGCAGGAATCTTTCAAGAACGGATTATAACCGCAACGTTGCTGGCGCATATATTTCAAAGGAATTTCAGATGCTCCGGCATAAATATCGTTGCCAATTTTAAAAGGAACGGATTTTGTTTCACCCACTTTTATAAGGTATCTTCCGGGCACAGAAAAATCGGAAAAATCCAACCGTGCCGATGATTCAAAAGCCGGTTGTTTGCCCATATTCCTGATTTTATTACCCGAATAGACCACTTTCCCGCTTTGAACATCGATGACTTCAAAACTTGAAACATTTTTTTTCTCCTTACTCACCCATACTGCCACCTTCATATCATTTTGAAGATAACCCACCTGATTCACCCTAATCCATGCAGTTTGAGAGAATCCTAAAATAGGAGTGACCAAAATAAGTAAAACAACTGAAATTTTTTTCATGAAAATTGGGTTTTGATTACGCATGCAAAACTACAAAAGGATCGGTCTAAAAAGCAACAAGCAACCTCAATGTAGGGCTGCTTGTTGCATATTTAACAGCATTTATTCCCAACCGGGGGTTTGTGTAAGTTTATAGCCTTTGTCTTTGTATTGATCGATTTGGGCTTTTCCAACGGGAGAAAGATATACACGGTCATCAAAAGCCTGTCTGTCAACAGCTTTTTCAATCATGTAAAAGCCCACCATTTGATCAGCATTAGTGCCATCGTAAGTTACGATTGTACCATCGGCTTTTCTAACCTTCAGTATTCCTTTTTTGCTATCAACCAAATACGAAGGTAATTCTTCTTTAATGTTTATCCACAAACCGAACAAGTTGTCGGGGTGAGCAGTTCCATTCATATACTGAATTTTTTTCCAACGCTTAATATCCAATAAACGCGAATACTCAAAAACGAATTCCATCCTTCGTTCTCTTCTTATTTCCCAAATCAATGCAGGAACATCGGGATCACGATCCGGATCCTCAGGTAAAGAAGATAACATCATTGGCGCTGTCTTTTTCACTCCTTTAGCTATCGCTACAGCATCTAAGGGACGATTCCGTATTTTATTAATAGATTTGTCAATATCGGTCTGAGAAACGGTTCCTTCACCCAACGTAGCCAATTCCGCTTTCGCTTCGATCCAGTTCAATAACACTTCCGAATAACGCAAAACAGGCGCATCATTTGTATTCGTATTGCTTCCATAGATGGAAGGAATATTACCTGAATTCCAATAAGTAGGGCCGGTTCGATCGATGAATTTACTTGCGTATAGCAATGTTGGAGACTGCACTTTGGGTACATCCTGAAAGGTAGCTTCGAAACGAGGATCGCGTGTTTTTATCATATTTTTTATGTTGAGGGAATCAGCATATTGTACACTTGATAGTTTATACGGTTTTCCATCGTTGCAAAGAAAAGCTTTTGCCAACGATAAATTGGCTGCATAAGATTGCGATTCATAGCCGTTGGAATAAGAAGCAATATGATGTGTTACACTTTGAGCTGCGTCATAATGTCTATACATTAGCATTTCTTTGTTACCCTTCAAATCTTGAGATCCAAAAAGTGATCGGAAATCGGTATCGATATCGTATTTACCACTGTTCATCACAAAATCTCCTGCATCTATTGCAAATTGCAGGTATTTTTTTGCTCTTGCCACATCGTTCTTATGATATTTCTGCCAGGTGCCTTCAAAAAGCATAATGCGCGTAATGAATCCGGCAGCAATGTATTTGTTTAGCACATTGTCTCCATCGTTCAAACGAATGTTTTCGAAAGCATATTTTAAATCATCATACACTTTATCCATTATTTCGCCACGTGGTGTTCTATCCTTATACATTTCATCGTAATCTTTTTCAGAAAAAAGTTTGTCGTAATAAGGCACATCTCCGAATACACTCACGAGACGATGATATTCAAATCCTCTAAAAAAACGGGCCACTCCCATCCAGTGCTTATATTGTTCGTCTGTGATTAATGGCTTTGCTTTGTTTTCAATTCTGTCGATAAACAGGTTGCTTTTTCTAACCCATACGAAATTCCAACTTGGGCCTGCATATTGTGTGAGCATATCGGGAGTTTCGGATGTACCGCCTCTACTTGATGGTACACTTGATTCAAAATTTGATTGAACATTTGCATTCGAAAAATCGTCACTAAAATAATATCCGCGTAAAGGAGCATATGCTGTTCCCCAAGTATTATTATACCCTACAAAATAGTTGAGGTAGAATCCATTGGAAAACAATCTCAGGTCGGACTCGTTGCGCCAATATGTGTCGTCGTTCATATCATTTAATTGAGGCCGATCCAAAACATCCGAACAAGCCCCCACCCAAAGAATCGCTGAGAATAAAATACTGTATAATAATATATTTCTTTTCATTGTCGTATATTGTTAAAATGTTATTTGTAAACCTAATGATGCAGTTTTGAATGTAGGTGTGCCCACGCCAGTACGTCCGGAATTATAGTTTGTTTCATTAAACATAGAATATCCGGAAATTACTTCGGGATCGATGGGCAAACCCCTTAATTTGTCGAAGGTAAAAAAGTTTTCCAACGACAAATATATTCTTGCCTGCTTAAGCATAATATGGTTTAATGTTTGTTGAGGTAGAGAATATCCGAGTGTAATATTTTTAACGCGCAAATACGCCATATTCAGCAAATATCGCGATTGCCTCTGAATATTATTTGCGTTGTTGGTTCCATTCAAATTATAAGGAGCAGGATAAAAAGCATCTGTTCTGTCGGGACGCCAAAAGTCGCCCGCTATAGCTTGAGGCATAGCACCATCGGATGAATGATAGCCGGGAATTACCAGAAATCCGTCTCCCCAGACCTGACGGCTGCCTACACCCTGGAAAAAAACCGATAAATCGACCCCTTTATAATCGGCTCCCAATCGGAGACCGTATTCATAACGTGGTGTTGAATTGCCAATAATCTCTAAATCTCCGTGATCGTCTAATAACTTGCTTCCGGCATCAAGTTCGCCATCTCCGTTTAAATCCACGAATTTTACATCACCGGGACCAAAAAAGAAATTTGAGCTGTTTTGTAAAAATACTTGATATACAGGTTTTCCGTTAACATCCGATAATTTGTTTGCCACTTTTCCTTTATATTTTTTACTTTCATTTTCGGTAAGAGTGATTTTTTGTGGATTACCATTGGCATCCAGCACAAAATCTTCTTTTTGATACAAACGATCGGTTCGGTAGCCCCAAATTTCACCGTGTTTTTTCCCTTTATACCAACCATCAATACTTTTAGTATCACCATATTTTAAAATGGTTGTAACAGCATCGGACAACGTTCCCATGACATTGATGCCAATTCCGTTTTCAAATCGGTGATTATAATCAAGTGCAATTTCCCATCCATTGGTTCTCATCGAGCCAAAATTCCCTTTGGGTGCTCCGGCACCAAATGTAAAAGATACATCCTCACCCGGAACAATCATATTTTTTGTGTCGCGCCGATACCAATCGAAAGTAAAACCCAAACTACTATCGAAAAAACGAAAATCAACACCAAAATTTGTACTTTCCAAATCTTGCCATGTAATATCTCTTGATACAGCCGCGGGGGTACCTACAGCTACAACTTTTTTCCCTCCCGTATCGAGCCAGTTGGTTTGATTAATCGACATAGTCGGAACATATAAACCGTTGGGAACCGTTTGATCTCCAATAATACCCCACGAACCTCTTATTTTCATTGAAGTTACTACAGGAGTAATCCATTGCATCCAGGGTTCTTCGGTTACACGCCATCCTGCCGAGAAAGACGGAAACCAGCGCCACCACAATCTTTCAGGAAATTTAGAACTCCCGTCGTATCGGAGGTTTGCCTCCAGCAGATATTTATCTTTGAAGGCGTAATTGAGTCGCCCGAAAAATCCAAGCTGTGCGTCCCAATAGGTATTACCTCCGGAAGTTTGTGTTCCGACGGCTTTCCCGAACTGAGGATCGTTGATGTCTGCCAAGTCCGCTATCTGCGACCAGTTATTTTTTGCATCATACGTTACACGATTCATTCCCACCATAAATTTGAAAGCATGTATGTCTTGTAATCGAAGATTATATGTGGTATAAATATTCAGGGTATTTGTAACTGCATTTTGTACATTTCGGTAAATATGGTCAGGGTTTGCTCCGTGTGCTGTATATTCAACCAGGGCAAGTTGATAGGCAGGCAAAGCACCTTGAGTCGTTGATGGAACTTGTTCTCCTTTATCGTTCACGTAAATTCTTGCCCCTGATGCGTCGTTTAGGGGTATTGCACCGCCCCATGAGTTAAGCGCAGTGTATCGAGTTCCAGGTCTATTGTTTATGAAAGTCAGATTTGCGTTTGTAAAATCAAAGTCTAATGTCCAGTCTTTTGTGAAATTAACTAAAGCGCCTATATTCACATTGTAGTATTTGTCCTGCAAATTTGCCGTATTTGCTTGCATGGTTTCAGAATGTGGGCTTCTTATTATATTTCCGTTTTCGTATCCCATTGGCTGGATAGGTCCCCAACGATATAGATATAACCATGGATCTGCTGTGGTGCTACTTGTAGCATAAGGAAATCTTTTATTTCGATCAGAGTAAATCGCTCCGGCTCTTAAGGTTACATATTTGTTAATTTCGGTATTTAGCCTAAGGGTTCCGTTGTATCTAGTAAAATCATCCTTCTTAGCCGGTTTCATCATCCCGTTTTGATGTAAATAACCTAAACCTATATTGTAAGAAGTTTTTCCACTTTTCCCATTTACAGACAAATCGTGATTGGTTGATGGCGCCCATTCTCGAATCATATAATCGTACGGATCATAAGTTCTTAATCCTAATTTTCGATTATTTGCATCAACATACCAGTCTCGTCCGTAAACCATAGGTTCGTCAGGTCCCATAGATCCGTAAGTTTCATGCCATTTTTTAGATTTTTCGAAGCTTTCGGGAGTTATCTGCCAAAAAGCTCCTGTTACCGTAGAGCCGACTCTTTGAGCTGCTAAAATAGAGTATTCCATAGCATCCAGGCGCCCCATCTCCATCTGTTTTGATATGTTTTGCCATGCAACATTCGATGAATATTGAACATCAACACGTTCTTGTTGAGCTCCTTTCTTCGTGGTAATAAGCACTACGCCAAAGGCTCCTTTTGCACCGTATATAGAAGCAGATGCAGCATCTTTGAGTATAGATATGGATTCAATATCATTCGGATTGACAACCTGAATACTGGGGATTTCCACATTATCCAATAGTATCAATGGTTTCGAACCTCCTTCAAAAGACGCGATTTGTCCTCGAATTTTTATTAAAGGATCAGAACCTACCTCCCCGCTTGGAATTATAACCGATAGTCCTGGCGTAGAACCTTGTAGCCCTCGACCTACGTCTGGAATGGGACGACTATTGAGCGTTTTGGCAACATCAACCGAAGATACTGCTCCCGTTAGATTTTCCTTTCTTTGAGTTCCATAACCAACCACCACTACTTCTTCAAGAAGTTCGCTTGCAGGTTGCATTATGATCTGTAAGTTTGGAGCAACGGATACTTCTTGGGTTTTCATCCCGACATACGAAATAACTAACGTGCCATTTGTCGGAGCAGAAAGAGCAAAGTTCCCATCTAAATCGGTTACAGTTCCTTGTCCTGTCCCTTTTATCTGGATAGTTGCTCCGATTATCGGATCTCCATTTTCATCAAGAACTTTTCCGGATACTCGGGTTTGAGCAATCGATACTCCCGTACATAATAGTAGCAGGAATAATAAAAAAAACGATTTTTTTTTCATAATATATGCAATTAAATATTTAGGCCACAGGCAATTTTCGTGAAAAGTATCGCAGGGAAAACGAATGTGGCATTTTCACATTAATTTAAATCACTTCCGCAAATATAGAGAAAATATTATCATAATCGCAAAATTTATACATTTTAATTTAGAATAAAAAACATAAAGGTTGTACTCTCTTTGTGATTATTTGTTTACTTTCTTCCCAAATAGCTACAGACATCTATTTCAGTTTGTTATTCAGGTCAAAAAATACAATTCTGTACGATGGTTTTTTTCGTTATTTATAGTGAGGCGTTAGCCGTAACATATTGTATCCAAGTTCTATTTTATGTTTATTGATAAGTTGAGTTGGTTGTAAAATGGTGACAGATAAATGTACATGTGACGTCTTGATTTTATTTTCCGTAATTGATTACCTAACACATAGCAATTATTTAGTTGGAGACAGGGTTTTGTTTTTTGTGTTTCATACCGAATAATAATTTCCTGTCCACTATTTGCTGCCAAAATTTATCACCTTACTTAAAAATAAAAAAGAGTGCCCATTTGGAACACTCTCCTTCTCTATAGCAAAAAAAAATATTTTCAGAAATTAAACCCTAAAGCGACATATCCGTTTTGTGTTTTCACCGAAGTTCCATCGATTCGCGAAATATTGGCCAGCCCAAAATCCCAACCGACATCGATGGTGAAACTATTGAACTCTAATCCGGCGCCTAATCCTATTCCGCCATCAAAATTTTTAAATCCGACGCCAGCCATGTTGGAATCACCGGCACCTGAAAATGTGTCGTGTTTGATAACATTGTTTCCGGAACCCACTTTTGTTTTTCCGGCAATTCCCACTGCAACATAAGGTCCGGCATTTACATTAAAGCGTACCGATCCCGAAATCGGAATTTTGTAGGAAAAATGCAAAGGGAATTGCAGATAATACATGTCGGCATCGACCGGAACCAATGATTGATTTTCACCGGTTGTGGAATAAGTTGCTCCCTTCATAAAAAAATAGGCACCTGTTTGAATGGACATATTGCTCAAAAATTCATAATCGACCGTTAAGGCACCCATTCCTCCGAATTTACCGGAAGGATCTGATAAATCCCCTGTCAATCTCGTGAATGATCCGCCACCTTTAATTCCGACATATACACTTTGCGATTTCGCCGAAATGTTTAAAAACAGTGTCAAAATGATTGCCAAACTTGTTATTTTATTCATAATTTATGATTTTAATAGCCGTAAATTTCCAAAACCGGTTTTCCGAAAACAAAGATAAAAGATTCTTTCCGTTTTAACAACTTTAAATCAATAGAAAACATTTACAAAAAAAACGCTCCGATGTTCCGAAGCGCTTTTGAAAGAATCTCTTTCGAATATAATCAATTAAACCGATATCCTATCGAAAGATACGCATTTTGATTTTTTATATTGCCATCATCGATTCTCGAAATATTTACCAATCCCATATCCCAACCAAGATCCAGCAAAAATTGTCCGAGCTCGGCACCTACACCAAGTCCCAAACCGGCATCAAACGGTTTATACTGATAGTCTTCATCACCGAATACTTTATCGTTGGTTATTGAAACTGAACCCGAAGTAATTTCCGATTTTCCGCCTACTCCATAAGCGATATAGGGACCTGCGTGAAATACCAAACGCGTCGCGGGCATTACTTCATATTTGTAAGCGAAATGAACAGGAAGCTGTAAATAGTTGAGGTTTTGCTTGAATTCGCCGCTCACATTATTATATTCTCTTGTTACTTTCGCTCCCTTTGAAGAAAAAAACAAGCCGGTTTGAATAGCCATATCGGGTTGAAACTCATAGTCGGCAGCCACACCTATGTTGAAACCGAATTTCACATTTTTGTCCGTCAGCTCGTCTCCATAAAGGTTTGACATGTTTAATCCACCTTTGGCGGCAAACGAAACTTGAGCTTTTACCGTAATTGTCGCAATTAGCATAAGCGCTAAAAAAGATACTGTCAATTTTTTCATTGTTCTGGTTTTTTAATGGTTTTGTTCTAATAAAATAAATGTGTATGAATAAATACTATATGTTGTAACCGTTTAAATTTTTTAAAGTTCAACAGTTAATTTTATTTCACAAAATTTTAACGACATTTCAAATAGCTAAATAAAAGCATTAACGCTATCGGTTTATTTCGATCGAAAATGCGAAGAATAGTTTAATTGCGACATATTGGAAATATCGAGAAATTCATCCACAAGGGTTTGAATTTCTGTCCTTGAGACGGCATCAATTTTCTCAAACATTTCTTCAAATGACAGATAATCATTGAAATGTAAAAAACTTTTGGCCATAGCCAAGGCTACGTTTTCATGATTTTCAAACGAAATGCCCCATTGTCCTTTCAATTGGCGCTTGGCCAAAAGAAGCTGTTTTTCCGTAATAGGCTGTTGATGAATCCGTGTAAATTCCTTATCGATCAAATCAATGCATTTCTCGATATCCTTTGGATCACAAGCAAAATAAATATAAAAGATCCCCGTATCGGTATAGAACGTAACATTTGATTCCACCTGATATACCAAACCGTTTTTTTCGCGTAGAGAATTATTCAGCCGACTGCTCATACCTCCACTCAAAATGTGGTTGAGCAAATAAAATGCATAGCATCGTGAATCGAACATATCGATTGTTTGTCGTCCGATAATGGTGTGAGCTTGAGCCGATTTTTTGTAAATTATTTTCCGTTGAGGAATCTTTTGTATCGGTTTAATTCTTTCTTTGAAAGGAAGATTGTCAAATGATTGACTGAAATACTTTTCAACCAACCTGGCTACTTTGGCAAAAGGAGTGTTACCAAACGAAAAAAACACCATTCGGTCGGTTCTGTATTGCCGATTGACAAATCGCTTGACAGTGGCTGAATCAAATGAGGAAACAGATTTTGGTGTCCCCAGAATGTAATGACCGAGCTCATTCCCTTCGAAAATAAGATTTTCGAAATCATCATAAATCTGTTCCGAAGGCGTATCGATATAGGAATTAATTTCATCCAGAACCACCTCTCGTTCACGTTCAATCTCATGCTGTCGAAACTCGGAATGAAAAATCACGTCACTCAACAGCTCGACGGCACGATCAAAATAAGGTTCAAGAAAAGTGGCGTAAATATAGGTTTCTTCCTTGGTGGTGTAGGCATTCATTTCTCCGCCGACACTTTCCATGCGATTGGCAATATGATAAGCCCGACGGCGTTCGGTTCCTTTAAACAACATGTGTTCCACAAAATGCGCTAGACCTATTTCATCAGGATACTCATCTCGTGATCCGGCATTTATCACAATTCCGCAATACGAAATATTCGACGAAAAAGGTTGATGAATGATCCTAAGCCCGTTTGAAAGTGTAATCGATTGATAATGCATAACTTTTCAAAAAAAATAGAACGATACCTTATCGTTTCATGTACTCGATTTTCTGTTCAGAGGAAAGTCTTTCAATGGCATAACGCAGCATGGTTCGCGGCATGTGACGATGATATTGGTCGAGAAATTCGGTCAAAACCGATTCATCGCGTTTCCCCACTTCGCGCAACATCCATCCGCAGGCCTTATGCATCAAATCGTGACGATGATCGAAAAATTGCGCAGACAATTTCAAAGTATCCGTAAAATCGTTTTTTCGGATAAATGCCAATGTCGAAACAACAGAGATGCGCTCTTTCCACAGACTTCGACTATTTGCCAAATCATACAAAAAGGCTCTGTTTTTGTCGAACAGCCATTCTCCCACAATGTAAGGCGCGGATAAATCCACCAAATCCCAACTATTCGCTGCATAAATATGACTACAATAAAAATCGAAAATCGACTTTTGTTTTTCGATATCTGCCTTTTTGAATTGTTCTACGAGCAAAATAAGGCCACAAAGGCGACATTCGTGCATTTCATCATCAAGTAGTTTCCCGATCTCTTCAAACGGAATATTTCTATAAGTTTTGGCAACGCTTCGCGTCTCAGGAACCGTACATCCGATGAAACGATCACCTTCACCATATTGACCTTTGCCGGTTTTAAAAAAATAGGCTGCATGTTCCGCTTTTTGCGGATTGCCCATCGATAACAATTCATTTTTTATGAGTTGTGCTGTCATGCTTGCAAAAACAGAATATCTCAATTCACCCGTTGTACGGGAAATGTTCCTTCATAAAATCCAACGATATTTTGTGCCATTTCCGTCGTCATCTTCAGTCGATCATCGATGGTTTTTGTGGCAGCATGAGGAGCAAGTACGACGTTGTCCAATTGAAGTAAATCCGGCAGGATATGTGGTTCATTTTCGAACACATCCAAGCCGGCAGCCCATATTTTTCCTTCTTTCAGGGCATTGGCAAGTGCCCTTTCGTCAACCAAATTTCCTCGTGCCGTATTCACAAAAACGGCAGTTGGCTTCATCAATTCAAATTCTTTTTCGCCAATCATGTGATAAGTTTCGGAGTTCGACGGTGCGTTTAGAGAAACATAATCGGCCGTTTTGAGCAATTCTTCAAGAGAAACATATCGAGCATTGTACAATTTTTCGATAGATTCGTCAAGTCTATGTCTATTATGATAAATAATATTCATATCTGAAGCGACTGCTCTTCGAGCCAAAGACTGACCAATGCGTCCCATCCCGATAATCCCGAGTGTTCGCCCATGAATGGGAAGTCCCGATTCGGCATAAACACCCCAACTCACACCCTGAGGTGTCCGAAGTTTGCGATCGTAATATCCGATGCGACGACCGGCAGCCAACAACAAGGCAAAAGCGAATTCGGCCGTAGGCTCTTGTGTCGAACGAGGTGTATTAGTCACGACAATTCCCTTTTTTGTCGCGTATGCTACATCGATATTATCGAATCCGACACCGAAATTTGAAATCAACTCAAGTCTCATGCCTTTGTCCATTATTTCGGAATCGGTATAAAATCCAAAATTAGGAACCAGTACTTCAAATTCCGGAATCATTTCGAGCACTTCGTTTCGTGTAAAATGCGATTTATCTTTAGGAAGAACTATTTCGTACTTTCCCTCCAAATCTTTCAAACCTTCCTCTTTGAATCGGTATGCCATCAATATTTTTTTCATAACCAGCCTGTTTTGTTTGTCTTTCGAGAACATTAAATAAACGAATGGACGATGCTAATGTTTTAGAAACAAAAAAAGCGAGTTTCAAACCCGCTTTCCTTGCTCTTCAGGTTGGACTTGAACCAACGACCCTCTGATTAACAGTCAGATGCTCTAACCGACTGAGCTACTGAAGAATTCTGTCTTAGCGTTATCGAAAAGTGTTGCAAAAGTAGTATATTTTTCGAAATAAACCAATTTCCGCCTCAAAAAAGTTGTCGAATAATCGAACTCAATTCACTTTATTCAATTTATTACGGATTTCATTCCAGAATTTTTCCGAAACTTTATTATCTTTGAAGTGTCAATGCCCATAATAAAACAAAAATATTATGATTTACAGATTCTTAATTTTATCAGATGAAGTTGATGACTTCAAAAGAGAGATCAAAATAGATGCCGATAATACTTTTTATGACCTCTACGAGGCTATTCTCAAATGTACGGGATACAGCGAAAAGGAAATGGCATCATTTTTTCTCTGCGACGATAATTGGCGTAGAGAAAAAGAAATTACACTTGTGGAAATGAATACCGATTTCGATGAGGATTCATATACGATGAAAGATTGTGTACTATCTGATTTTCTGGAAGACGAGAAACAAAAAATAATGTTTGTTTTCGATTACATGAATGATCGTGCACTTTATATCGAATTATCCGAAATCATAACCGGCAAAACGCTTAAAAAGCCTGTATGTACAGTATCCGAAGGTGAAGCTCCCGTTCAAATAAAAGATATCGATGAAGCCAAACAAGAATCGATATCAAGTGACCTGGATGAAAATTTTTATGGTGATGACGGATTCGATTTGGATGAACTCGATCGCGAAGGATTCGACGGATTGGACGACTTGCCTGCCGATCTCGATGAAAATGACTTGTATTGAATGAAATCGCTCCTCGTCATGCTTGGCCCGACAGGTGTGGGCAAAACCGAATGGAGCATCCGCATTGCACAAAAACTTGGATGTCCGATTCTCTCGGCTGATTCTCGACAAATTTATCGAGGAATGACTATCGGTACCGCGGCACCTACCGAGGAACAACTTAAAAGTGTTGAGCATTTTTTTGTAGGTTCTCTTCCTCTTGAATCTTATTTTAGCGCGAGCGAATATGAGCAGGAAGCATTACAGCTATTACAACAATTACATGAAAAGCACGATACCGTTATTCTTTGTGGTGGTTCGATGATGTACATAGACGCCGTGTGCAAGGGAATCGACGAGATTCCTACCATTGACAAATCGCTTCGCAATGATATTCAAGAACTATATCGGAGAGAAGGTCTCGACCCAATTCGACAACAACTCAAAATACTCGATCCGATTTTTTACAATCAGGTCGATTTAAAAAATCCAAAGCGTGTTATTCATGCACTCGAGGTTTGTCTAATGGCCGGAGCTCCATATTCTTCGCTCCGCACTAATTCTGTAAAAGAAAGGCCTTTCAGGATCGTCAAAATAGGGTTTACTCGTGATCGTGGAGAGTTGTACGAACGCATCAACCAACGTGTTGATAAAATGGTTGCCGAAGGATTGGAGGAAGAAGCTCGAGGTTTTTATTCGAAACGGCATCTTAATTCGCTCAATACTGTGGGATACAAAGAATGGTTCGATTTTTTCGACGGAAAATATTCGAGAGAAGTAGCTATCGACAAAATAAAGCAGCACTCACGCAATTATGCACGCAAACAACTCACCTGGTTCAAAAAAGATCAGGAGATTCGCTGGATAAACCTTTCAGAGGAAAATAGAGAAATAGAGCAAACTATTTTATCTGCTTTATTCGAAAAATAATCTGCTCAATTCTGTAGAATAAAAAATTCCGGATGAAAAACGAACCAGAATTTTATTCTTGCGTTACGGATTCTTGCCTTTCGGCTTTTAAATCCATCGAACCCTGTGACCAATATGCCTGACCGAACATTCTATCCCCATCTATTTTTGCATTCACATTCACAAGTTCACCTTGGACATAAGTCGAAATGATTATCGAATCTTTTTTCGATGAAATTTTGTTTAATTTAAACGATTCTCCCGAATCCATATTAATCTCTCCAGCCAATGAATCGCCTTGCTGAACGATAAGAAGTATGCCCTTGTCGTAACCATAAGGTGCTTGCGGAACTTCAAACTTCCAGCTGCCGATTGCGGACTTCTTGGTTTGTGCATTTGCAGTAAAGGTAATTGCCAATGCAACGGTCAGAGCTAATAATAACAACAGTCTTTTCATTTTAGATATTTTTTGTGTCATTTAATTGATATAGAATCGATTTTAAAATAATCATGCTTTCATTACAACAGATTGTGAAGCCGTTTTGTTTTATCTTCAAATAAATTGGATGAAAAGTTCTATTAATAAATCGAATCTTTCTTACAAAGTTTTTCAAAAATATTATACGGAAATCATTATCTTTGTCAATAAAACTCTATCATAATATGGCTCTCAGGCAACAGCAAGAACTAAAACAGATCCAAAAACTATCACCTTTACAAATGCAGGTGATCAAGCTTGTAGAGCTTAACACGGTTGAGCTGGAAGATAAAATAAAACAAGAATTAGAAGAAAATCCTGCGTTGGAAGCCAGCGACGAAGAGATGCCGCAAAATCCGGACGATAACGATATTACACTCGAAAATGATGACGAAAGCGAAAATGTTTCGCAAGAAGATATCATTCTCGGCGATTATGCATCGGAAGAAGATATTCCCGATTTTCGTATCAACGGAACTCCCGATTATGATCCATACTATCGACAAACAAACTACTCGGATGAAAAATCACTCATAGAATCGCTCGAAGAACAGATTTCTCTGCAAAATTTGGATGAGCGAAAACAAAAAATAGCTCAATATATCATCGGAAATCTCGACGAAAACGGATATTTGCAACGCGATCTGAAATCAATTTCCGACGATTTACTTTTTCACGAACACATCGATGTTTCGTCGCTCGAAATGGAAGATGTATTATATGAAATTCAGGATCTCGATCCTCCCGGCGTTGGTGCACGCGATTTGCAGGAATGCCTATTATTGCAACTTCAGCGCAAGCAATCTACCCCTTCGACTAAATTAGCGATTCAAATTCTAACCGAATGTTTCGATGAATTTTCGCGAAAGCATTTCGATAAAATTATAAGTCGATTGAATATTTCGGAAAGCGAACTGCGCTCGGCTATCAACGAGATCGTTTCACTCAATCCTAAGCCGGGCAATGCATGGAGCGATTCCCTCGAAATTTCGATGAGCAATATAACTCCCGATTTCATTGTTGAATCTGAAAATGGCCAGGTGGTTATGTATCTTAACAATCAGAATATTCCCTCACTCAATGTAAGTCGGGATTTTGCCGAAATGTTGCAAGGATACAATCAGAATAAAGACAGCATGTCGGCAAGTGACAAGCAAACCGTACTCTTTATAAAGCAGAAAGTCGATTCTGCAAAATGGTTTATTGATGCTGTCAAACAACGACAAAATACACTTTATAAGACCATGCAGGCAATTGTAGAGCTGCAATACGATTTTTTTCTGACCGGAAATGAGACTGCCCTCAAGCCAATGATTTTGAAAGATGTTGCCGAAAAAACAGGATTCGATATTTCTACTATTTCGCGCGTAAGCAATAGCAAATATGTTCAAACTGCAAGCGGAATTTATCCACTGAAATTTTTCTTTTCTGAAGCTATGCAGACCGATTCGGGAGAGGATGTTTCTTCACGCGAAATTAAAATTATTTTAAAAGAAAGCATCGAAGGTGAAGATCCTTCAAAACCTTTGACCGACGATCAGCTTACAAACATACTCAATGAGAAAGGATATAAGATTGCACGTCGTACGGTCGCAAAGTATCGAGAGCAATTAAATATTCCGGTAGCTCGATTAAGAAAAAAAATTTAACTTTGGAAGTCGAAAACAAAAAACAGACCAGATGAAAACAATGGCTCATATTTTTTCAACGGTTTTTCAACCCTTGCTAATGCCCATTTATGGAATAGCGCTATTGTTTGTATATACGCATTTTAAATATACTTACATTCAGAGTTTTTGGCAAATTATGTTCCCTGTTTTTTTGTTCTCTTTCGCTCTTCCAAGTATATCCATATTTGTGATGTACAAACTAAAGTTAGTCTCGGATTTGTCACTTAGTATCCGTCGTGAGCGTTTCATCCCTTATGCGCTGGCTTTGTTGTCATATACTTTCATGATTTTTCATTACTATCGTATCGGAATGCCTTCCTGGTTTTTGATGTTGACAGTTGCTCCTATTATTGTGATGATTTTTGCCATCATCATCACCATCTGGTGGAAGATAAGCGCACACATGTTTGGGGTCGGAAGTCTGGTGGGCGGTGTGATGGGAGTAAGCTATTTCGTCGAACAGACCAATTCTTCTTATCTGATTATGATTCTTTTCATTTTATCCGGTTTTGTAGGAACTTCGCGTTTAATACTCAGACGGCACACTCCGGGACAAGTTTATGCAGGCTTTTTGTTGGGATTTGTGGTTACTTTTGCCTGTATCGGTTTAGGTGCATGACAAATGATTCGATTAAAATAAATTTCAAATACTAATTTTGAAATAAAGAAATAACGTATTAATTTTACTTCTTTAAATAACTCCCTAAAACAACAGAAAATTATGAATTTCCCCGAAAATGTAAAGTACTCTAACGATCACGAATGGATCAGAGTAGAAGGCGATGTGGCTTATGTAGGCATAACCGATTACGCTCAAAGCGAGTTGGGCGAAATTGTTTATGTTGATGTGACTACAGTTGGAGAAACACTTGAGGCCGGCGAAGTTTTTGGTAGTATAGAGGCTGTGAAAACTGTTTCGGATCTGATGATGCCGGTATCGGGAAAAATATTGGAACTCAATGCCGATTTAGAAGCAACGCCCGAGCTTGTCAATTCCGATCCCTATGGCAATGGATGGATTGTGAAAATCGAGGTTACTCAGCCCGGAGAAATCGACGAACTGCTTTCGGCCGATCAATACAAGCAACTTTTAGGAAAATAATTCATTACAAATCAATCAGAGGGGATCGAATTTCGGTCTCCTTTTTAATTCCAAAATAAAATTATGAAACCTATTGTCAGTATTATTATGGGAAGTACATCTGATCTTCCTGTGATGGAAAAAGCAGCCAAATTTTTCGATGAAATGGAAATTCCCTTCGAAATAAATGCTCTTTCGGCGCATCGTACGCCCGAAATGGTTGAAGATTTTGCAAAAAACGCGCACCTACGAGGGATCAAAGTGATTATTGCTGCTGCCGGGATGGCTGCTCATCTTCCTGGCGTTATAGCATCGATGACACCACTTCCGGTAATAGGAGTGCCGGTAAATTCTACGCTCGAAGGGATGGACGCTTTGCTCGCCATCGTGCAAATGCCTCCCGGAATACCGGTCGCAACGGTCGGTATCAATGGCGCTCTTAATGCTGCAATCCTCGCACTTCAGATGATTTCGACGGGCGACGAAGCAATGCAGCAAAAACTCATCAACTATAAAAAAGATTTGAAAAACAAGATCGTCAAAGCAAATGAAGAGCTTGCGGAGATTCACTACAAATATAAGACCAACTAATTATTCTCTTCTTTTGTCGGACGAATGAGTTTTTTCCTTTAAATTTCTCAAAGAGGGTAGGTGACCGTTAATTTCAATTTTGTTGAGAAATAATTTGTTTTCGGTTTGTATTTTGTATTATGATTGGGCTAACTCAGAGCTATTATTGCAAAGGGAAACTTTACATACTTCGATTTTTCACCCGTGTTTGCAACGCTTTTTTCGAGAGGTTTTTTTACTAAGCAAACACCTAAATGTTCCAATTAGGAATACGACTGTGCTGTTTATCTATCTGATGATGTTGTTTTCTTACGCTGCACTTCTTTTTCTTCGAAAGAATAAAATCTGACCCAATCAATCTCCATTTCCACCGGCAGATCGTTGGGATTAATACGACCTACCCATTGACCGCCTAATTGCATGTCGATTAACAGGTAGTATTGATTTTTGTCAAAGGGATATTGACCATCCTTATAGGTATCGATGCGTGGATAAGAAAATGTTTTTTTGTAATTTACGAAAAAGACCAGGCTGTCACGGTGTATTTCCACTGCATAAGTGTTGAAATCTTCAGAATCGATAACTGCTGTTGTGCCTTGTTTTGGATGATCTCGTTCATTGAGAATATGTGTATAATGGCTATGAACAGTTTGATATACAAAGGGGTCGAAATTCAAATGTTCCATTATGTCGATTTCGCCATCATCAGGCCATCTCCCATCTTGAGGAAGCAGCCAGATTGCAGGCCAGGCACCTTGTGCTCCGTTTAGTTTAGCTCGAATTTCCCATCTTCCAAATCCGAAATATCGTTTGTCTTTGCTGTAAATGCCACCGGTTAAATAATGTGCCGTATCTACATCCCGATTTGTATTTTTGATGCCTCGCAGAATCAATTTTCCTTCGCGTATTGCATAACAACGCTCATCATTCGTCATATATTTGTTCCATTCGGATTTTCCGCGAGGGATTTTTGTCCATGAAGTTTCATCGAAGGTTTTTGACTGAGCGAAATTATCTTCCCACGTCGGTGGATATTTTTTGCCGAAAGAACGGGTATTGCACCCATTTGACAAAAAGATAGTTAGCCCTAAAAATATAGAAAACTTTATAAAATTCATTCCGGATTTAATGATTGAGTCCCCCAAAGAGTGTAGAATAATTCAAGCTCGAGAGGAAAATTTCTGCTGCAAGGTATCGTGAAGAAATGATCATTATTGTGTGACGACCGTTTAGGTTACGAACTAAAAAAAGCTTCAAGAAGCGATAACCCCTTGAAGCTTTGCGGTATGGACGGGACTCGAACCCGCGACCCCCTGCGTGACAGGCAGGTATTCTAACCAGCTGAACTACCACACCGGTTGGCCATCATTCTCAGATAGCGAGCGCAAAGGTAAGGAAATTTTTGTACATACAAAACATTTATCCGTATTTTTTCTGTAAAAATAATTTGCTTTCGCCTTTAGAAAAGTAATCGTTTCTTTGTTTAGTTGGTATTGTTTTCAGCAGAAGGTTTTAGCCATTCGTCAAACCATCTTTTGAATTCGCGTTGGAACAAGATCCCATTTTGAGGCTTCGAAATCCAATGATTTTCGTCAGGAAAGATCAACATTCGTGAAGGGATGTTGCGCATTTGTGCCGCATTAAATGCCATCATGCCTTGCGAAGCAAGAATGCGATAATCGAGTTCGCCATGGCTGATCATAATTGGTGTATCCCATTTGTCAACAAAAAGATGAGGTGAGTTTGCATACGTTCGCTGAGCTATCGCATTTGATTTATCCCAATAAGGACCACCCATATCCCAATTGGCAAACCACATTTCTTCGGTTTCGAGATATTGGGCTTCGAGATTGAAAATGCCGGCATGAGCCCAAAATGCTCTGAATCGTTTGTTGTGATGTCCCGCAAGCCAATAAACAGAAAAGCCACCATAACTTGCTCCCGTACATCCCAAATGATTTTTATCAACATAGGGTTCTTTTGCAAGCGCATCGATGGCAGAAAAATAATCCTTCATATTCTGGCCTCCATAATCACCACTAATTTGTTCGAGCCATTCTTGTCCGAAACCGGGCAATCCTCTTCTGTTTGGAGCTACAACGATATAACCATCAGAAGCCATCATCTGCATGTTCCATCGATATGACCAGAACTGACTGACCGTGCTTTGAGGTCCGCCCTGACAGTATAATAAAGCCGGATAGACCTTTGTTGAATCAAAATCGGGTGGGAAAATGACCCAAGTGAGCATTTTTTTTCCGTCTGTAGTCGAAATCCAACGTTCTTCCACACGTCCCATCTTGAGTTGATCCAGAATGTCTTTATTTTCGAAAGATAACTCTGATGCTTTGCCTGAAATTATATCCACCGAATAAATTTCATCGGGTTTCGACATCGATTGCTGTTTGGCAATCAATTTACCTTGTCCCCCCAACGCTACGGAAAGATAGTCATGTTGTCCCTGCGTTACAGGCTTCACTTCTTTTGTTAAAAAATCGGCAACAAAAATTTGTGTTTTGGCTTCAACACAAGCTATCAAATAAATATGCCGGCTATCATCCGCCCATTGAATAGCATCGGTGTTATAATCGAATTTTTCGGTAACGTATGTTTTCTGCTTCGTAGCCAAATCCATTACCATCAAACGATTTTTGTCAGCCTCATAGCCATCACGTTCCATGCTTTGCCAAGCAAGATATTTGCCATCGGGAGAGAATCGCGGATTTGTGTCGTATCCCATCATCTCTTGAGTCATATTGACGGTTTTCCCGGTAGCCAAATCATAAAAATAAATATCGGAATTAGTGGAAATGGCGTATTCCTTACCTGTTTTTTTTCGACAAGTATAAGCGATAGTTTTTCCGTCGGGACTCCATGCGAGTTGTTCGATGCCTCCCCACGGGAGCATGGGTGATTCGTAAGGTTCACCTTCGAGCAAATCTTTAATATTTTGCAATTTTCCATTTATAACATCTGCAACAAAAGGATGAGGAACTTCAGTAACCCACTGATCCCAATGTTTGTACATCAAATCGTCGATAATGCGACCCGACGCTTCAGGCAGATCGGGATAACGAGCAGATAAAGGTTCTTTTATCGTTACATTTTTCACAAATAAAACTTTCTTTTCGTCAGGCGAAAACAAAAAACCGTCAATTCCTTTTTCATCTTCCGAGAGTTTGGCGAGATCTCCTCCGTCAAGATTCATTGTCCATATCTGCGAAGTACCTCCTTCGTTGCTCAAGAAAGCTATTTTTTTTCCTCCATCGAGCCAGCAGGGATTACTTTCACGCGAATTTGTGTGCGTAATTTGTTTTTTGTTCGATCCATCGGCATCCATCACAAAAAGTTCGGGATTCGTTTTATTTTGCTCGATGCTAACGTAGGTTACCTGATACAAAATCTTCGAACGATCGGCTGAAACCTGTACATCTCCAATTCTGCCAAAACTGTAAAGTACTTCAGGCGTCATTAAACCATTTTCGATTTTTGGGACAGATTTTCCTATTAGTTCGGATTTTGCGTTCTTGTCTTTCTCCGATTGTTGCGTACATGAGAGCAGTGCTCCTCCTGTGATTATTCCTGCCATGAGAATTGTTTTTACTTTCATAAAAATATAGATCTGGAGTTGGTTGAATTTTTTACACTATTTCATCGAAGCAATTTTGCCGTCAATCAGATGAATCGTTCGATCGGTGATCGAAGCCAATTGTTCGTCGTGCGTAACAATGACAAACGTCTGATCAAGTTTGTCACGAAGTTCGAAAAAGAGAGCATGAAGTTCTGCTTTATTATCGCTGTCGAGACTTCCCGATGGTTCATCGGCAAAAACCACACTCGGACGATTAATTAATGCTCGAGCAACGGCTACGCGTTGTTTTTCGCCACCCGAAAGTTGTGCAGGTTTATGCTCCATTCTATCCGTCAAGTGCATAAGTGAGAGCAATTCTTTCGCGTTTTTTTCGGCTTCCGATCTTTTCGCATTTCCTATCAAAGCGGGAATCATGACATTTTCAAGTGCTGTGAATTCGGGCAGCAGTTGATGAAACTGAAATACAAACCCGATATTTTGATTGCGAAAATCCGATAATTTTTTTTCGCTCAACCGGCTCAAATCGGTTTCATCGATCCAAACTTTTCCTGAATCGGCTTTCTCCAAAGTACCCATAATCAGGAGTAGCGTTGTTTTCCCTGCGCCACTGGGGCCCACTATCGATATAATTTCTCCTTTTCGAACTTCCAAATTTATTTCCTTGAGCACCTGCAATGCTCCAAAACTTTTACAAATCTGTTCAACTCTTATTATTTTTTGCATGACTGCCGATCAATGAGTAAAATGAGTGTCGTAAGACAATACGAAGATAATGAAAAAACTGCTCTTGGGTCTCATCCGAAAAATTTTTCTTCTTCAGGATGTTTAATAAACATTAACTATGGCGTTTTTGTGAATTCTGTTTTTGATATTGTATATTTGCAATAAACAAATTATTTAAAACGAAACTAAATTACAATGATTATGAAAAAAATGATTTTATCGGCTACTTTGTTTTTTGCTCTTTCTTCATTTGCAGGAATTATAGCTCAAGATAACAAAACTGCTCAGAAGAACGATAAAACAAAAACAGAGTGCTGCCAAAAGACAGATGGTGAAGAAAAGTCCTGCTGCGACAAAAAGAGTGAAGATAAGAGCAAAGAATGTTGCTCAAAAAAAACTTCAGACAGTAAGGAGCAAAAAACAGCTACAAACACTCCTAAAAAATAAACTTTTTCATCAATTTTATTAAGGTTGCTTACATTTCGAAAACAAGTTATGTAAGCAGCCTTTTTTGTTCTACATTAAGAATGATTATTATGACAGACTTATCGGGTTTTCGAAAAGAATATCTGAGTAGCGTGCTTTCAGAAAGTCAAATGGAAAGCGATCCAATGCTTCAGTTCGAACAGTGGATGGAAGATGCAATTCGATTCGGAATGCCCGAACCCAATGCGATGATCCTTGCCACGTCCACACGCGAAGGAAAGCCATCTGCTCGATGCGTACTTTTGAAAGAATCAAACGAACGTGGTTTTGTGTTTTTCACGAACTATCAAAGCAGAAAAGGGAGAGAATTAAATGCGAATCCTTTTGCCGCACTGGTTTTCGATTGGCACGAAATGGAGCGTCAGATTCGTATAGAGGGACACGTCGAAAAACTCTCGGAGAAAGAATCAGACGTATATTTTCATTCCCGCCCGATTAGCAGTCAAATCGGCGCATGGGCTTCGCCTCAAAGCCAAATAATCGACAGCAGGGAGACGTTGGATAATTCGTTTTGTCAATACGAAAAAAAATTAACCGATTATCCCTCCATTCCTCGTCCGTCATATTGGGGAGGATTCATAGTCATTCCCTATTTGATTGAGTTTTGGCAAGGTCGGCCAAATCGGTTACACGATCGCATAGTTTATTACAGGAATGACGAAAACTGGCAAATAAATCGTCTTGCTCCCTAAAAATGCCTGCCGGTAAACTATTTTCAGAACCACTTCTTTCGTTTGAAATAAATAAGCATGAAAACGGCAATGACGATCATCACTCCCCATACTATGAAATAGCCGTATTTTGTGTGTAATTCGGGCATATTGTCGAAATTCATTCCGTAAACGCCGGCCAAAAAGGTGATTGGAATGAAAACAACCGAAAAGATGGTAAGTACGGCCATAATATCATTCAGTTTGGTACTCATGGCCGAATGGTAGGTATCGAGTTCATCGTAAAGCACTTCACGATAATAATCGAGCATCTCGGCAGCCTGATTGATATTTTCCTGCAATTCACGATAATGTATTCGATTTTCGTCCTGAATATAATCGGTATCCAATTTCACCAAATTCATTACCATCTCTTTAGCCGGCCTGATATCGCGTCGCAAATTGTTAAGTTCCCGCTTAAAAATATTCAGAATACTCAGCACATCCTTGCCCGTAGCGTTTAGCACAAGCCTTTCTTCAAGTGTCTCTACTTTCTCACCATAAACGCCCAAAATATAATTATAATGATCGATAACGACGTCAAGCAGAGCAAAAGCCAAATAGTCCGATCCACCGGTTCGAATTTTGGTTTTATGTTTTCTTATGCGTTCACGCACAGGGTCAAATAAATCGCCTATCTCTTCCTGAAACGAAATAAGCAATCGATCCATTACCAAAAGACATAAATTATCCACTTTTACGATATTAGACTTTTCGTCGTATTCCAACATTCTTATCGAAACAAAAAGTCCGTTATCAAACTCTTTTATTTGAGGTCTGAGAGAAGGATCCATCACGTCGGACATGATGTTTGCCGGAATGTTGAACAGGATAGAAATTTCACGCATGACAACTTCATTGTGCAGCCCATCGACATTTAACCATCTTGTAGAATCGGTATCGACAAATTCTTTCAATTGCTCAGTCGATTCGATATTCAACTCACGAACTTCATCGGGTTTAATGTCGAAAATCGTCATATGTATTTTCTCACCTCGCTTTTCGCCCCGATATTTCAATTCATAAGGCGAGAGTCCGATATATTCTTTTCGTTTGGAATGTGAATTTGACATATTTTAGAAATTAATAAATGCAAAGATAACTGATTGCTAATATTGTTAAACCGAAAGTGTATAAAAAAACCGTCTCGAATGTGAGACGGTTTTTTTAAAAAATAAACGAAAAAAACATCATTCATTTTCATCCAAAAGAATATGCATGATTTCGCAGGCCGATTTGGTAACCGGACTACCGGGACCAAAGATGGCTGCTACTCCGGCTTTATAAAGAAAATCGTAATCCTGTGGTGGAATTACCCCACCCGCAATAACGATGATGTCTGGACGACCAAGTTTTTTTAGTTCTTCGATTACTTGTGGAATCAAGGTTTTATGACCGGCAGCAAGCGAAGAAACACCCAACACATGCACATCGTTTTCAACGGCTTGACGAGCAGCTTCGGCCGGTGTTTGGAACAATGGTCCCATGTCAACATCAAATCCGCAATCGGCGTAGCCGGTTGCAACTACTTTAGCGCCACGATCGTGACCATCCTGCCCCATTTTGGCTATCATAATTCGCGGTCTGCGGCCTTCTTTTTTCGCAAATTTGTCGGTGAGAGCACGTGCTTCTTCGAGCCGTGGATCTGATTTCGATTCTGATGAATACACTCCTGAAATTGTTCTGATTACGGCATTGTATCTGCCAACTACTTTTTCGCAAGCATCCGATATTTCGCCCAATGTAGCGCGAACGCGTGCTGCTTCTATCGAAAGGTCGAGAAGATTGCCTTCTCCCGTTTCTACACATTTGGTGATGGCATCAAGTGCTTTTTTAACAGCTTCGTTGTCGCGTGAAGCTTTGAGAGCTTTCAAACGTTCAATTTGCTGTTTGCGTACTTCGGTGTTATCTACTTCAAGAATATCGATTGGTTCTTCGTGATCGAGTCGGTAACGATTGACGCCAATAATAACTTGTGCTCCGGAGTCGATACGAGCCTGAGTGCGAGCTGCAGCCTCTTCGATGCGCATTTTGGGAATCCCGGTCTCGATAGCTTTAGCCATACCACCAAGTTTTTCGATTTCCTGAATCAAATCCCAAGCCTTGTGTACGAGTTCGTTGGTCAAGGTTTCCACATAATACGAGCCTGCCCACGGATCTATTTCTTTAGTGATGTAAGTTTCCTCTTGGATGTAAATTTGGGTGTTGCGAGCAATTCTGGCCGAAAAATCGGTCGGCAGTGCTATGGCTTCGTCAAGTGCATTTGTGTGTAAGGATTGAGTGTGCCCCAGAGCGGCAGCCATCGCTTCGATGCAAGTACGTCCTACGTTATTGTAAGGATCCTGTTCGGTGAGCGACCATCCAGATGTTTGGCTGTGAGTGCGCAAAGCCATCGATTTTGGATTTTTTGCGCCAAAACTTTTTACGATTTTTGCCCACAACAAGCGAGCAGCCCTCATTTTAGCTATTTCCATGAAATGATTCATGCCGATTGCCCAGAAAAACGACAGACGCGGAGCAAATGCATCAATATCGATGCCGGCATTAATACCTGTACGTAAATATTCGATACCGTCAGCCAATGTATATGCCAATTCGATATCGGCAGTAGCCCCTGCTTCCTGCATGTGATAGCCCGAAATGGAAATGGAATTAAATTTCGGCATCTTTTGTGACGTAAATTCAAAGATATCGGCGATAATTCTCATCGAAAAATCGGGCGGATATATGTAAGTGTTGCGCACCATAAATTCTTTGAGAATATCATTTTGAATGGTTCCGGACAACTCTTCGAGTTTAGCACCCTGCTCCTGAGCTGCTACGATATAAAAAGCAAGAATTGGAAGAACGGCTCCATTCATCGTCATCGATACAGACATTTTATTGAGAGGTATTCCGTCGAAAAGCACTTTCATATCTTCTACAGAGCAAATGGATACCCCGGCTTTGCCGACATCGCCTACCACACGTTCATTGTCAGCATCATAGCCACGATGCGTGGGGAGGTCGAAGGCAACAGACAGTCCTTTTTGTCCCGAAGCCAAATTGCGACGGTAAAAGGCGTTCGATTCTTCGGCTGTCGAAAATCCGGCATACTGACGAATCGTCCACGGACGCATAACGTACATCGTAGAATACGGCCCACGTAAAAACGGAGGAATGCCTGCAGCATAGTTGAGGTGCTCCATGCCTTCCAAATCTTCTTTTGTATATACAGGTTTCACCGGAATTTGTTCCGGAGTCAGCCAATCGGCTTTGATCTCATTTTTCTCGGCCCATTCGGCAGCATTCGTTTTCTCAAAGCCGGCCGATTTAATGTCGATGTTGTTGAAATTAGGTTTCATAAATTTTATTCTATCTTCCTTAAAACGAGGAGTTTGATGTTATTTCAAAAAAATATTATTCTGCTCTTATTGCAAGATTAACTCACAATATCGGGAACAGCACGAAAACTGAAACGTCCCACAAAGCATGCGAAACGATCAGCGTTACCAGATTTTTATTGTATTTATAAAGCAAGCCCCAAAAAATTCCGCATACCAGCGCAGACATGATAAGCATGAAATTGAACGACCAGATATGCACTAATGTGTAAATCAATGCAGTAGCTATCATAGCCGTCCATCCTCCATATTTTGGTTCAAGCGAACGCTGAATGTATCCACGCCAAAAAATTTCTTCGGCAGGGCCTACAAGCAGAATAAGCAGCAACCCGAGATAAAGTTCATTTTCGCCTTCTTTCATCTGATAGATGTTTGCTACCTGACCCGCGGCAAAATCGAACATCAATTTCGAAAGAATATCTCCGATGTAAAAAACGCCATATAATATAACAGCTGAACCTACACCAATAAGAATATCCTTAATAGAAAAAGAAAACTGACGTTTGAAATTTTCGCCCCAAAAGGAACTTATCGAAATGAGTACCAAAGCCGAAAATCCCATCATGATCCAAAAGTTGACATGATCTTTCGTCCATGGCGAAAACATGATGAACCACAACAAAGCAGCTGTAAATGCAGCAAAAATAACTTTTTTCATAATACGGGTGCAATAAAGTTGGCAATGGACAGCAACAAACTGAATGCCAGTACAAGTTGTGCCGAATTGGCATCCAAATCTTTAATCAGTTCAGGCTTTTCAATCTCTGCCGTCAACATTAGCTTTATATTCTTAATTTCGATTGGGGCTGAAAGAAAAACAATAAGGGTAAGAGGGTGAAGCATGCCAAGAACAACCATCAGAATAACGCCTAAATATGCTCCGACAGCCAATACAAGATACTGAATCTTGGATTTTTTTATTCCCATTACCATAGCGCGTGTCTTAATGTTGGCTCTGCTATCATCGCGAATGTCGCGCATATTGTTCGAATGAAGAATGTTTACTACCAAAAAGGCAATCGGAATATTAAGGAGCACTGTGTCCCACATCAATTGATTGGTCATCACAAATGCTGTTCCTAAGCCGATTAACGGACCATAAACGATAAAAATCACGAAATCACCTAATGCCGCAAACTTCAATTTGTAATAGAAATAAGTGGCTAACGCGCCAATAAATCCAATCCAAAGTAGTTCTACTCCCGTTTTGGCAAAGAGAAACAAGCCAAGTGCTATCCCGATAAAAAGCAATATGATTCCGAAGCGAAGTATGGTTTCGGGACGAAAAACTTCATCAACCAACATCCGGCTCGATCCGAAAGATTCCTTACGATCGACACCATGCTGATAATCAAAATAATCGCTTATCAGATTGCCACTTGCCTGGAAAATTGCCGCTCCAAAAAATGCAAGTACTCCATATACCCAATTTATATTTACCAACAATTCGTTTCGAACGAAAAAGAGGTAAGAAATGGTAATTAGTGCAGGCATTGTGGAAGCGGGAAACGACCACGGGCGTGTTGCAACTATCCAGTCCTGTATGTTTTTCTTTCTGCTCATGCTTTTATTTTATCCCCAACAAATCATTAAACATTCTCAAGGTTTCGAGGACATTACTGCGAATATTGATGAAATATTCAATACCTTTTGCTTTGAGTTCATCCATGCATTCCGGGGCTCCGGCTACAACAAAAATTTCCTTCCCATCTTTTATCAAATCATAAGCTTCGGGAGCCAGGGCAGCATATTCATCGTCGCTCGAACAAAGGACAATGATATCGGCATTTTTTTCGCGTGCGGCATTAATTCCTTCTTGCACTGTGTTAAATCCAAGATTGTCGATAATCTCATAACCGGCACAGCCGAAGAAATTGCTCGAAAATTGTGAGCGTGCTAATCGCATAGCTAAATTCCCGATAGTGAGCATGAATACTTTGGGGCGTTTGCCGGAGCGTTCGGTAGCCAATCGCAACGCGTCAAAGGGATCGGACAATCGAGTCATCTTAAGTTTCTTAAGCGGAGCATCGGTGCCATTGCCACATCCGCATGAATGCTCATCCGACTTTTGCATTTTTTCAGCCATCGTTTCCGAAAAATTAGGATACTGATTTGTACCAAGCAAAATTTCCTTTCGATTGGCCAAAGCTTTGGCACGAGCTTGAGCAGAAGCATCGATGGCTTCTTGTACTTTGCCAGATTTAAGTGCCTGGTAAAAACCTGTTTCTTCCGTTTCGAGAAAGAGTTTCCAAGCTTGTTGAGCGAGCGAAAAAGTGAGATTTTCTATATAATACGAGCCGGCAGACGGATCGGTGATTTTATCGAAATGCGACTCTTCTTTAAGCAGTAATTGCTGATTTACTGCAATGCGCTCACCAAATTCGGTGGGCGTTTCAAATGCTTCGTCAAACGGACGAACCGTGAGCGAATCTACTGCGCCAATGGTTGCTGACATCGATTCGGTTTGTGTGCGAAGCATATTAACATAAGGATCGTATATCGTTTGATTAAATTTCGAAGTAGTGGCATGTATATTCATTTTTGCAGCGCATCGGCAAGTGCCGTCGGGTGCCTTGTTGTCGCAATCGTTGGGACATACCGGCTTGTAAGCATTTACGATTTCAGCCCACAACCAGCGTGCTGCACGAAATTTGGCAATTTCCATAAAATAATTGGAGCCTATGCCAAATTCAAATTTAATTTTTTTGGCAACTAAAGTCGGGTTCAATCCTTTCTCTACAAGAGCACTTAATATCTGATTTCCATAAGACAAAGCATAGCCCAATTCCTGATAGCTATAGGCACCGGCATCATTAAAAAGATTGCCTGTAATGGAAATAGCTTTAAAACGAGGCAGTGGAGCAGCGATTTGCACTATTTCGGCAGCTTGTTCCACCCAATCGGGAGCATCCTGCCCCTTTTTCAAAATTTTTCTGAAAGGATCAAACTCTATCGATCCAAAACATTTCATTACATCCATGTTGCGACTAAGGATGTAATTTACGACTACTTTTGCCAGTTCAACCGTTCGACTGATACATGTTTTGAAGTTCAATTCCACTTTATCCGGCTCAATTCCGTCAAGAAGAGTTGCAATGTTTTCGGCCGAAATTGCATTTTTGGGAATGTGAAAACCAAACGAAGTAACACCTCTGTCAAGCAATTTCAATGCTTTGCGATTAGCTTCGGCAAAATCTTTTACTTCAATATCCTGGCGCACATACCAGACATTGTTCTTACGTGTGCTTCGCACATAGGGGAATTGGCCTGGAAGATTGTCGAGCCACGGAAAACCTACGATGTTTTCTTCCCGATAAAAGGGATTTACATCAAAACCTTCGTTTGTTTTCCATACCAATTTTTTCTGAAAATCGGCGCCTTTGAGGTCGGCGATGATTTTCTCCATCCATTCTTGTGTGGAAACAGGAGGAAATTCGGTAAAGAGTTTTTCTCTCTGATTACTCATAATTACTTGTTATTTATTATATTGGGTTTCTATAATAGTCTTTTAGCAGCTTTACGAAAGAATCCTTCATAAAATGAGTGAAATCATTCAAATTCAGCGCTCAATGCAAGCGCAAAATTACGACAAAATGTTTAGCTAAAAAAACGTTTCGAGAGTTTATTCCGGTAAAACGATATTCGAAAATGTGGAACTTTGACAAATTGATTTTCTCATTAAAAAAACTTTTTAGCAAAACGCATAGAATTATGGATCTGTTTTTAAATCTAATGTATTGAGTTCGATAAGAAGTTCGGATATTCGCTCGACAACTGCTTTCACATAACGTTCTCCTTTTTCGGGTGTCGATTTTTTAGGATTTCCGATTCCTGTGTCTCGGGTTGTATAGTTCCAATTTCGAGGTGCCCATCCGGTTTTTTTGTTTAACTCATTTATTGGCCAAGGGAGAGCATTGCCTTCACCTGCATTTTCGAGTTTCACCCATTCGGGATGATAATAAAGCATGACGGATGTTTCCTGTTCTCCGGCATGTTCATCGGGAAACTCATCGAAATAATCGCTTGTTGGAATGAAATCATACCAATTCACGACAACAATAAAAAAATCGGGATAAGCTTTCGCAAAATCACGAACTAAAGATTTGAAACTATTGCCGCCATGTCCGTTCACGATAACCATTTTGCGAAAGCCTTGTATATATAGCGAATCTACAATATCCGAAAGAATTGCTTTTTGGGTTTCCGTATTGGTATGTATGCAAAAGGGTAAATTCCATTGGCCGGGATTTTGTGAACCGAAATATACCGGCGGCATTACCATATTTTTTGTTCCTGATTTTTCGAAAGCGAGATTTGCACTGTCGATTGCTATTTCGTAAGAAAGAATGCAATCGGTGAGATAAGGCATATGAAAATTATGTGGTTCGATGGCCCCCCAAGGTAAGACGACTGCATCATATTGATGCAATTTTATTTCGCCCCAGTTGCTGTGAGCCACGTCAAGAAAGCTGCGATTTGAATCTCGTTTCATGATTTTTAACTTATTTATGTATTCTGTCAGGAATAAAGTCTGGTGAGAGCAGTCCGTTTGAAATGCAGTAAAACGTAAGGCCCGAAACGGTTTTAATTCCTGTTTTGGCAATGATATTTTTACGGTGTGTCAATACCGTATTAAGGCTGATATTGAGCTGATCAGCTATTTCTTTATTCAAATATCCGGTAGCAATAAGCTTCAAAACTTCTTCCTCGCGTGGAGTAAGTTTGATTTTCTTTTCTTCAGAATTTTCTTTAGCAGTATTTGCTGAATGCTTCAAAACATCTAATTCTTTTTCATTAAGCTCTTTTAGTTTCGGCTCAAGAATTTTTGTTTTCAATCGATTATGAATGAATAAATCTTTCTGCAAACTGTCGATCGAAAAAATCACGGCATAGCATAAATTCTGGTTGTAAGACCCGGAAACAAGCCTGATCAGAATATTTTTTAAATCGTTTAATAATTCGTGTGGGTAATTTACCAATTCGCTCGTTTCTTGCTGAAGATGCAGTGTAAGTTCAGTTTTGAATTGCAAAAAAATCTCATGCAATAATTGCAATTCTTTATGATCAGTTCCGCCACTAATAGCGATGAAGGCATTCAAGTGTTTTTCGATGTTGGGAACCGAGTCGCGAATATAATATTCAATAGTGTGATTGAAATAATCTATCACAGGATGAATATCAAACGATGAAAGTTTTTTCTCGGGAAAATATTTTTCATCGATATACACATTAAATAATGTAACAATGAAATCAGCATTCAATCGGTTTGCCTCGCAAAGTTCTAAAATAGTTTTATCGCCTACTCCCAAATGAATCCCAAATCGCTGAACTATGGGAATTAGTTCGACGTGTTCCGATAAAATATCAGCCAGTATTGCATTTTTTGTAAATGTCATCATATTTTCATCACTGCTATTTTCGAGTAAAAAATCTTTTTCGTTTGTGTGCTTTACGAAAATGTTTCAGTGTTTCGATTGGATGAACAAACAGCATACGAGGTCCGGAAAAACGCATTACTTCTTTTATGCGTGCTTTCATTTCTCGTCTGTAGCAGTGAATGGGGCAAGTATTGCAGGTCGGTTTGTTACATCCATAAGGACAATGTTCGAGTCTCGAAAACGCATAGTTTTTTAGTTCCACACATTCGTAACATAAGGTGTCATTGCCGTGTTTGGAGCGACAATATATATGGATCATGATGGCTACAACTTTTTTCTCCGATTCGTTCATGCCAATTCAGACAGAAGTAAATGTAAAGATAAGTGATTCGGTATTTTCGAGCAACCCAATTAGAAATTGCTCTCTTTAATCTTATGTGAATATGACTGACAAATAAATAACAACAACCCGTTATCTTTTTATTGATACTTGGGTTGTTGGTGCAAGTTGAGATATCCACGAATTTATTGCTTACCCGATACGCTGACGTTGGAATCAATCTTCGAAATAAGTCCTTGTAATACATTGCCCGGTCCAAACTCAATAAAGTTGGTAGTTCCATCGGCAATCATGTTTCTAATAGATTGTGTCCATTTGACGGGAGCTGTTAATTGTGCTATCAAATTGGCTTTGATAGTATTTGGATCAGTTTCTCCAACCGTAGAAACATTTTGATAGACGGGACAAGCGGGTTTCAAAAAAGAAGTAGATTCGATAGCTTCGGCCAGTTCCTGACGAGCAGGCTCCATCAATGGCGAATGAAACGCACCGCCAACTTTGAGAGGTAATGCACGTTTGGCACCGGCTTGTTTTAGCAATTCACAAGCTTTTTCGATACCTTCAATCGACCCTGAAATCACTATTTGACCCGGACAATTATAATTGGCCGGTACCACAACTTCATCGATGGAAGCGCATATTTCCTCAACCTTTTCGTCAGGAAGTGCAAGGATTGCGGCCATTCCGGAAGGTCGTGCTTCGCAAGCTTTCTGCATGGACAAAGCACGTTTGTAAACCAGTCTTAGTCCATCTTCGAAGGATAGTGCTCCTGCTACGACTAATGCCGAAAATTCGCCTAATGAATGACCTGCAGTCATGTCGGGTTTAACAGAATCATCCGACGTAAGAGCTAAAATAACGGAATACAGAAATACTGCAGGTTGAGTTACCTTCGTTTGACGCAAATCTTCTTCTGTTCCGTTGAACATGAGATCTGTAATACGAAATCCTAATATTTCGTTGGCTTTTTCGAACAATTCTTTCGCCTTCGGCGACGATTCATATAGGTCTTTTCCCATACCCACAAATTGGGCGCCTTGACCGGGAAAAACAAACGCTGTTTTCATCCAAAAAAAATTTTAATGTGATTTGATTTTACTGACGCACAAAGGTAATCATTTTTTGGAAATTATTTCACTTAAATTTCAATAGTTTATGCGCAATATAAACATTTTGAGATAAATAACAAAAAAACAACCATCGAGTTAATGGATGGTTGTTTTTGCGAGAAATACAAAAAATATATTATTTTACTTCCCATCCAAGTGCACTCGCCCCTAAAACGGCAGCGTCGCTTTCTTTAAGTTCGGAGAAGAGAAGCTTAACTTTGTTTCTGAAAATAGGGAGCAAATTTCTTTCCATGCTCTCGTGAATAGGATTCATAATGAGATTGCCGGCTTTAGACAATCCTCCAAAAAGGATGATTGCTTCAGGACTCGAAAACGCGACAAAATCAGCAAAGGCTTCGCCAAGTATTGATCCTGTGTAACGGAAAATCTCCTTTGCCAGTTCGTCTCCGGCATTGGCAGCGTCGGCAACATCTTTCGATGTGATATCTTCAACAGGGACATTGTGTAGTAATGTTTTTGCATCCGGTCGAATTTCGAGGTATTCGCGAGCCGTGCGGGCAACTCCCGTGGCCGAAGCGTAAGCTTCCAAGCATCCCGTACGTCCACAACCGCACAAGCGACCGTTCTTTCGGCGCATGATTACATGGCCTAGTTCTCCGGCAAAACCGTCGTGACCGTAAACGAGTTGCCCGTTCACTACAATTCCGCTTCCAACTCCCGTTCCGAGGGTAATTACGATGAAATCCTTCATCCCGCGTGCGGCACCGTAAGTCATTTCGCCGATCGCAGCAGCATTGGCGTCGTTGGTTAATGCAACCGGTATTCCTGTACGATCCTCAAGCATTTGTGCGAAAGGTATCACTCCTTTCCAAGGGAGGTTTGGCGCAAATTCGATACTTCCGGTAAAATAATTACCGTTAGGTGTGCCTGCTCCGATTCCCTTAATTTGATCTTTGGTAGTTGTTTCGGAAATCAAATCATCGATAAGCGCGGTCAGTTCATCCAGATAATCTTCAACTTTGACGTGTTTCGCCGTTTTGATGCTGCCGCTTATCAATATTTGTCCTCGCTTGTCCACGATGCCTACTACGGTGTTTGTGCCGCCTACATCTATACCTACTACATAGGGTTTATCCATGATCATTTTTTTATTAATAAGTTATTCAATGAAATTAGTCTTCGCAAATATACTCCTTTTTTTAAGGAATTATTTGATTAAAACGAAATATTTCTACGATTGTGAATTCATTTATCGTCGTTTTGCCGAAAAATGTGATTCGATAGGATACAGTAAATTTGCTATCAAGAATTTTTTCGATCGAAACTGTCGTTGAAAAATGAAATTATTGTATATTTGCCAACTCCAAAAACTAATTCTAAACATATAAGAAATGACGTTTAATATCATTGTGTTGGCTAAACAAGTGCCGGACACTCGAAATGTGGGAAAGGATGCCATGAAGGCCGACGGGACTGTAAACCGAGCTGCCTTGCCGGCAATCTTCAATCCCGAGGATTTAAATGCCTTGGAACAAGCTCTTGAAATTAAGGATCAATATCCCGGATCTAAAATTACCGTTCTGACGATGGGGCCGGGACGCGCTGCCGACATTCTGCGTGAAGGCTTGTTTCGGGGTGCTGACGATGGTGTTTTGCTTACCGACCGTGCTTTTGCCGGTGCCGATACGTTGGCCACTTCCTATGCTCTGTCGATGGCTATCCGCAAAATTGGTAATTTTGATATCATTATTTCAGGCCGTCAGGCTATCGATGGCGATACGGCTCAAGTGGGTCCTCAGGTGGCCGAAAAGCTCGGAATTCCACAAGTCACCTATGCCGAAGAAATTTTGAATATCGGCGATGGAAAAGTTCGCGTGAAAAGACGTCTCGAAAATGGTGTCGAAATTGTGGAAAGCCCACTGCCCGCCGTTGTAACCGTTAATGGTACGGCTCGCCCTTGCAGACCTCGAAATGCTAAATTACTGCAAAAGTACAAACACGCAAAAACCATTACCGAACGTCAAAACGAAAACATCGATTACATCGATATCTACAGCAGTCGTCCCTATCTCAATCTTACCGAATGGAGTGTGGTAGATGTCAATGCCGATGTGCAACAGTGCGGTTTGTCGGGTTCGCCTACCAAAGTGAAAAAAATAGAGAATGTTGTTTTTCAGGCAAAAGAAAGCAAACGTCTCACCGATAACGATTACGACATCGAAGAGCTCATTAAGGAACTTATCGAAAATCACATGATCGGCTAATGCCTTTAGCGAAGCGGAATTTCTTTACTGTTTTCTTGGTGTTGTTATTTTGAATCTCATAATCTGTACAGATTCTGCTTCTTAACTAATTTCTTCTTTTTAAAAATAAAAATCGAATTAAAATATGAACAATGTTTTTGTATATTTGGAAATTGACGAAGGTGTGGTCGCCGATGTAAGTCTCGAACTGCTCACCAAGGGGCGTTCGCTGGCCAATCAGTTAGGCTGTAAGCTCGAAGCCATTGCTGCCGGTGACAAATTGGACAGCATCGAAAAGCAAGTTTTCCCCTACGGTGTTGACGTATTGCACGTATTTTACGATTCTCGCCTTTCGCCATACACAACTTTACCCCATACCTCTATTTTGGTAAACCTCTTTAAGCAGGAAAAACCGCAAATTTGCCTGATGGGAGCTACCATAATCGGTCGCGATTTGGGCCCTCGCGTTTCCTCGGCACTCGGAAGCGGACTGACTGCCGATTGTACTTCACTTGAAATTGGGAATCACGAAGAAAAGAAACTCGGAAAAGTTTACGAAAATCTTCTTTATCAGATTCGTCCCGCTTTTGGTGGAAATATCGTGGCCTGGATTGTCAATCCCGATCATCGTCCGCAAATGGCAACCGTGCGCGAAGGCGTGATGAAAAAGGAGATTTACGATCCTAATTATAAGGGCGAAATTGTTGAACATGCGGTGAGCGATTATGTAAAAGATACGGATTTCGTCGTTTCCATT
This sequence comes from Dysgonamonadaceae bacterium, assembly GCA_029975415.1. Taxonomy (GTDB): domain Bacteria; phylum Bacteroidota; class Bacteroidia; order Bacteroidales; family Dysgonomonadaceae; genus Seramator. The sequence goes on along the minus strand of JARKPE010000019.1, from coordinate 1,241 downwards.
ATCGATCGTCATATCGAAAAATCGAAAATCAATATTAAAAATTCGCCCATTATCGTATCGGGAGGATATGGTGTCGGTTCGAAAGAAAATTTCCAATTGCTCTACGACCTTGCCGATTTGCTTGGTGCGGAAGTAGGAGCTTCGCGTGCTGCAGTTGATGCGGGATTTGCCGAACACGAACGTCAAATCGGACAAACCGGTGTTACCGTTCATCCTAAAGTGTATATCGCATGTGGCATTTCCGGACAAATTCAGCACATTGCCGGAATGCAGGACAGTTCGCTGATCATTTCAATCAATAACGATCCGAATGCGCCTATCAACTCTATTGCCGATTACGTGATTACCGGCGAAATCGAAAAGGTGATTCCGAAAATGATCAAATACTATAAGAAGAATTCAAAATAAAAATCGAAAGAATTTAGAAACGGGAAATCCGAAGCTATATGAGAAAAATTGAAATTTTCATCTATTCTCATTTCCTGATTTTCTTTTACTTAAAAAAATAATTCAAGCTATGCCAAACTTTTATACCGATACGCCCCAATTCAAACATTATCTTCAGCATCCGCTGATGAAGCGAATTGTAGAATTGAGAGAACGCAACTATGCAGATGCCGAAAAATATGACTATGCTCCTATGGATTTCGAAGACGCAATGGACAGCTACGACAAAGTCCTCGAAGTTGTTGGAGAAATTTGTGGTGAAATTATTGAACCTAATTCCGAAGAGGTGGATCATACAGGGCCTACTGTTTCCAATGGAAGGGTTACGTATGCTCCTCAAACACAGGAAAATCTTGATGCTCTCAACAAAGCTGAACTGATGGGAATGGGACTCTCTCGACGTTTCGGAGGACTCAATTTCCCGATGGTGCCCTACATGATGTCGGCAGATATCGTTAGTCGTGCCGATGCAAGTTTTCAGAATATTTGGATGTTGCAGGATTGTGGCGAAACCATTTATGAATTTGCCGATGAATCGCAACGCGAAAAATATTTGCCACGCATTGTCAAGGGACAAACCATGTCGATGGACCTTACCGAACCTGATGCAGGATCGGATTTGCAGGCTGTGATGCTCAAGGCAACCTATAACGAAGACGAAAAGCAAGGGTATTTGAATGGCGTTAAGCGATTCATCACCAATGGTGAAGCCGACATACATTTGGTAATTGCCCGTTCGGAACAAGGTACTAAAGATTCTCCTGGTCAAACGATGTTTATTTATGACAAAAAAA
>JARKPE010000121.1 GCA_029975415.1 Dysgonamonadaceae bacterium | reverse complement strand
GCAGTTCTGTATTTGATGCTGTTTTTTTCGGCACCTTTTTTAGCAAAAATTTTTCACGATCAGCGAATAGAACCGGTTTCGAGAGTGCTTTTCCTTTCTTTCGTATTCAATTCCTTTGCGCTCATCCAACAAACACGCCTTACGAAAAAAGCCGACTTCCAAACTATCACCAAACTCAATCTGCCTGCCCTATTCATTGCCGCTATCGTCGCTATTTGGATGGCTGTCAAAGGATACGGCGTATGGTCATTGGTTGCTCAAACGGTTATATATGCTTTTCTACGTTCCCTGTTTTTTTGGATTCAGTCGAAATGGCGACCGATTGCCTATTTCAGCTTCCGAACAATGCGCTCGTTTTCGGGATTGAGTAATCAATTGCTTGCCGCAAGCATCATTGGCGCCGTGTTCAACAATATTTATCCTTCGATAATCGCTTTCTTTTTCCCAAATTCGATGAAACAAGTCGGATTCTATTCGCAGGCCAACAAAATTCAAGATATTCCTTTCAGCACGCTCTCCAATACCTTTCGATCGGTTTCGATGCTGATTTTATCGGAAATCAACGAACAAACCGAACGACTGAAACGAGTCGTTAGCAAAATAATGAAAGCGATATCCTTTCTTGCCTTTCCGATAGGATTTTATATGATATTAGCAGCAAAACCTGCTTTTGGACTTATTTTTGGCCATAAATGGGATGGAGCTGTACCCTATTTCCAAGTGCTGACTCTTGCCGGAATGGCATCCTCTTTTTCGTTTATCCTCAACGAACTTTTTATTGCTCGCGAACGGGCCGATTTTTTTCTGGGCATCGAAATCGTAAGGCGTGTCATCCTGATTTTGCTCATTCTCGGCCTTTTCCATTTCGGCATTATGGGACTGGCAGCCAGCTGGGTAGTCTATACCTATATTACTGTAGTTATCTCGTTGATTTTATCAAAAAAACTCATCGGATATTCTATTTTCGATTTTCTGAAAGACAGTTTGCCATATTTACTGATAGCCCTTGCAAGCACAGCAATAGGTTATTTTGTAACCTTACGTATATCGAGCAATCTCATCTTTATCCTCGTGAGTCTGATTCTCGTTTTCGGGAGTTATTGGCTGATATGCCAATTCTTGCATTTGGAAATGACAAAAGAAATCGGAGAATGGGTTGCATCCAAAAAAATAAAATTATGATGAGCTCTCTATTTCACAAAATCGTTTACAAAATCCTATCGCGAATCAAAAGTTCCGAGCATGCGCGCAAACAACAATTGTTCAAAAACAAAATTCTTGATTTCTACGCACAACATCCTTCTAATAATACGGACATTCAACAAGCATTGAAATACCTTTCAAACAACCCTTTGACAACCTTTTCCGGAAATTTTCAGGGAAAATATGTAGCAGACACAATAAATGTATATCAAGACGCTTCAACCAAACTTCCCTATGCATTGTTCGGCGATAAAAAATTGTTTTTCAAACGATCGAACAATAAACTAACCGTTCAGCTTATGTTCAGTGGACTACTTATGGAGCAAGATCCCGCATCTCCGCATTGTTACACCGATTCCGAATTTCGCATCGAAACCGGAGATGTGCTTGCCGATGTTGGTTGCGCCGAGGGTTTATTTTCGTTGATGAACATCGAAAAGCTTTCACGAGTATATCTTTTCGAACAAGATCCGGAATGGAGAGAGGCTCTCGAAGCTACCTTTGCTCCGTGGAAAGAAAAAACGGTCATCATCCCAAAATTTGTATCGAACAAAAATACCGACAACGAGGTGTGTCTCGACGATTTTTTTTGTAACCAATCTTCACGTCCCAATTTTTATAAGATCGACGTCGAAGGTGCTGAAGATTTGGTTCTTGACGGGATGAAGGAAATACTCAGGGAACAGCCCTTGAAAATAGCACTTTGCACTTATCACCATCAGGACGATTTTGAAAAATTCAGCCGTTTTTTCTCCGAGAACGGATTTTCTCATCGTCCCAATCCGGGCGTAGTGATTTTTCAAAACGACATGACCGACGCTCGCCCTCCTTTTTTTCGTAAATGTATTATCAAAGCAACACGTTAGCATGAATTCATCAAATTCCGTAAAACAAAGCATTTGTGTGATTATTGTTTCCTATAACTTCGAAACATGGATCGATCGTTGTATTTCATCAATTCTAACATCAACATTGCCGGCAACCATCATGGTTGTTGACAATGCGTCCCAAGATCGAACGTGCGAAATCATTCACAATAACTACCCCAATATTATTCTTATTGAAAATCAAGAGAATTTGGGTTTTGGGAAGGCCAACAATATCGGAATGCGATATGCTTTGGAAAAGGGATTCGACTATGTTTTTCTGCTCAACCAAGACGCATGGCTGGAACAAAGTGCACTCGAAAAAATTGTAAACGCATCCCTTCGATATCCGGCTTACGGCATTCTATCGCCTATTCATTTCAATGGCGATGGGAGTGCTCTTGATTTTGGTTTTGCCACTTATACAGGTTTGAAAAACATCAAGGATAGTGAATTATTTTCTGAAATTGAGGAATTTCCTTTCATTAATGCAGCAATGTGGCTTATTCCTACGGAAATAATTCGAAAAGTCGGTGGCTTTGCGCCCATTTTTGTCCACTATGGCGAAGACCGCAATCTGGCGCAACGCATTCGCAAAAACGGGTATAAAATAGGCATAGTGAAATCGGCTGCCGGATATCACGACCGTGAAGCAAGGCCGGTTAGCCAAGAAAAATTTTTCTACTCGGAATATGTCTATTTTCTAACAGAAGCGGTAAATCCGTTTTATTCCTCAGCCAAAGCATTTGCCTACAGTGTACTTGCAGCATACAAAAAAGCCGTGAAATCGTGGGCTTTCCGCGAGATAATTGAAAGTCGCGAATATATTCGAATCGTCTTCCGATTAATCGGGAAAACACCTGCTATACTCCGCACACGAAAAGAAACGAGAAAAAACCAATCGAGTTGCTATTTATAATCAAGCCAATCTGAAATCTAATTGTCTTCTTTCGAGATTGGCTCTCACCAACTGAATGGTGATGAGTTGACCTAGACGATATTCGCGTTTGGAGCGCCGACCGATCAGTCGATAATTCTTTTCGTCAAGTTCATAAAAATCGTCATCCAACTCGCGAATCGGGATCATTCCCTCACATTTATTTTCGTTGATTTCTGCATAAATCCCCCACTCTGTAACGCCCGAAATAACAGCGTCATACACTTTGCCAACCTTGTCCGACATAAATTCCACCTGTTTGTATTTCACCGAATCGCGTTCGGCATTGGCAGCCACTTGCTCCATTTTCGAACAATGTTTACATTCTTCTTCAGTTTTTCCCTGATCGACACTCGGCCCATGTTCAATAAGATATCTGTCGAGCAAACGATGAACAATGAGGTCGGGGTAGCGACGAATAGGCGAGGTGAAATGGGTATAATAATCGAATGCAAGACCATAATGCCCGACATTTTTGGTGGAATATATAGCCTTCGTCATCGACCTGACAGCTATTGTTTCGATCAAATTTTCTTCGGGAAGACCTTTTACCCGATCGAGCAATGAATTGATACTCTTTGCAATTTCAACTTTCGTTCCTGAAGTTTTTATTTTGTGTCCAAATCGTAAAATAAAAGTATTCAAGTCATCCAGCTTTTCGGGATCGGGCACATCATGAACACGATAGACAAATGTCTTTGCATGTTTACCCTTCGGCACTCGACCGATGGTTTCAGCCACTGTCCGATTTGCCAAAAGCATAAATTCTTCGATGAGTTTATTGGAATCTTTTGCTTCCTTAAAATAAACGCCAAGCGGCTTGCCATTTTCGTCGAGATTGAATTTCACTTCGTATCGGTCAAAATTGATTGCACCATTGGCAAAACGTCGAGCTCGAAGTATTTTAGCCAAATCGTTAATTTTAAGCAGTTCTGTACTGTAATCTCCCTTCCCTGTTTCGATAATGGCCTGTGCATCTTCGTATGTCATACGGACATCGGATTTGATAATGGTGTGAACTATACGATGTTTCAGAACTTCGGCATTCTCATTCATCTCGAAAATAACCGCATAACACAATTTTTCTTCATGTGGTCGAAGCGAACAAATCAAATTGCTCAATCGCTCTGGAAGCATAGGCACAGTTCTGTCCACCAAATAAATGGAAGTTGCCCGACTTTCGGCTTCCTGATCGATGATATCGCCCGGTTTCACGTAGTGCGACACATCGGCAATATGAACTCCGATCTCCCACGTGGAGGGCGATAACTTTCGAACGGAAAGTGCATCGTCGAAATCTTTGGCATCGGCAGGATCAATGGTCAACGTAAACACTTCGCGAAAATCCTCCCGTTTGCCGAACTCTTCTTCAGGAATTTCATCAGAAATAGTTTCAGCAAATTTTTCCACTTGTTCGGGATATTTATACGGCAAATCATATTGCGCCAGAATGGCGTGCATCTCGGTGGTGTTATCGCCAGGTTTACCAAGCACATCGATTACTTTTCCTACAGGATTGTTGGCTTTTTCGGGCCATTCCACAATCTCTACAATTACTTTGTCTCCATTTTGTGCACCGTTTAAATCTTCTTTCGGAATAAAAATATCGTTGGCTAAAATCTTGCTGTCCATCACCAGAAAAGCAAAATGTTTTTGGACTTCCAAAGTCCCCACAAACCTTGTTTTGGCGCGCTCCAACACTTCCAAGACTACACCCTCTGTATCGGCTCGTTTACGTTTGGCAAGCAATTGCACACGCACCCGATCGCCATTCATGGCATGTTTCGAATTTCGTTCCGAAACAAAAACGGGATTCCCTTCATCGTCCGGCAGGAAAGAGTTTTTGCCATTGCTTCGTCGTTCGAATATCCCTTCGAGGATAAGCCCTCGATTGTTGGAACGATAACGACCGCGTGAGGTTTCGAGCAAAATGTCTTCATCTCGCAGCTTATCGAGCACTTTGATAAGCACTTGACGTCCTTCTTGCGAATTGATATTGAGTGCAGCAGCTATTTGTTTATAGTTGAATTGCTTGTCTCGATTCTGATTGAAAAAATTGATGACGGCCTGAGCAAGGTCTTTCTTCTTTGGTTTGGCTGCCGAATTGGGCGCCGAAGTGTTTTTAGCCATTTTTTACTATATTTCGAAGATAAATCAAGATTTAAACTCCAAATCATCGATTTGGTTATAACAAAGTAACAAAAAAAAGTTTAATGATCCGAATTTTAGACCTCTCTCTTTTCATTATTTCAACATGGATTAAAAAGCCATTATTTAGAAGTCCGAATCGCACAAAATTAAATGGAATTATTGATTTGTGTGTATTCATTTCGTTTTTCAGCAAATAAAACGAATCAGCTCGTAAAAAATCAGTAATTTTGGTTTTCATACTTTTTCTGTAATATATAATGGAACTGGAATTAAAAAAAAGAATCGAAAAAGTCCGAGATTTCATACATGAAGTTGGAGCTGATACATGTATCATCGCTTCACAAATCAATCTTTTTTATCTAAATGGATTCATTTTCGACGGGTTCATGTACATTTTGCCCGACGCAGATCCACTGCTATTTATTAGACGGCCGGTCAACATCTCAGGGAAAAATATTTTTTATATTTCGAAACCCGAGCAAATTCCCGGCATACTTACTGAACTTGGATATAAAATGCCATCCAATCTACTTATTGAAGCTGACACGATATCTATCAGCGAAGGGAACAGACTTCAAGTAGCCTTGGAAATGCCTAAACTGCTAAATATTTCGAGCAAGATGAGAGAAATCCG
>JARKPE010000118.1 GCA_029975415.1 Dysgonamonadaceae bacterium | reverse complement strand
CAAAAAGACACTTGCGAGTGTGTTCATGACACTCCATAGTGAGTCCGAGACACTCCTAAGAGACTGTGAGTCACTCCGGAGTCTCTCCATGACACTCCGAAGTAACTCGGAGACACTCCGAAGAGACTTTCCGACACTCGGAAGTGTTTTCGGCACACTTCGAAGGGATTGGACATCAATGCAATTTTAATATTTTAAAAAAATAAGGAAATGTCTACTTGCCATACGCTGCAATCGTGCGGCAGCAGCGAAAAATTGAATTTTGAAATTTCTCTTTGAAGTAGGACGAACACAAAGAATATGGAAACAGACATAAGAATCATTACTCATATCACTTATTTATGCAACCTATGAATGTAAAAGAACAAATCAAAATCGGTTGGTCGTTTATTGCTGCTGCCATTATATTTATCCTGCTTGTCATCTTTTCGACATCGGGCGTTTATAATGTAAGCGATATTCTTTTTGGTGCAGCATACATTTTATTAGCCATAACTGTGACGCACACCTGTTATAAAGCAGCGAAGAGATTCCAAAAAAATGGCAAATACGGATCATGTGCCCGCCTGTTATATGGGGCAGGGATTTTGTCGGGATTATGGCTTTATGAGGCCATTAAATACTTGTTTTAATACGGAGGACTTGTGTTAAGTCTTTTATTAAGATGAAATCTTTAACAAAAAACATCGTTTGGACATTGTGCTTAATATTTCCATCGTTGTTTGTTGTCTTATCATTAAGCGCACAAACCGATATAGACACCTCGGCTGTTCGATTATTGCCTGCCCATGATACAACAAACTTTAGAAATTCATTGGAAATCAAATTAAGACAAGACATCGTAAGGCCTGAATTTTCAGAAGATTGGGCGATAAAGATAAGCAACCCATTTCATTACGAACGAAATCAGTCTTCATACATAAATCCGATGATTCCTTTCGATACTGAATTTATGAAAAATGTTTATCACGACTATTCCAACTATCCTGTCGGAAATGATGGCGTTTTTTATATGAATAACCTGTATGATATCATGCCGGGAATATCTTCGATGAACAGCATTTCGGCCGGCTTTAAAATACAACCAACCGAGAATTGGTATATTAATTTAGGAAGTTCGGCTTATCAGTATAGAGATTTTTCGGGTATTTACAACGATTTTACCATAGATGCATCTTCTTATATTTCTATTTCAGATAACCTTGGGTTGAATCTTTATGGTCGTTATTCCGTAAATGGAAGGAACAATGCCGATGCCGGTTCTGTAATGAATTCACCTTTTGCGCCTTCTTCTTTTTACGGAGGTAGCATCGAATTTAGAATAACGGATAAATTTGGTATTGAAGCCGGAGTATTGCGTGAATACAATGTTTGGAGACGTCGATGGGAGAATGTATATTTTGCAGCTCCAAAATTTTACAAATAAGACACCAACAATGAAAAAGCAACTATTCATTTTGTTTTTCTTCATGAGTTCTCTTTTGCCCGTTTTTTCACAAATACAGGGAAGAGTAACCGACGCGAACAATCAACCCATCGAATTTGCGAATGTTGCATTGTATGCTCTCCCTGACAGCACGCTCGTGACAGGAACCATAACCGATAAAAACGGAGAATTTTCACTGACTGCGAATGATATCGGGAATGCTTTCCTAAAGATTTCCTTCATCGGCTACGAAACGCAAGTTGTTCCGGCCACGCCGGGACAAACCATCGTGCTGAAAGCCGAAAATACGGTGTTGGGTGAAGTGGTGGTTCAGGGAAATTTGCCGAAAATTCAACTCAAAAACGATGCTTTGGTAGCGACGGTGCAAAATTCGGTACTCAGCAAGGCAGGGACTGCCAACGATGTGCTCAAACGACTTCCTCTGCTCACCGGTGACGATGGCGTTTTTTCGGTTTTCGGAAAAGGCGAGGCAAAAATCTATATCAACAACCGCGAGATGCGCGACGTGTCGGAGTTGGACAACCTGAATTCGGCGGATATCAAAGACGTGGAAATCGTCGTCAATCCCGGTGCTCGCTACGATGCCACCGTGAAAGCCGTCATTCGGATCAACACCGCGCGCAAAGCAGGAGACGGTTTTGGTTTCGACCTGCGCTCGAGTTATTTTCAATCGCAAAACACCGATTTGACCGAACAACTGAACGTAAACTATCGAAACAATGGCTGGGACTTGTTCGGAACATTCAAATTCAGCCGAAATGCTTATTTTCAGGATAGCAAACGTTGGCAAAAAACTTTTGTCGATACTCTTTGGACTCAGAATAATGCGCTCTACACAGATGGTTTAACCAAATCGTTAACCGGCATAGTGGGGGTGAATTATGAAATTTCGCCGAAACATGCTGCCGGTTTGAAATATACGCTTACGGATTACCCAGAAGATAGAAATTCGACGACGATGAATAGCACGGTATATGCAGACAATATTTTTTATGATCAATGGAACAGCGAAGAGGAGAAGAACACACATCACACACCGGCACATCGGTTGAATGCCTACTATAATGGGAGTTTCGGCGATTTGGGCATCGATTTTAACACGGATTTCTATGCCAACAAGCAACATTCGGAATCCATAACAACTGAAACCAGTCAGGAGTTTGAGGATCGTCAGATCGATTCCGAGAACAGGGTAGAAAACCGGATGATTGCCGAAAAATTGGTGCTCAGCTACCCGATTTTGGGCGGACGATTTTCGTTGGGCAACGAATATATCGATACGCACCGAAAAGATGAATATCAAACCGAACAAAATATTGTGCCCTCATCCAGCACAACCATCAAGGAACGCAACAGCAGTTTTTTCGCCGAATATTCGCGAAAGTTTTCTTTCGGAAATATCGGGGCCGGATTGCGTTACGAAAATGTAAACTCCGAATATTTCAGCAACGAAGAACGGATGGATGACCAAAGTCGGAAATACGAGCAGTGGTTCCCGACTTTTTCGTTCGGTACTCAACTGAACAACGTAAATCTGCAATTGAGCTATACTGCCAAAACACAACGTCCTACATATCGCCAGTTAAGAGGAAATGTTTATTATGGAAATCGTTTTACGCTGCAAACGGGAAACCCTTTTCTGAAGCCTTCTGTCATCCGTGACCTTACGATGATCGGAGCATGGAAATTTCTACAACTCGTGGTTAGCTACCAAAACGAAAGGGATGCCATTATTTCCTGGACGGAACAGCTGGAAGAAAATCCCGCTGTTTCCGTAATTGCGTACAAGAATTTGGAAGAATTGCCCACTTTTACTGCTTCTTTTAATGTATCTCCAACTTTTGGTATCTGGTCGCCACAATTAAATATTGGATTGCTAAAACAATGGCTTACTGTAATTACCAATAATCAGCCAATCACCTTAAATAAACCCTTGACCTTTGTTTCACTTGACAACTCTTTTCGTTTGCCTTCAAAATATTTGTTAACATTAGATGGATATTTTCAAACGAAAGGGAATTATCAAAACATTTATTTGGCAAGGAATAGATTCATTGTTAACATGGGACTAACCCGCTCTTTTCTCAACGACCAACTTCGTATAGAGTTAAAAGGACAGGACTTGTTTTATGGGATAAAAGACAGAAATTTGCTGTATAACCAAAAAATGCAGTTATTACAAACGAATCGCAATGATACTCGTGAAGTGGAATTGACCATCCGTTACAATTTCAACACGGCAAAAAGCAAATATAAGGGAACCAATGCCGGAGATGCCGAGATCAAGAGATTCTAAAAATCTGATGATTGACAAAATAATATAAACGCAATATGATCATTAAAAATAGAATAAATGAATTTATAATGTGTACTGTCCAATGGGATTGCAATGTCATTTCGGATTGGAAATCTTCGCAAGGAAAATTTTTACAAATAAGACACAATCAATGAAAAAGCAACTACTCTTTTTGTTTTTCTTCAGAGGTTTTGGTTTCCCAAATTTAAATCCAAATTATCAAAAAGGGTACTATCGTGTATATATAGCTCCCATGAAACAATAAGACAAAGTGTTTATTGAATTTATGATCATTAAACCATTATAGTTATGAAGTCGATACAAGGTGAAATGCTGATTTGCTTTTTATTTCTCCTTTTAAGTAGTTGCAATAAAAATATTCCTGGTGAAGAGGTTGAACCGCTTGAACTGGAATTTAATGTCTTTTATACTATAAACGGGGACACATTGATAGATAGTGGATCTAAAATTTTTGTATACTATGGTATAAATCAGTCAAATGTTTTGGATTTCTACATTCAAAACGATGGGAGACTTATTGACTCCAAGCAAAGTTCAAATATAATTTTTCCAAACGTCCGGGATAGTATAAACCATACAGGAATATATATTCTAACTCCTCCCATGAAAACCGAGAATCTTTTGGTAATTGTTTGGAGTAATTTTTATAAAGAGAGAAGTTTGAAATCGCTTTTTACGGAATATGATTTTTATTATCATGTTTCAAATCAATTAATTAAGATATATTTTATGGAAAAGAATCATGGTATAGAGTGATGATTGTAATTTCATCTTTTTAATTTGTCTATCGCAAGTTCCTAAACTTGTGTTAGAACCAATCCTACCAAAGTATTAGACACTATGTACATAAAAGCTATTAAATATAGTGTAATGAAATGCCTTAAAATTAGATGCTGTCTAAGCTGAAAACCTTTCTGTGATTGCGAATGGAAAAGGTTTACAGAAGACATCAAAAAAAATTATACCAAAAAATACATTAATTCATGAGTCAACTTGAATAAGTCTTATTGATCGAAAATAAGCAAGAAAATATATTGAATATCAGTATTCTATAAAATTTATTTTCAGCATTCCGGACTTATTAAAGCAGACTCACAAATACAAAATTCAAAACATGCGTAAATCAAATCATTTTTGAATCTGCTTCGGAAAATTCGAATAAACACAGATTAACCGATTTGCAAATGCTTATCTGTATGACTAAAAATAAGCCTGCTATCTGCTTTATCATGGATCTTTTTGCTTAATGAAAATAAACAATCTGCGAGCAATAACGTTATTACTTCAAGCGTTTGATTTTAATTATAACACAAATTATTAACAAAAACATTGACGTATGAAACTAAAAAGATTTTTTGTTGCCGCACTTTTGGTAACAGCTTTGACAACTACATTTACATTGAGTGCGCAGAATTACAACACCGGCATTGGTGTAAGATTAGGGTATGACAGCGGATTGGCTTACAAAAATTTTTTTGCCAATAGTAGTGCCTTCGAAGGTATTCTGAGTATATCTCCCCATTATTTTCAGTTGGTAGGACTTTATGAATACCAGAGACCGCTGGAAGGGGTCAATAATTTGGATTGGTATCTCGGGCTTGGAGCGCATATCGGAGGTATTCACCATCACAAGGAAAAATATGACAACTCTTTCTTGATTGGTGCAGACATCATAGGCGGATTGGAATATACGTTCCCCGAAGCACCCTTTGCCATTTCTTTGGATTGGAAACCGTCGTTTAATTTTACCAACGATTACAACGACTACTGGTATAGCGGATTCGCACTGACTTTGCGTTATACGCTCAGATAATTTTTTTAGAGATATTAAACAGCAAACCGCTTCTGTATGGAGCGGTTTTTCTGTTTTTGTGCAGATAAAATTTGTACTTTTGCAGTTATGCAAGACAACGATCAAGATATTTCCGCGAAACTGCTCAGCCAATTAAATAAGGCTCAGAGCGAGGCGGTTGCCTATTGCGACGGACCGTCGCTCGTGATAGCGGGAGCCGGTTCTGGCAAAACACGTGTACTTACCTACAAAATAGCTTATCTATTGGCGCAAGGTCTCCCACCCTATTACATCCTTGCCCTGACGTTTACCAACAAGGCTGCACGCGAAATGAAGATGCGTATTGCCGATTTGGTAGGCGAAAAGAAAGCACGACAATTATGGATGGGAACTTTCCATTCCATCTTTGCACGCATATTGCGTAGCGAAGCCGAACAAATCGGATTTAAATCGAATTTCACGATTTTTGATTCGGGAGATTCGGCAAGCCTCATCCGACAGATCATCAAGGACATGAATCTGGATGACAAGATTTACAAAGCGGGCAGCGTACATAATCAGATCTCGAGGGCAAAAAACAATCTGATCACGCCTAAAATGTATGCCCAGAACGCCGAAATTCAGGAATACGACCGTGCCGCAAAGCGACCGCAACTGTTTGAAATTTATCAACGATATCAGGATCGTCTTCGTGCGGCCAACAGCATGGATTTCGACGATTTGCTCATGTACACCAATATACTGTTCCGCGACCATCCGGAAGTGCTCGAAAATTATCAAAACCGCTTCCAGTATATTTTGGTCGACGAGTATCAGGACACGAATTTTTCACAGCATCTCATTGTGAAGCAGCTTGCCGAAAAGCATCACCGCATTTGCGCCGTCGGTGATGATGCCCAAAGCATTTATTCGTTTCGGGGAGCCAATATCGACAACATTCTCAAATTCAAATCCAATTTTCCGGAAACTCAGATTTTCAAACTCGAGCAAAACTATCGATCAACCAAAAATATAGTGAATGCGGCGAACAGCCTTATCAAGAAAAATACGGAACAAATCTTCAAGAACGTGTTTTCGAAGAACGACGAAGGTGATAAGCTGGAAGTGATCGGCGCATTTTCCGACTTCGAAGAGGGGTTGATCGTTTCAAATAAAATAGCACGAATGCGTTACGAGGAGCACGCTTCGTATGGCGATTTTGCCATTTTGTATCGCACCAATGCCCAATCACGCATTTTTGAAGAGGCTTTGCGCAAAAAAAACATTCCCTATCGCATTTATGGTGGAGTTTCGTTCTATCAACGGAAAGAAATCAAGGACGTGATCTGCTATTTTCGGCTCATCGTCAATCCCGGCGACGAAGAAGCCTTGCGCCGCATCATCAATTATCCGACAAGGGGAATCGGCGAAACTACCTTCGCAAAAATTGCATCGGCCGCACAACTTCATGGCGTGAGTCTGTGGAAAGTATTGAGCGAACCTCTGCAATATAACTTGAATATCAATTCGGGAACAGCCAAAAAACTGGCCGACTTTCATGTGCTGATCAGCGAATTTATCGAACAGAACGAAACGCTCAACGCATACGAGCTGGCACATCTGGTGATTCAAAAATCGGGAATTTACCGCGAGGCCTACGACGACAAAACACCGGAAGGTATGAGCCGAGCCGAAAACATCGAAGAACTTCTCAACGCAATGAACGAATTTGTATCCACACGCAACGAAGAAGGCGAGGAAGATATCCGACTCATCGATTTCCTTTCGGAAGTATCATTGCTTACCGATCAGGACACCGACGCGGAAGCCGAAGACGAAAAGGTAACCTTGATGACGGTGCATTCGGCCAAAGGACTCGAATTTAATCATGTTTTCGTGGTGGGATTGGAAGAAGATCTGTTCCCCTCGCGCATGGCAATGAATGAGATAAGGGGATTGGAAGAAGAACGTCGGCTCTTTTATGTAGCCATTACCCGAGCAAAAAAAACCTGTTCTCTCACCTTTGCCAAAAGTCGATTTAAGAACGGACAAATCAATCCTGCACGCGAAAGCCGCTTCCTGCGAGATATCGATCCGGAATATTTGTCGATGGAACGCAATACTCTTTCGACACAACGCGAAGCACCCAATGACGGATTTTGGGGATCGATTCGAAATCAGCAGGTTTTCCGCAAGGAACCCGAACAACCGTCATTTATAAATGAACCGAAAAAAATATCGCCCGTTACACGCGCCTCAACTTCGACACCGCTATCGAAAGAAGCCGAAGAATTGCACGTAGGCAATATCATCGAACACGAGCGTTTCGGACGCGGCGTTGTTTCGGCCATCGAACAGTCGGGGAGCGACAAACGAGCTTTTGTAGATTTTGAATCGGCCGGTACTAAACAGTTGCTGCTGAAATTTGCCAAATTCAAAATCATTTCCTGAAAATCAGTTTTACAATTCGAGCAAGGCACGTTCGCTACTACTATCGCCGAAAAGCATGTCAACGGGATTTTCGAGCAATTTTTTCACCCTGACGAGAAATCCAACCGAATCTTTGCCATCGATCACGCGATGATCATACGACAAGGCAACATACATCATGGGACGTATCGCCACTTGTCCTTCGATAGCCACCGGACGTTCCAGTATGTTGTGCATACCCAAAATGGACGACTGAGGAGGATTGATGATCGGAGTGGACATCATCGATCCGAAAATTCCGCCGTTAGTGATGGTGAAAGTGCCGCCACTCATTTCGGGAATCGAAAGTTTACCTTTTCGAGCTTTTTCGGATAATGAAGCTACCTGCTTCTCGATTTCTGCCAGACTCAAACTTTCCACATTTCGAACCACCGGTACCATCAATCCTTTGGGAGTACTCACCGCCACTGAAATATCGGTATAGTTGTAGAAAATCATGTTCTCGCCTTCGATCGAAGAGTTGACATTGGGATATTCGAGCAAAGCAATGGAGGAAGCTTTCATGAAAAAGGACATAAGACCCAGCTTTATGCCATGTGTCTCCACGAACTGATCCTGATATTTTTTTCTCAAATCGAGAATTGCTTTCATATTCACCTCGTTGAAAGTTGTCAGCATGGCTGTTTCGTTTTTTACAGAAACGAGGCGCTCACTCAATTTTCGACGGAGAGAACTCATCCGTTCGGTTTTGTAATCCCGCATTGGGACCTTTCGTACACTAGAAGCAATTTTGTTATCATTCATCGCTGCCTCGATATCCGATGCTTTCAGCCGACGCAAGCCGTTAATCACGTCTTCTATCGACCAGCCATTTTCTTCCATCATCTTTTTTGCCAAGGGGGTAATCTTCACTTTCTCGAAAGTAGAAAGATTGCCTGAGACTTGTGGCAATATTTTTTCTTCGTAAGCAATTTTTTCGGGTTGAGGTGAAATATCCACTTTTGTTTGCTCTTGCAGCGAAGGTTCATTTTTGACCGTTTCTTCGGAGGATTTCTCCTCATCAGGTTGGAATGAAGTGTCGATTATGCAAGCCACCGAGCCAACTTCCAACATCGAACCTTCGGTTGCTTTATGAGAAATTTTGCCTGTCTCGTCGGCAACAAGAGTAAGCGTCGCCTTCTCCGATTCGAGTTCGGCTATCTCTGTCCCTTTTTTTACGATCGCACCATCCTCTACGAGCCAACGATAGAGTTCGACATGCGTGATAGATTCGCCCGGTGTCGGGATTTTTATGTCTATAATTGCCATATCTGTGAGATGTTATTTGATTGCTTCGTGGATAATTTTTGACTGATTCACTTTGTGCATAGCAGGTAATCCTTCGGCGGTAACTCCGCTTGCAGGACGGCTGATAATTTGTAGAGGTTCTCCAAAACGATCTTGGATGAACAAGCCGGCACCCATGTTGTAAGGTTCTTCCTGCACCCAAACTTTTTCCACATGATGTCCGTAATTTTTCAGAATTTCTTTAAGTTGTTTTTCGGGATAAGGATACAACTGCTCTATACGAACAATCGAAACATGAGCAGCATGAGTCTCTTTGCGAGCGGCATCGAGTTCGTAGTATATTTTGCCGGTACACAGTAACACCTTCGTTATTTTCGAAAAATCCGAAACCGATTTGTCGGCGATCACTTCCTGAAAATGTCCTTCGGTGAAGTCGGCAAGAGACGATACACACTCGGGGTGACGTAGCAGGCTTTTCGGAGTGAAAGCGATTAAAGGGATACGAATATCGCGATGCAGCTGCCTGCGCAGAGCATGGTAGTGATTGGCCGGCGTAGTCGGGATCACCACCTGCATGTTGTAATTGGCACACAGACTTAGAACACGTTCGACCCGACCGCTCGAATGTTCGGCACCTTGCCCCTCGTAGCCGTGAGGGAGATAAAGAACCAATCCCGATTTTACGCCCCATTTTTCTTGCGCCGAAGCGATATATTGATCCACAACAACCTGTGCTTCGTTGAGGAAATCGCCAAACTGAGCTTCCCAAATGGTGAGTCCATCAGGATAGGCGAGTGAATATCCATATTCGAATGCAAGA
Source organism: Dysgonamonadaceae bacterium (assembly GCA_029975415.1). Taxonomy (GTDB): domain Bacteria; phylum Bacteroidota; class Bacteroidia; order Bacteroidales; family Dysgonomonadaceae; genus Seramator. The sequence continues at coordinate 33,449 of JARKPE010000118.1, read as the reverse complement.
ATACCATATTCGCTCAGAGGCGAATTATAAACTCGGACAGGAGCAAACTCTCTTCCCAAATTTTTGAGTGGAAAATATTTTTCTTCGCCGTCTTCAGTTACAATTTCAGCATGTCGGTGAGAAAATGTTCCTCGTTCCGAATCTTGTCCACTCAATCGTACGGCATGCATTTCTTTTGCCAGTGTTGCATAAGCCATCAATTCGCCCATTGCCCAGTCGTAGGCATCGGACTTGATCATTTCCGCACGTTGAGCAAACAATCGGATGGTTTTGTTGAAAAAATGTTTGTCGGAAGGCAAAGTAGTTATTCGTCGGGCCAAATCAAGGAATTCAGCCTTTGGAAAAGCCGTGTCAACCGGTGATTCAAAGTCATCTGCGCGAGGTAAACGGATATTTTGATACTTCTCTTCGAGAAAAGGTAAAATTCGCAATCGGGGACTTTCGACGGATTTATCGTATTCACGTTCCATCCGTTGGTGGAAATCCGAAACCTTTCGATCATATTCCTGCTGCGAAATCACACCTTCGGCGATCAATTTTTCGGCATAAATTTCACGCGGATTTTTGTGTTTGGCGATGATGTCATAAAGTTTGGGTTGTGTGAAACGGGGTTCATCACCCTCGTTGTGTCCATATTTTCGATATGACAGCAAATCTATAAACACATCAATGTTGAATTTCTGACGAAATTCGAGAGCGAGTTTGGCAACAAAAATCATGGCCTCCACATCATCACCGTTGACATGGAAAACTGGAGACTGGGTCACCTTGGCTATATCTGTGCAATAGGTACTCGAGCGTCCCTGCAAATAATTTGTAGTAAATCCCACTTGATTGTTGATAACAAAATGAATGGTTCCTCCGGTTTTGTATCCATTGAGCTTGGAGAATTGAATTGCTTCGTAAACTACGCCTTGTCCGGCAATGGCCGCATCGCCGTGAATAAGAATGGGTATAACTTGCTGATAGTTGTAATCACAGTCGTTTTCGATTATCGAACGGGCTACACCTTCAGCTACGGGGGTGGATGATTCTAAATGCGATGGATTGGGCACAAGACTGATCGATATTTTTCGTCCGTTGTACTCGAATGTATTATTGTATCCCAGATGATATTTCACATCGCCATACAAGATTCCATCTTCATATTCCTGAGCAATAAATCCTCGAAAAATTTCCCAATAAGGCTTCTTCATGATGTTGGCCAACACGTTTAACCGTCCCCGATGAGCCATTCCGATGACAATATCGTTGGCATCGTATTGTCCTCCATGCGATATGATGTTATCGAGAGCAGGAATAATCGCTTCAGATCCTTCGAGAGAAAATCTTTTTTGACCGACAAATTTTTTGTGCATATAATCCTCGAGGCCAGAGGCTTCTACTAAAGTATCTAAAACGTGCAATTTGGTTTCGTTCGAGAGAACTTCTTGATTCTTCGACCGTTCCATCTTATTCTGAAGCCATTGCACAATTTCGGGCTTTGTCATGTATCGATATTCCACGCCGATAGATTTGCAGTAAGTTTCCTGCAAGTGCGAAACAATATCCCTGAGCTTGGCTTTACCAATTCCGATTTCGTTGCCAGCCTCAAACTCTGTATCCAGATCACCTTCCGTAAGATTGAAGTTTTCGAGATCGAGTGTAGGAGAATAGGTTCGGCGAGTACGAACCGGATTTGTTTTGGTGAATAAATGTCCACGTCGCCGATATCCCGCAATTAAGTTTAAGACGGCCATTTCCTTGGCAAAGTTTTCGGAATAGGAATCCCTGTGAGTCGGTTTTACAGGGTATTGGCGAGTTGCCAGATCGAATCCCTGGAAGAAAAATTGGAAGCTGGCATCTACACTTCCGGGATCATCTTTGTATTTTTTGTACAAAGCCTCGATAGCATCGAGATCCATCGTCCCGATAGGGTTGTTGGTATTCATTGGTTTTTTTCGGTTGGTTGTGATTTTTAAAACGTAAAGATGCCAATTTTGTTCCAAATTTCCAATAAATTAATGAGAAAAAGCAGGAATGATTAGCTTTTGAGAGATTTGTATCAGGTCTTTCTTCTTTTTTACGAAGAAGTAAAAGCAAATAAACCTCTCGAAAAATAAACAATTGAGATTGCGATTTTTCATCAGGAGTTATTCAAAGTTGTTGGTAGTTCACTTTCGTATGTCAAAAAAAAATGCGATCTTCGTATTCTAAAACGCTGCATTCTGCAATCAATTTTCACAAACTCAATAAATTAAGAAACCATATGACTAAAAGCGCTTTACAAATTGCAAGAGCTGCCTATGTGCCTAAAATGCCGGAAGGCTTGTGGGGCAATGTTCGCCTCGAGGAAGGGGCTGCCACAAACGCGGCCGGAGATGCCGAAGAGATTAAAAAACTTTTCCCGAATACCTATGGAATGCCTGTTGTGAAGTTTGTGCAAACGGAAGGACATCCCGGCTTGGAGAATCCCATCAATGTCGGAGTAATACTTTCTGGAGGACAGGCTCCAGGTGGTCATAATGTAATTGCAGGTATTTATGACGGTATCAAACGGTTACAGCCACAAAGCCGACTCTTTGGGTTCATTCTCGGTCCTGCCGGATTGATAGAACACAATTACAAGGAGCTCACTGGCGACATCATCGACGAGTATCGCAATACCGGCGGATTCGATATCATCGGTTCCGGACGTACCAAACTCGAAACGAAAGAACAATTCGACAAAGGATTGGAAATTCTGAAAAAGCTCGATATCAAGGCTTTGGTGATTATTGGCGGTGACGATTCAAACACTAATGCTTGCGTATTAGCAGAATATTACAAGGCTATAAATGCCGGTGTTCAGGTGATTGGGTGTCCAAAGACGATCGACGGTGATTTGAAGAACGAACAAATCGAGACTTCCTTCGGATTCGATACTGCTTGCAAAGTATATTCCGAACTCATCGGAAATATCGAACGCGATTGTAATTCTGCCCGCAAGTATTGGCACTTCATCAAAGTGATGGGACGTTCGGCTTCTCACATTGCCCTGGAGTGTGCCTTGCAAACACATCCCAATATTTGCATTGTTTCAGAAGAAGTTGAAGCCCAATCGCTTTCGCTTGACGACATCGTCGATCAAATTGCAACGGTGGTTGCTCGACGTGCCGAAAAAGGATTGAATTTTGGAACGGTCATTATTCCCGAAGGATTAATCGAATTTATTCCCGCCATCAAATCTCTCATTGCCGAGCTGAACGATTTGTTGTCGAAAACCGAAGAATTCAGCTTGGTGCGTCGCTCGCAACAGCGAGAATATATTATCGGTAAACTTTCACAGGAGAATGCTAAAATATATGCTTCTCTGCCCGAGAAAGTGGCCAAACAACTGGCGCTCGATCGTGATCCCCACGGCAATGTTCAGGTCTCGATGATTCAAACCGAAGAGTTGCTCGCGCAGATGGTTGCTACTCGTCTTGAAGAATGGGCGAAAGAGGGAAAATACAAAGGCAAGTTTGCCACTATCACTCATTTCTTTGGATACGAAGGTCGTTGTGCAGCCCCATCCAATTACGACGCCGATTACTGCTATTCGTTGGGCTACACTGCATCGATGCTAATTGCTGCCGGCAAAACGGGCTATATGGCTTCCGTAAGGAACACAACTGCACCTGCGCACGAATGGATTGCCGGGGGAATTCCCATCACCATGATGATGAACATGGAACGTCGTCACGGCGAAATGAAACCCGTTATTCAAAAAGCACTTGTAAAATTGGATGGTGCACCTTTCCAATATTTCAAAAGTAAGCGCGACGAATGGGCTATCGAAACAGATTATGTATATCCCGGTCCTATTCAGTATTTCGGGCCTACCGAAGTGTGTGATCAGCCAAGCAAAACTTTGCAGTTGGAGCAAAGAGGAAAGTTGGAATGACTAAATATCCATTTTGCCCTATTTAATTGAGGGTATAAAAAAAAGCGCTTTGAGAATTCTCTAGCGCTTTTTTTGTATATCATTCACCACAAAAATGGAGAATTAATAAAACCGATATCGGTTATCTTTTACTTTCAGCTTGTCTTTAAGAACTTCCATCGACTGCATTTGCAAGCGGTATGAGTTATTGTTCATTAGAGTTGCTTTGGTAGCTTTCAGGTCAAACGACTCGTTAGATGTGGTGCGATTATCAACTCTCACCACAAAAACTCCCATATTGCCTTTGGCAGGCTCCATCACTTTATTGAGTGGTGCATAAGCCGAGAAGGCATTCAATACCGGTTCGAAGCCTAAACCGGATATGTTTTGTGTGTTGAAGTTTACAAATTTAACAGTATCCACTCTACTGTTCATTGCTGAAGCATATTCATCCAGACTGGTCAAATTTTTTGCTTTCAAGTCTGTAATAATTTTCTGAGCTTTTTTATCACGTACCAACAACGACCGAATAGAGGTAGAAACTTCCGATAGTGGCATTATGCCGGCAGGGATAACTTCGTCCAGGCGAGCGATGACTCGCAAATTTGTCAGATCAAATTTTTTGACAGCTCCTTTTGTTTTTTCGTTAAGAGCCCAATTGATAATTTGCCTTGAATTTGGAATTTGTGCGATCATGTAATCGGTGGCAGTGGCAGTGTAATTCGGAACAACGGAATATCCTTTCTCTGTAGCCAACTCACTAAACTTTTTGCTCACTTCGGGATTAGATACAAATTGGTTAAGTTCGTTATCCACGTTATTGGCGGTTTTTTCACTTACCACCACAGGCATATTTATGATGGCGAGTTTATACTTTGTTACGGGTTGAGTTCGCCCCTCAACCTGCATGATGATCTGCTGACCAGGTATAGAAATTTTCTGTGGTATGCCAATGGGAGATGAGAATGCCCGTTGGACAAATTCTTTTCCCAATTGAGCCAGATCGATTTCTCTCACCCAACCTGCATCGCCTCCGTTTGAGCGTGGATTAAGGGAATTTGCAACTTCTTCAAACGATTTTCCACCTTGAATTTCGTTGTATATACTGTCCATAAAGTGAGTGACAATACTGTCTTGTCCTAAGGCACTCGGATCGGGCACTACGATCAATCGAAGATGAACAGAGTCGGGGGCAACTGTTTTATCAATGAGTTTGTAAATTTGATACGAGTCGCCTTCCCTAACGGGACCGTAAACATCGGAAATCGCAGCTGTTGAAGCAAAAGATAATTGGCCTGGTGTGAGCAGATTTGATGCTACAAATACATCTCTGTACGGCGTATCGGAATAGTCTGCTACTACAGGTGCAGGATTTTGCGCTTGTCGTAGTTTTTCCGCAGCTTCGTAGGCTTGCTTCTCAACTTCTGCAAAATCGGCATCACTGGGAGTAATTTCACGAATGAAATATGTGAGTTTAGCCACAGGAACGGCCAGTTTAAAATCTTTTTTGTGCTTGTCGTAAAAGGCCTTTATTTCTTCGTTCGACACAGTTACCGCAGAGTCAGGAATCGTGTAATAATTTTGAACGGCGTATGTCAAATCGGCATTCGTTTGCGAATGATCGAAATAGGTTCTCGCTTCAACATCATTAGCCATGACTGCAGCCGAAAGCAATGCTCCAAACTTTTCTTCGAGACGTTGATATTTGATCAGATTTTCGATGAACAGCCAAACACTTTTGTATTGTTTAACCATTTCTTGTTCTTCAGGTCTGAAAGATTGAGTCGGCTGATTGATGGTATTCAAGAAGTTGATAAGAGCGTTGCGATCGTAAATTCCGGTTTCGGGATTTACAAAAAGTGGCAGTTGTTGCAACAGCGGAGAAATTGTTTCTCCGTGTACGAGGTCGTTCACTTCTTCTTTCGATACTGCTAATCCCAATTTTTTTGCCTGAGCATCGAGTATTTTTTCTCGAACCATTTGCTGGTAAACCAATTCTTTGATTTGCGAAGAGGCATTTTCATCGAGCGAATTCTCCCCGCTTATCATTTTTTGAAAGTTTTCCCACTCCGTAACCCTATCGAAATAGGCCTGGGAGGAGATCACTTCTCCGTTTACTTCGAAAGCTCTGTCTTGCACTTTGTTGAAAATAGTAGTTCCTGAGGTTAACAAATCACCCAAGATAAATGCCAGCATTGCAATTCCAATTACTGCAACCAGAAGTCCAGCTCTGTTTCTAATATTCTGTAAAGTAGCCATTTATGCTAATAATGTTTAAGAAAGTATCGTTAAAATTTATGCTGTTTCAATCAAGGGCACGAAGTTAGTAAAAATAAAGCAGATAAAATCTATTTTTTAGAGGAAAAAGTAATAGAGGCTACAGTTGTCGGTGAAAAAACTCTACTCTTTTTTCGGGCTGTTTACCTTTAATCTAACAACTTCGATTTTTCTGGCCGTAACTTTCAGTATTTGGAAACTGAACTTTCCGATATCTATGGTTTCATACGTTTTGGGAAAACGTTGTGCATAGTGAAGTATCATTCCGGCGATGGTGCTATATTCGTCGGATTGGGGTAGATCCAATTCCAGAATCTCATTAACTTGAGAGATCTCCATTCTGCCCGAAAGAACATATTCGTTGTCATTTTCCTTCTTCAAAAAACGACTTTTTGTATCGTATTCGTCATAGATATCGCCAAAAATTTCTTCAACCAAATCTTCGAGAGTTACAATGCCGGAGGTGCCGCCAAATTCGTCAACCACTACCGCCATATTTTTATGTTGTTGCATGAGATCTTTCATGAGCTTTTTTGCCGGCATACTTTCAGGGACAAAGGTGAGCGGCGTAATTTTTTTGGTCCAATTTTTGGGATCGTTAAATAATTCCCAGATATGAATATAACCGATAATATTGTCGATATTGTCTTCGAAGACAAGAATACGTGAAAGCCCTGTCTCGATAAATTTTTCTTTCAATATTTCGGCGTTCGTGCCGTTTCTCACGGCAACGATATCGGCTCGCGGAATCATGCAATCTTTCACCCGTTTGGTTGAAAAATCGAGAGCATTGCGAAAAATCTTCACGTCAGTATCTATGCCGTTGTCATTGGGTATATCTTCAATGTTCAGTTTCACATACGAATCAATCTCTTTTTCGTTAAAAATTACATTTTTGATCGGCTTGACGGAACATCCAAAAATTTTCAACAGAAAACGAGAAACTTGAATAAAAGCTCGTGTCAGCGGATATATTAAAATATAATATAGAAAGGCCGGAATAGCAAAGGTTTTTATCCACCTATTAGTGTTTTTTTTCAGGATCATTCTCGGAATGAGTTGATTAGCAGTAATAGCCAGCAATGAAATAACCACAATAATAAAAAAATACCTAACCGCTTCTCTTTTCATAAGAGCAAAAGTCATCAAAACAGGGTCGAGAATCTCGATGAAGAGATAAATTATCCATCCGAGCAAAATGATATTGCCGAAAACGAGGGTTGTTAAAAATTGACGGGGATGATTATAAATGGCATTGAGCGTATGGTTAAAAACCCCATTGTTTTTCTTATCGAGCACATAACGCATTTTGTCCGATGCAACAAAAGCCGTCTCGGTAATGGAGATGAGCAGCCATACCGAGATAGATATTATCAACCGGCAGATAGTTTCTGATAAATATGTCATGGTTTCTCCTGATTTGTGGTTAAAAGACGTGGGATCGAATCGTTAGGTTGAGGATTATCTTTGAATGGAATTTTGCCATCATGAGGCCGAAAAATTCGGTATTCGTTCATTTCCTGATTCGATTCAAATCCATAACCTTTTAATTCCGAGTCGCCTCTTTTGATTTCGATGTATTTGTCTGAATAGACCTTCTCCTGCTTTTCATCCCAAAAAAGTTCGTCGCTGCGAAATTCTTCTCCCTGCATATTTCGAACATGTACGTTCCCCTTCAGTCGCCATAAGCGCTTCGCAGTATAATTCCATGCCGTGTCGGCTATGATGGTGGCCTCAATGTTAAACGAAGGATCAAAACGCTCCAAATAAAGTCCTTCCGGAAAATACCAATAAGGATCTTTGGCTTTATCGAAAACTAACCATTTTTGAGCAATGAGCTTGTAGCGTGTGATCCCTGAATCGGATATGAAAGTAACCACACTCTCAGTACTCATTGTAGGCGTAATTTCAGGATCAAACTTTATATCCACAAAATCGCCTTCTTTCTTATTGCACGATGTCCAAAAAAGCAACATAACAATCGCCATAATGGCGATTGTTATGTGTCGTGTCTCTTTTATGTATGTTATTTGTTCTTTTTTCAATCGAATTTCGATAAATCACACGGCTGTTTATTTTAGTCTCACTGTAGTGTTTTCTCCAATCCAACCCGGTATGAATATAGATTGGCCTTCTTTGATTCCCATCATAAAAGCTGTTTCTGTATCCATAAAGTATGCCGAATATTTGTTTATAAGGCTATTAGCTTCTGCTGTTACGCTAGGATCAACCGATTTTGCTTTTTGCAACTTATCTACAGCGGCACAAAACACCAATCCCGCCTTTTCGGGTTCTTGGAAAATGCTTCCGGCTGATGCGGCATATAATTGAGCAATAAGGATATATGCTTTTCCGTTATTGGGATCGTATTTCAGTGCGTCGTATGCAGCTTGTCTGGCACGCGGATAATTGCGTTGATTTGAGAAAATTCCCGCAAGCTGTAGTAGATATTCGGCAGCTTTTGATTTATCCGTTTCCAAATTTGCAGCTTCGTTGTAATACTTGATAGCAGTCTCGTAATCGTTGTTTCGAAGGCTTCTGTTAGCCAAACCTACTGCGGCATTAGCCGAAGGTTCGAGTTTGTAAAGATATTCGGCTACAGTGAAGTATAAGTCAGACTCTGTGCATCCTACAGAACTCAATGAAGAAATGACTTCGTTTAAGAATTTTTTGTCATTCTTGTTTGGTTCGACTTTATCTCCATAATATTCAATAAGCGTTTTGCAGTCACCGGCTCCGCTGCTTACAAATCCGGCAACAATACCTTCTTTTACGGTAGCCAGATATTCGGCAGTCTGTTTATCGTTTGCTGCATTAGCATTGGCTATAGCCTGATCAACGTATCCCGTTACGGTGAAATAGTCTTTGAGGTATTGCTCTTTTTTGGAATTGTCTTTGTGATATTCAACCAGCGAAGCAGCCATGAAGTATCCGTAAGCATCCGAAGGTTCCATTTTGTCTTTAGCCTCCTCGATGGCTTCTTTCAATCCTTCATATACGAATTTTGAATCGGCCTTTTCGCCCATTAATTCCATGTAATCATATACTTTGTATGCGATGATTTTCGACTTTCCTTCCTCTGCTCCGAAATATTTAAGTCGTGTGTCATAGATTTCCATGATTTTGTCGAGCAAAGCTTGCTTTTTTGCGGGATCCGTTTCTTGCGCATATAATGCTTTGAAGATGCGGGGTCCATAGATGTAAATATTCTTGCTTGCCGCCGGACAGTTTTCGTATGTGTATGTCCAGGGGGCAACTGCATCTTTGAAGGCAGATGCTTTTACTGAAGTTTGTAACAAACTCAAATTCATGAGACATTTAACGCTGTCCTCCCCACGACCATATGGAACTTTCGGGTCGTAGCCTGGTTTCTGTGCGCTGGCTATTCCTATGGCAACTATAACAAGAAGACCGGATAATAATAATTTTTTCATTTTTTCCTTTTGTTTTTAATTTGTTTTACCGATTTCTTTTTAGACATTTAGCAAAAAGAAAAGTTTAATTTTTAGTTACGTATCAATTGAATGCAAAATTAAAAGATAATTTCTTAGGATCAATTAGGTTACAAAAAAAATGTACATTCAGAAGTTTTTTATTTTCGATTGTTTGTTTATTCTCGATTTTTTCAAATCGTTATTCGAATTGTCTCTTAAAGAACCACAATTCATTGATACTCATGCTCAAGCTGATTTTAAAAACTTCTTCTTTGATCATATACGTTGCATTGGGTTCGAGCAATGAATACCCAAATCCAATATTCAGCAGAGATACCCTCCCGTTATACATGTCCCTGAATGGAATACCAAAACCAACATTCACTCCATATTCCTTAAATCCATCAGTTCCCACAGGAGACGAATTGGTCGGATGGTAAATATTTACATTGTTATATGAATTGGCAAAAGAAAAACCGGCTCTGAAACGTATCCGCTGCAACAGGTTTCTGCTGAGAGGATTGTTTACATATTCGGCTCCCGCGCTAAATCGATATCTGTTATTGAATCTTGTTTCGGAAGTCATTCCATCGAGGTAGTCAGGGTATTGCATATCCTTCCATGTCTGGTATAAACCATCAATCCCTACCAGCAAATTATTGTTTTGATACGATATACCTGCTCCGAACGTATTTGGAAGCTGAAAGCTTTGATGTGAAAGTGTATCGGTTTTCAATAGTTGAGTTACTTGCCCCGATGAATTGATCAATCTGTCGTAAGGATATATCGTTGACTCTGAATTTATTTTAGGCGAATAAACGAGCCCCATCGTGATCGACTCTTCTCTACTGAGCGGATGAGTAAGCTGAAGCCCGAAATCAAATTTCACATCGCTGAACCTGAATTTATCGGTTTTAATCCGCGCAAGAGAGTTCGAATTAATCAGTGGAAGCTGACGCGTGTGTTCAATGTTCCCAAAAAGGTAAGAAACATTCGCTCCGATAGATGCAAACTTAAACAATTTCCAAGCTATTCCTCCATATACCTGACTCAATCCTCCGGATCCACTATAAATCTCTTGATAGGTGAAATCGGTAGTGGATTGCTCACGACCAAAAGAATAACCAACTTTTGAATATGGAAGCAATCCAAAACTTCCGGCAACCTTGCCAATCAGAGGAAATTGCATGGCTACGTAATCCAGATTTCCATTGTAGATATTTTGCTTGTTCGATCCGTCCGAATAAATGGAGTAGTGTCCGGAAATTCCATAGTCGAAAACAAAAGTAAGGGTATCGAGGCTTGAGTACGAAGCAGGGTTTCCCGGATTTACTTCTTGACTTCTTCTCAATCCGTAGCTAATCCCCCCCATCGCCTCCGAAGCGCCGATTGCAGGACTCGAAAGTTTTCCATAGCCATAGCGACTGTAGAGTGAATTGGTGCCAACCTGTTGCGCAAAGGCCGTGGAGGCGAATGCCCATAATGTAAGGAGCGGAAAGAGGCTTTTTATTACTTTCTTCATTCTGTTTTGCAAATAAAACACAATACCCTGCGAGTTCTGTCCCGAATGTATTTTTCGAACTGCAAAGATGACACATTTTTGGCTTGTAACCAACAAATTGGCTTAGTCTTGTTGTTAAAAAGACTAAAGTTTAATATTTATAAACGGACATAGTGTCGAAATGCGAGTAGCGGTAACAACATGTGAATTCCTTCCAAATCGATCGAACCGAAAACGATATTTTTTTATTTCTGATAACCATTTCGTGTCAGGATTTGATCTATCGGTTTTCTTTTTTTTGGACGCAGTGGCTGAGTACTATATCCGATTACGATATCGAGCCAAACACGCTTTGAGTCGGGAATGTTGAGAAGTTGTCGCATTTTCTTTTCGTCGAACCAACCCAAAATACACGATCCCAATCCTTCGGCATGCGCAGCGAGAACCATGTGTGCTGCGGCAATACCCAAATCGAGCTGCGCGTAATCCTTTTGCTTGATCCAACCTCCTAGTCCGGAGGACAAATTAACCTTTTCTTCTACCATCAAAATGTGAACAGGCGCCTGTTTTGTAAAATGATTGAGACCCAACACACGAGTAGATGTTGCGTCAGCAACTTTGTTTTTTAGTTCCGGATCATCCACCACGATCAGATGGTATGGCTGGGCATTGCAAGCCGAAGGTGCATAACGCACGGCCTCGATGATTCGATCGAGCTTTTCTTTTTCTACCTGACGGTTGGGGTCAAATGCACGATCGCTTTGTCTGGTCTTTACAAATTCTAAAAATTCCGCTCCTTGAATATTCATAAGAATAAATTTTGAGAATCCATTTTACGACCGAAAAGCCATCAATCGGCTGATATATTTTCCAATAATATCGAATTCGATGTTTACAACAGAACCTTTTTCTATTTCGTAGAAATTGGTGAGCTCGTGCGTGTAGGGTATTATTGCAACAGAAAAGCTATTATCGGTGGGGTTCACCACCGTCAAGCTCACTCCGTTTACGGTTACAGACCCTTTATCCACAGTTAAATATCCTCGCTTTGCCATTTCCAGGTCGAAAACATATTCAAATGTGTAGTACCAGCTTCCGTCGGCTTCCACTACATCCGTACATACAGCGGTTTGATCTACATGCCCCTGCACAATGTGGCCGTCCAGTCGGCCATTCATCATCACACTTCGTTCTATGTTAACTTTGCTGCCTGGCTTTAATAGTCGGAGATTTGAACGATCAAGCGTCTCTTGTACTGCAGTAACGGTGTAGGTGTTATCTTCTATTTTTACTACCGTGAGGCATACGCCGTTATGTGACACGCTCTGATCAACTTTCAATTCGTTGACAAACGAGCAGGTAAGTGTAATATCGAGATTACTTTTATTTTTGTTGATTGCAACTACAGTTGCAGCTTCTTCTACGATTCCAGAAAACATAATTATTATTAAAAAATCAATTAGTTATATCCTAAAAACTGATTTACCAGATAGCAACACGTTGTTCCTTTGGAATATACATCGGATCGGTTTCCTTAATGTCGAAAGCTTCGTACCATGCATCAATATGCGGCAGCGCTCCGTTTACTCTCCACTTACCGAGCGAATGTGGGTCGAGTTTTGTGAGACGAAGAATCTCTTCGTCGCGCACGTTTCCTGCCCACAAAAGTGCATAGGAAAGGAAAAAGCGTTGAGCCGGAGTAAATCCGTCAATTTTCTTGTTTTGTTTCGCCTGTTCGGTTTTCAGAAACGCGTTATACGCTATCTGCAATCCTCCTTGATCGGCAATATTTTCGCCAAGCGTAAAAGTACCGTTAGCATGAACAGTGTCAATCACTACGATGTTGTCATAAAAATCCACCAGTACTTTTGCCCTTTTTTCAAACTGAGTAGCATCTGTGGGCGTCCACCAGTCGGTAAGGTTTCCTTCCTTGTCGAATTTTCGACCCTGATCGTCGAATCCGTGAGTCATTTCGTGGCCTATCACAACTCCGATACCTCCGTAGTTGATGGCATCATCGCCGTTCATATAAAAAAATGGGGGTTGAAGAATGCCTGCCGGAAAGCAAATTTCATTGGAAGAGGGGTTGTAGTATGCATTTACCGTTTGAGGCGTCATATACCATTTTGTTTTGTCAACCGGCTTATTGAGATCTTTGATCATATCGTTGTACTCATATTCGGCGGCACGCATCATATTTGCCCAATACGAATCCTCTTTTATCTCCAGTGATGTATAGTCTTTCCATTTATCCGGATATCCGATTTTTACGATAAATGCGGCCAATTTTTCGTGGGCTTTGGATTTTGTTGTGTCGCTCATCCATTCAAGATTATCGATACGCTCAGCCAAAGATATTTTGAGATTTTCGACAAGTTGAAGCATACGATCTTTGGCCTGAGGAGGAAAATATTTTTCGACATACAATTGACCAACGGCTTCACCCAAGGCATTGTTGACAGCGTCAATACTACGTTTCCATCGGGGGCGAAGTTCTTTGCTCCCACTCATCTTTTTTCCGTAGAATTCGAAATTAGCATTCACGAACTCGTCGCTCAGGAAATTAGCAGCGGAGTTGATGACTTTCCAGCTTAAATAATCTTTGATGTGATCGATAGGTTCTGTGTGGATAAGCTGAATGGCGCGTCTGACGGGTTCTATTTGCGAAACATTTATACTGTCGGCATTAGCGGCCCCTACTTGTTCCAGATAGTATGCCCAATCAAATTGGGCAACTTTCTCGTTTAGCTCGCTTACCAGATATTTGTGATAATTAAGTTCCGGTAGGCGACGCATCTCTTTCGTAATATGTGATTCGGCCAATTGTGTTTCGATTTTCATTACAACTGACGAGGCTTTTGCAGCATCAGCGTCGCTATATCCTGCATTCTTGAATTGTGTATTTATCAATTTCCGGTACTCGTCTCGCAGCATTTTAGAATGTTCGTCATCGGCCAGATAATATTCTCGATCTCCCAATCCTATACCCGATTGGGCGAGTTGAGCAATATTCATGCTGCTGTTTTTGTCGTCAGGCCCTACATAAAAACCGAAAAATGGATTTGATGCATATTTCCCGATTTTAGCTATGAGCCGTATAATTTCTTTTTCGGTATTGGCAGTCGCAATTTCTTCAAGAAAAGGTTTGATAGGCGCTGCTCCTTCAGCATTCAATTTCACACTATCAATTCCCATTTTATACAGATCACTAACCTTTTGTGCGTTCGAACCAAAGGCGTTGTTTTTTTTACTGAGCTCTTCGATAAGCTCCTTTATTTGTTTCTGGTTTTCTTCTCGCAATTTGTCGAAAGTGCCATAGCGTGAATATTCGTCGGGTATGGGATTGGCTTTTTGCCAACCGCCTGTGGCATACTGATAAAAATCTGCGCCAGGTGCTACTGTAGTATCGAGATTTGCAAGATTCAAGTCTTGCTTTTGTTCTGAGGTGTTGTTCTGCGAACAATTGCCTAACATTGTCATAGTCAACAGCATTAATAATAAAAAATGTGGTTTCATTTTTAAAAGGATGATTTTCAAATACTCAACCACAAAAGTACGAATTTATTTGGTGAGGAGAAATACGAAAAACAAGTTTTTTAATTGCTAAAAATTTTTCTGAGCCGATTTTCTCCGTAAACAGATGTGTCTCCGTTTGAGTATTTCAGGAATGAAGACTAAATAATAAACCGTCAGAAGCGTTATCTCCAAACATTTCTGACGGTTTATTTGTCTTATGTCCGTTCTACCTTTTACACGAATTTCTTCATCTCTTCCACGATTAATTTTCGTGTGTTTTCTGTTACCGGCACCAAAGGTAGTCTCAATTCGTTTTCAATGAATCCCATTTCGTGGAGCACGCATTTCACTCCGGCCGGATTGCCATCTACAAACATCAATCGAAACAATTCGTCGAAATGAGTTTTCATGCGTTTTCGTGTTTCATTAATCTTACCGTTCAAAGCATCGTGTACCAAGTCTTTCATCTGTTTGGGATATGCATTCCCAAAAACCGAAATAACTCCAACTCCACCACTTTCTATGATATCGATCGTGGTGCCATCGTCGCCCGAAATTACCTTAAATCCTTCGGGAGCACCGTCGATGATTGCCCGAATCTGATCCAGATTGCCCGATGCTTCTTTGATGGCGATCACGTTTTTGCATTCGCGAGCAATGCGAAGCGTTGTTTCGGCAGCCAGATTCACGCCCGTGCGACTCGGAACATTATAAAGAATAACCGGACGAGGGGATGCCTCGCTTATCGCACGATAGTGCTGAAAAAGACCTTCTTGTGTGGGTTTGTTGTAATAGGGCGTTACGGAAAGTATCGCATCTACGCCTTCAAAGTTGAGCGTTTTGAGTTGCTGCACAACGCCCGCAGTATTATTTCCTCCAACTCCCATGACGATCGGCATGCGTCCGTTCATTTTGTGTAATACTGCGCTTACGATATTCAATTTCTCCGATTCGGAAAGTGTAGGTGTTTCTGCTGTAGTGCCAAGTGCCACAACATAATCGGTCCCATTTTTCAGATGAAAATCGAGTAGGCGATCAAGCGCTTCAAGATCTACTGTTTTGTCTTTACGAAATGGGGTAACCAAAGCCACTCCCATCCCTCCTAAATCTATTGCTGACATGAAATAAGTGAATTTACTTGCTTTTTTGGATTAGATGATGATTTATAAAAGCAAAATGCCATTAACTTAATCAAAATAACATCACAAAGATAGAGATTTTTTTAATGCCATAGTTGTAATATTGCAAAAAACAAAAAAAATCAAATCAAAAAGCAGTTTTGTAGATTCAACCGGCAAGTGCGAATTTACTCAAAATGTTTAAAAAGCTCATTTTTGGGTAAATTAAAATTTAATTTTTCTCGAGGTCTTCGGTTTAGTTTATAATGAAAAACAGACTGTGCCGTCAATGAAAGCGCACGTGAGAGCGGATAACCTATAATTTTTAAGGAAATTTATGGAAAATGATAGAAAATTAAACCTTACTTCTACAATTGGAGATATTCAAAATCGTTTTTCCAAACTTCGAAAAGGATATTTTTGATTTTATCAACCTTGTTTGGATAATAAATTGTTATCTTTGCACCTCAAAATGACTTCATTCTGACGAAACAGTGCAAACAATTTTAAAAAACAAGGTACTTCTTCGACTTTCAGAAATAATAGCTTCTCGCAAAGTCGAGATTCTGGCAGCCAATCAACAAGATCTGAATGCTTTCCCCGATATGGACGCATCAACAAAAGATCGGTTAAAAGTTGACGAAAAGAAAATCGGAAGCATGATTCAATCACTCCGAGACGTCGCAGAACTGCCTGACCCCGAAGGCAAAATACTCTACAAACATACCCGTCCTGACGGACTTCGGATCGAAAACCGGAGCGTTCCTTTCGGAACTATTCTCATCATCTACGAATCACGTCCCGATGTAACCATCGAAGCTGCAGCCACAGCATTCAAAGCCGGCAACCGAATTTTATTAAAAGGTGGAAAAGAATCGCTCAACACGAACATACTGCTCACTCAACTTTGGCAACAGGCTCTTACGGAAAACGGCATCGACCAAAATTTCGTGCAATATCTCAATCTTTCACACGCCGAGACGCAACAATTAATCAAAAACAATCCCTATCGAGTTGATTTAATTATTCCACGTGGGGGCGAAAAACTGATTGCATTCGTCAAGGAAAATGCTTCCGCTCCGGTGATTGTAAGCGGACGAGGCAACAATTTCCTGTTTATCGACAAAAACAATGATTTCGATAGGGCTATTCGCATCATCATCAATGGTAAGCAGCGCATTAGTGTATGCAATGCTTTAGATAAGGTTTTGATCGATGAAAATATTCCCGATTTGGAACAAAAAATACATCGATTGACGGATGAGCTTCTGCAGAAAAATATCGAAATCGTTGGAGACAAAAGAATCAACAGCATCGACAGCCGAATAAAGAAAAACGACGACAGCCACATACTGTCAGAAGAATTCCTCGCAGCCAAAATATATCTATCGATTGTGCCCGACATGGAGACAGCAGTGAATATCATCAACACATATTCAGGAGGACATTCGGCAACAATCGTAACTGAAGACGATGCAAACGCCGAATTGTTTATGCGGCAAGTTGATTGTGCAGCAGTTTATCGCAATGCCTCAACCCGATTTACAGATGGCGGTCAGTTTGGCGTGGGGGCCGAAATAGCCATCAGCACTCAAAAACTGCATTTCAGAGGCCCACTCGGTGCTCAAGAGTTGGTAACAAACAAATGGTTTGTTTATGGCAATGGCCACATACGTGAATGATATTTTGAAACAAAGGGTTATCAAACAACGATCATTTATTTACATGAAGAAAAAACTCATTATAAAAATCGGAACTTCCACACTCACAGCCGGAACCAATCGAATTTCGTTTGCAGTAATCGAAAGTCTTGCACGACAAATTGTTCTCTTGAAAAAAGAATACGATATTGTGATCGTTTCGTCAGGAGCTATCGCCACCGCCCGACAATTTGTCGAAATCAAGGGTTACAACAAACGAGTAGATTCGAAGCAAGCAATGGCTGCAATTGGGCAAACGAAATTGATGGAAATTTATGATACTATTTTCAGCACATTTGGATTGAACATCGCACAAATTTTGATGACTTATCGCGATTTCGAGAACACGACTGCAAAAGAAAATACCCGAAACACCATCAAAAAACTATGGGAAGCCGATTATATTCCGGTTGTGAACGAAAATGATACGGTTTCTATCGAAGAAATCGTTTTAGGGGACAACGACAAACTATCAGCACTGGTTGCCGCCATCACCGAAGCGGATTTATTGATTCTGGTTTCGGATATCGACGGCATATTCACTGCAAATCCCCATCTGCATTCAGAGGCAGAATTGATCGAAAAAGTAAGCGATTTGAACAACATCAAGCAATGCATTGAAGAAAAGGAATCGACTCTCGGCACCGGCGGTATGTCATCGAAAATTCATGCAGCCGACATTTGTATGCATCACGGTGTGGAAATGTGGATTGTGAACGGACAACGCGAAAATTATATCGTAAAGGCGTTAGCCAACGAAATTCCATTTACAAAATTTAACTCTAAATGAATTACGGATTTATTGGGTTTGGCAACCTTGCCAAAGCTGTTTATCAGGGACTCAAGGACGAACCGAATATCAACTTCGGATATTTCTCACGCCACAAGAAAGACGTGAATATACCTTTTTTCGAAAGCGCTAAATCACTTGCCGAATTTGCAGATGTTTTATGGCTTGCTGTCAAACCACAGGATTTGGCCGATATTCTCGAACAACTTCAGCCTCTCGACTTATCGGGAAAAGTAATCGTATCGCCTGTGGCCGGGAAAAGCATCGCGTTTATCGAAAAATATCTGGGTACCGACAAAATGATTGTTCGAATCATGCCAAATCTTGCTATGGCCTACAAAAAGTCGGTAACAGCTTTTGCAACGAATCATCCGGGCGTGGAACAAACCGAACATATTTACGAAATATTGGGAAAATTAGGCAAAGCCGTCAAACTCGACGAAAAAGGATTCGATTTGTTTACATCCGTTTTCGGAAGCGGCCCCGCATTTATTTTATCGTTTATCCAAATATTCAAAAATAAAATGCGCGAATTTGATTTGCCCGGTTCGTTACTCGACGAACTGTTGCTCGAACTCACGCAAGGGACTACTATTTATTTTGCTCAAAATCAGAAGGATTTCAGCATCGAAGAATTGATCAGGAATATCACGAGCAAGGGAGGAACTACACAAGCGGGCCTCGATTATTATAGAAGCCACGAAATAGGAAAACTCTTCGAAGGGGTATTGGAAGCAGCAAAAAATCGCTCCATTGAAATGAGCAAAGACTGACAAAAGATAAAAGTCACGACCAAGAAGAGGAACGCATTATTGTTGTTCCTCTTTTGTCTTATATGCCAAAGCATAAAATCTGATTTGCTTAATGACTGCCAGCAATCCGTTCGCACGCGTGGGCGAAAGATGTTCGGTTAGGCCTATTTCTTTCATGAAACGCAAGTCTGCATTAAGAATTTCGTCGGGTGTTCGTCCCGAAAAAACGCGCAAAACAAGAGCCAGTAACCCTTTCACGATGACAGCATCGCTTTCGGCTTGAAAATAAAGTTTACCGTCTCGGTAGTCAGGTTGAAGCCAAACACGACTTTGACAGCCTTGTATGATATTTTCGGGTGTTTTATACTTCTCATCGAGCGGAGGCAGTGCATTGCCTTGTTCGATAATTAATGCATATTTATCCATCCAGTCATCAAAAATACTGAATTCGTCGATTATTTCTTGTTGAACTTCGTCTATCGATTTCATAGTTTTCGCTTTGTTTATTGTTCCGAATAAATCACTTCCATAACAGTTTGTCCAACAGCTTCAAGAGTTGCGCGATTGATGTTGGACATATTATCGTTGAGCGTATGCCAGTGAAGTGCAAATCCTGTTCCCGAGTCTTTCAGGTTGATAATATTAACTGTAGGCGCAATATGATTTTCGTTGACCGGAACATGATCATCGGTGATGTACCCCGCCTTACGATTGATAAACCATTGGCCATAACCTAATTTGGCAGCAGTCTGCCAAATCTTTTCCACCACATTGCTCGCATATTGCACCGAATATCCCTCTTTAAGAAAAGTGGCATCAGGCGCTCCAACCATGTCGAGCAAAATACCGAAAGCAGCTTTGTAATTGGCAACATGAGGATTTTTTGCCCAATATTGAGCCCCCATACACCACCAATCGCCTGCGGGCGGATTTTTTTCAAATTCGGCCGGGCCCCAATCTTCCAAATCAAAGAAAATGATATCGATTCCTATATTTGGGGATTTCAAGTTTAATTGTCGGGCAATTTCGAGCAATACCCCTACTCCACTGGCGCCATCATCTGCACCCAAAATGGGTTGATGCTGTCGTGTCGGATCATTTTCCTGATCTGCAAACGGACGCGTGTCCCAATGTGCAAATAAAGCCACGCGTTTTGTTTTTTGAGGTTGATAAATGCCTATAATATTGCGAATCGGAATTTTTTGCCCGTTGTAATGTTTTACAATTGTTTTCTGTTCCACGACCTGTGCTCCGAAATCATTCAGTTTGCCGACCAAATAATCACCACAAGCGCTATGTTGAGGCGTGTTGGGTATTCGAGGTCCAAAACTCACCTGCTTAGCGACATAGGAATAAGCACTGTCGGGATTAAAATCAGGTGAAACTTTCACATATTGTTCGATTTGCATGGACGATCCCGAATTTTTTGAACTTTGACATGAATTGCAAGACACGCTTAGCATCAAGGCATTGACCAAAATTACCAAATATAATAAGCGACTGTAATATTTCATTATCTACCTGTTTTTTTGAAATGAATAATCAAGAATCCCGAGCTGACGATAGGTTTCGAGCAAAGCCTCATCATCATCCGAAATGACGAGCAATACATCCCCCTCATGCAGCTCCGTTTTTCCCGTAGGCACAAAATAATGATCTCCTCGTTTTACCATCACAACGAGTGTTCGTTCAGGAAATGGGAGTTCTATAAGATTTCTCCCATGTTTTAAAGTTTCTTTAGTGATATTTATTTCTGTCATAGCCGATTTGATATCCTCCGAAAATTCGACATCAAATTCTTCAATTTTTCTAAAATATTTCGGTTTTTCGGAAACGCCCAAACATTTAGCAACAAGAGAAAGCGTTGTTCCCTGAAAAAGAAGTGAAACGAGTGTTATTACAAATACAATATTAAAAATAATTCGAGCGCCTTCTATACCGGAAGCCAGAGGTAGTATAGAAAAAAGAATCGGCACAGCTCCTCTGAGGCCAACCCAGGAAACAAAAATTTTATCTTTGAAGTGAATATTCCTAAACGGAGCAAGACTTAGAAAAATACTCAAAGGACGAGCTACAAGAATCATGAAAAAAGCTATCACAAGGGCAGGAATGAGTACGGTAAGTAATTCACGGGGATTAACCAGCAACCCCAAAGTAAGGAATAAAAGTATCTGACTCATCCACGCAAAACCATCCATGAATTTCATCGAACTGCGACGCTGAGGAAATTTGGAATTTCCGAGTACCAATCCCGTTATATAAACGGCAAGATAACCGTTACCCTTTAAAAAGTAGGTAGATGCAAACGAAAAAACCCCCAATACGAGTAGAAGAACGGGGTAAAGTGAAGGGTTATCCATACGAATACCGTTCATAATCCTTACTGATATTTTTCCCATCAAAAAGCCGACAATTGCGCCAATCGTCAATTGCATCACAATTAATCCCAAGACTGAAAGAAAGCTCGGATGATCACCCGATTGAATGATACTCATCAACACAATCGTAAGCATGTAAGCCATTGGATCGTTGCTGCCACTTTCCAATTCGAGTAGAGGGCGAAGATTATTTTTAAGATTAAGCCCTCTTGAGCGCAAAATACCGAACACCGAAGCCGAATCGGTAGATGAAACGGTGGCTGCAAGAAGAAAACAAGTAAATAAACCTGCTCCCACAGCCGAGAACAAATGGCCAAACTTGAACCACACAAACAATCCGGTGAACAGAGCAGTGAATATGACACCCAAAGTGGACATAACGATACCTGGCGCGATGATGGGTTTTATTTCATGAAATTTGGTATCAAGTCCACCGGAAAAAAGGATGATACACAAACAAATCGTACCGATGGTTTGTGCTATCTGAACATTTTGGAAATTAAGTCCAAATCCATCCGAACCAAACAGCATCCCCACAACGAGGAAAAGCAACAAAACAGGAACTCCCAACTTGTGTCCGGCTTTTCCAACAACTAAACTCACGAAAAACAACAGTGATCCTATCAGTAGCAAAAATTCTGTGGAAATAACCGTCATGATTTTATTTTTGTTTGAAAAGAATTTGCTTCTTCTTAACATTCAAAGAAACTCTTTCACCCATTATCATCGGGAAATTATGCTTTGCGTGTCCTACCGGAAAATCGAAACAAACAGGGAAAGTATATTCTCTTACAGCCGTCATGATAGATTCGTTGAGTGAAGCATACATCAGGTCATCTTCATCATAATCCGTAAACTGTCCGACTATCAACCCGTTAATTTTATCAAAAACACCGGCCAGTTTCAAATGATATACCATCCTATCTACGCGATAAGGCTCTTCGCCAATATCTTCGATAAACAAAATGCCCTTACGTGGAATATTGACATATTTCGTTCCCAACAAACTGCAAAAAACGGATAAATTACCTCCGAAAAGTGTTCCGGAAGATTGTCCCATTCGGTTTAGAAAATCGTACCGCATCGCAGGAAGATCATATTTTAAATGACCTCCAAATAGTACAGACTTCATAAAACGGACAGAAATATCCGATGAACCTTCTTCCGCCAAATGTTTTACCATAGGCGCATGAAGGGATATGATTCCGTTTTTTTGAAAAACAGCATGCAATGCGGTAATGTCGCTAAATCCGACCAACCATTTTGGGAATTGTCTTATCCCCTCAAAGTTGAGCTTGTCTAATAGATGAATCACTCCATATCCGCCTCGCGAACAAAAAATGAGTTTTACATCAGGATCGTCCATCGCAGTTTGCAAATCGGATAATCTTTGATCTACGAATCCGCTAAATCGGCCTGCCTGACGTAGAGCATTCGGCGCAACTTCCACTCGCAATCCCCACTCGCACAATATGGCAGCTGCCTTGTCAACCAAAAGCGAGTCGATTGTACCCGCAGGCGAAACAATGACAGCTTTATCGTCGCTATGGAGAACCGGTGGACGTATCATTAAGCGTCTATTTTGGCATAAGAAGCATTTTCTTCAATAAACTCACGACGGGGAGCGACTTCTTCGCCCATAAGCATCGAAAATACCATATCGGCATCAGCGGCATTTTCAATTGTTACCTGTCGCAAAGTGCGATGTTCAGGATTCATCGTGGTATCCCAAAGTTGTTCGGCATTCATTTCGCCCAAACCTTTATATCTTTGTGTATGAATAGCATTTTCGTTGCCATCTGCATACTTATCTATAAAAGCCTGACGTTGACGATCGTCCCAGCAATACTCTTCTATTTTCCCTTTTTTGCATAAATAAAGCGGCGGAGTAGCAATATAAACGTACCCTTTCTCGATAAGTGGCCGCATGTGACGGAAAAAGAATGTGAGAATAAGTGTGGCAATGTGACTTCCATCCACGTCGGCATCAGTCATAATTATCACTTTGTGATAACGAAGTTTATCCATATTGAGCTCCTTCGAATCTTCTTCCGTACCGATAGTAACGCCCAATGCAGTATAAATATTGCGGATTTCTTCGCTTTCCAACACTTTATGAGGCATAGCCTTTTCTACGTTCAAAATTTTACCTCGTAAGGGAAGGATAGCTTGAAAATTGCGATCGCGACCCTGCTTGGCCGTTCCGCCGGCAGAATCTCCTTCGACAAGAAAGATTTCGCAATTTTCGGGATTTTTATCGGAGCAATCTGCCAATTTACCAGGAAGTCCGCTTCCCGACAAAGGCGATTTGCGCTGAATCATCTCCCGTGCTTTGCGCGCAGCATGGCGAGCAGTAGCCGCCAAAATCACTTTCTCGACAATAATTTTGGCTTCGCGCGGATGCTCTTCGAGATAATTGGCCAATGCCTCACCGGTAGCCTGATCTACAGCTCCAATAACTTCGTTGTTGCCAAGTTTTGTTTTGGTCTGACCCTCGAACTGAGGCTCAGCAACTTTCACCGAAAGAACTGCAGTAAGGCCTTCGCGAAAATCGTCACCTACGATTTCCACTTTTACCTTATCGAGCATTTTCGAATCCTCGGCATATTTTTTCAACGTTCGCGAAAGACCTCGACGAAAACCCGTGAGATGTGTACCACCTTCGATGGTGTTGATATTATTAACATACGAAAAAATATTTTCGTTATAGGAGGTATTGTAGGTCATTGCTATTTCGATCGGGATACCTTGTTTTTCGGTAACAATATGAATTGCATCCGAAATGAGCGGTTCTTTGGCTCGATCGATATATTTTACAAACTCCTCCAATCCATTTTCGGAATAGAACTTCTCACTTTTATATGACCCGTCGTCTTTCACAACTCGCTTATCTGTTAACGTCAGGGTGATACCGGCATTTAAAAAAGCCAATTCGCGAAGTCGTGTGGCAAGGATATCGTAACGATATTCAAGCACATTAAAAATCGAGCTGTCGGGTTTGAAAGTAATAATCGTTCCGGTTCCTTCCGTTTCACCTACTATTTTCACGTCAGCCAAAGGTTTCCCTTGAGAAAATTCTTGCACATAAATTTTCCCTTCACGGTGAACCTCGGCTTTCAGATAAATAGAAAGCGCATTAACACACGAAACGCCTACTCCATGCAATCCTCCGGAAACCTTATAGGTTCCTTTGTCGAATTTTCCCCCGGCATGCAAAACGGTAAGAACAACTTCCAGCGCCGATTTTTTTTCTTTTTCGTGAAAATCGACAGGAATTCCCCGTCCGTTATCCTTAACAGTAATAGAATTATCCTCATTGATGGTCACATGAATTTCGGTACAATATCCGGCAAGTGCTTCGTCTATAGAGTTGTCCACGACCTCGTAAACCAAATGGTGCAATCCTTTCTCGCTCACGTCTCCAATATACATTGCAGGGCGTTTGCGTACAGCCTCGAGACCTTCGAGCACTTGAATATTTTGGGCAGAATAATTTCCGCTCGCAACTTGTTTTTGTTCTTCTGTCATTTGCTTTCTTACTTCTTGATTATGAGTACATTCATCAATATCTGATGCAGTATTTATTATCCAACAAATTTACAAAAAAATCACCTTGAAGACAAGCCTGTTTAGTTTTTTTATAGGTTTGTCTTTCTAATAAAAAAGAGCGAAAAACACTCTGAAAATTTCGTTTTCGCTTCATTTCAGTATAAATTTATATTTCGTAATCGATAGCGGCTCGTGCGGTTCGCACACCGGCGATAAATGCAGCGACTTGTAAATGCTCGGGGTGATTAGAATATATTTTCAGGTCATCCAGTGAAGAAAATTTGCTATCAAGTACAATATCATAATTGTCTGACGACGCATTTTCATCATTCAGATATACATTGATTTCCATAATTTGGGGAATTTTGCTTTTCAATGCTTCGAGCTGCTTTTTGATAATGAGGGCATTCTCCCTCTTGTTTTGACCGTTGGCTTCGTCTGCCAACCTGAACATAACAATATGCTTTATCATCTTTCTTTATTTTTTTAAGCAACAAAAATAGTAAAAAAACAATGAAGCCGAACCATTCGGCCCGGCTGCTATGTAAAGTTCTTACAAATTCCGTTATGATAACTTGCTAATATGAATAGCCAATTTCGACTTCAAATTGTTAGCCTTATTTTGGTGAATTACGTTTTTCTTAGCAAGTTTGTCTAACATGGAGCAAACTTCAGGATACATTTTCTGCGCTTCTTCCTTCGAAGTCAAACTACGCAATTTTCTGATCGAATTTCTTGTTGTACGAGACGCGTAGCGATTGGATAAACGGCGCATTTTTGTTTGTCTGATTCGTTTTTCAGCTGATTGATGATTTGCCATATTTGCGATCTGAATATTTTTTTATTTTAGTAGCCGATGGGGGAATCGAACCCCCCTTTCAAGAATGAAAATCTTGCGTCCTAACCGATAGACGAATCGGCCTTGTTCTTGTCGATTTTTTTTATAATTAAAAACAACTCGTTCAATTTGCGGGTGCAAATATAGATTCTTTTTTTAAAATGGCAAAACTTTTTTGCAGCATTTTTTCAAATGTTCATTCATCTCGTAAAAGCAATAGTCTTATTCCCCAAACGATGGAACGATAAAAATCGCACCTGTTTAAAGGATAAAAAACTAAAAAAATTGGGGTTTCAAAAAAAATTAGTAATTTTGCGACCGATTATCGGATAATAACAACAAAAAATATATAGAAATGAAAAGGACTTTCCAACCATCGTTAAGGAAAAGAAAAAACAAACACGGATTCCGCAGCCGAATGGCAACCAAAAATGGCCGAAAAGTGTTGGCCTCGCGCAGAGCAAAAGGTAGAGCCAAACTCACTGTCGCTGACGAATTTTGAAATTTTTTCCTCTACTCGTACAAAAGCAGGAACATGTATTCATATTCTTGCTTTTTTGTTTTTTTGACCATAACTTTTTCTAAAACTACTTATCGGCATCACTCTGCTTCAATCATTTTTTTATACCTTTGCGCAACACGGAGCAAAGTTAAAAAAACATTTACACCATTGTGTCTTTTATGAATATTAAATCGCCTTTGAATAAAAAATTGGGCAACAGCATAGGAAAAAATTTTCTGGCAATTATTGTTGTGGCGTTAGTATTGCTCATTCTCCTTCTTTTTTATTTAAGAGTGTACACACGACATAATCAGAATATTTACGTACCAAACCTCGAAGGATTGCAGATAGAGGAAGCGAGCAGCATACTCAAGTCTAAAGGCTTGAATATCGAAATAACCGACTCCATATATCGAAAAGATGCTGTACCCGGAGCAATTATCGAACAAACGCCAAAACCAAATAGTCGAGTTAAAGCAGGTCGAAATATTTATGTTTCGATATATTCACAAAACCCACAGCAAATTTCAATTCCCGAGCTCGCGGATTACTCTCTGCGTCAAGCTGAGGCGTTGCTCTCATCGATGGGTTTCGACCAATTATCTATTGAAAAAGTGCCCTCCCAATATGACGGACTTGTGATTGCGGTAGAGTATAAAGGTCGCGTTTTGCAAGCAAACGAAAAAATACCGGCAGGAGCGCCGCTGACACTTGTGGTAGGAAGCACACAACTTTCCGACTCACTCAATATTGATAATGACTACATTATTTCTCCGCGCAGCGGTGTCGATTCAGAAAATCACTCACAATCGCCGGATCGGGTTTTGAAAGAAAACAATTCCACAAAAATTGATGATTCATTTTTCTAATTTCTAAAATGGCATTGAAGAAAGATTACGAAGAAATAAACGACTTTTCAGAAGAAGAAGACGACATTGTTAATTCTTCCGATGAATCGGTTAAATATGAGCATTATCGATTTATTGCCGATAAAGGGCAAGGTTTGCTCCGTATCGACAAATTTTTATCGGATAGAATCGAGGGGATTTCGCGTAATCGGATTCAACAGGCGGCCGATGCCGACTGCATTCTCGTAAACAATGTTCCAGTCAAATCGAGTTATAAAGTTAAACCGATGGACGTGATTTCGATTGTGATGGATCGCCCCAAACATGAACTCGAAATCATTCCGGAAAATATTCCTCTCGACATCGTTTACGAGGATGAAGACCTAATGGTTATCAATAAACCACCGGGTATGGTTGTGCATCCCGGACATGGAAACTATACGGGAACACTCGTTAATGCAATTGCTTATTATTTACACTACGACAATGGCATCAATATTGACGATCCGCGATTAGGGCTTGTTCATCGTATCGACAAAGATACTTCCGGACTTCTGGTAGTTGCAAAAACGCCTGAAGCCAAGACAAATTTATCGCTCCAATTCTACAATAAAACAACTAAAAGACAATATGTAGCTCTCGTTTGGGGGGATGTGGAAAACGATGAAGGACGCATCGAGGGTAATATTGGTCGCGATCCAAGAGACCGCATGCTGATGCGCGTTTTTCCGGACGGTGAAATGGGGAAACCTGCCGTTACTCACTACAAAGTACTGGAAAGATTCGGATATGTAACTTTGGTTCAATGCCGTCTTGAGACCGGTCGTACACATCAAATCAGAGTTCACATGAAATACATCGGGCATCCGCTCTTCAATGATGAGCGATATGGCGGCGATGAAATTCTTAGAGGAACTACTTTTGTGCGATACAAACACTTTGTTTATAACTGTTTTGTAGCTTGTCCACGACAATGCCTCCACGCACAAACCCTCGGTTTCAGACACCCGCGAACGGGTGAAGAGATGTTCTTTGAGAGCGAAATCCCCGACGATATGCAGGAAGTAATCAAAAAATGGCGTATTTACACTGCAGCTCGTGAGTTAAAAAAGAAACTCTAATTTTTTACGTATCAAATGAAAAAAAATATAGCCATTGTCTGGGGCGGTTATTCATCCGAAAAAGAGGTATCCGAAAAAAGTGCCGAAGGCATATATTCTTTCATCGATAAAAACAAATATAATGCCTACAAAGTAAAAATCGATCGGGAATCGTGGGAAGTGGAACATCGAGGGAATATCTACCCGATTGATAAAAACGATTTCAGTTTCACTGCGGATGGTTGGACGACGAAATTCGACTTTGCTTACATTACTATTCATGGAACACCCGGCGAAGACGGCACGTTGCAAGGATATTTCGACATGCTCGACATACCTTATTCCAATTGTGGGGTTTTAGCTTCTGCTCTCACTTTCAGCAAATTCACCTGCAATCATTTTCTAAAAAGTTTTGGCATTCGAGTTGCCGATTCGGTTATTATCCACAAGAACGCTGACTTTTCGGTCGAAGAAATTGTGCAACAACTCGGACTGCCTCTGTTCGTAAAGCCGAACGCCGGAGGATCAAGCTTTGCTACCACCAAAGTAAAATCAATCGAAGAACTCAGTCCTGCGATTGCCGAAGCTTTTGGTGAAGCCTCCGATGTAATTATCGAAAGTTTTGTAAGCGGAACCGAAGTAACGTGCGGATGCTATAAAACCGATAAAGGAACAATCGTTCTTCCGATTTCGGAAGTGGTTACGCATAACGAATTTTTCGACTATAACGCTAAATATAAAGGGCAAGTGGAAGAAATCACGCCCGCTCGCATTTCAGAAAAGTTGTCGCAAAAAATCGGTCGCGAAACAATGTTTATATACGACTTGATAAACGCAAAAGGTATTATTCGAGCCGATTATATCATTTCCGACGACGAACCCGTTCTTCTCGAAGTGAACACGACACCGGGAATGACTACTACCAGCTTCATTCCCCAACAAGTAGCCGCCGCTAATCTTTCGATGACCGAAGTCTTGACTGAGATTATTGAATGTGAATATCATAAACTTAAAAAATAGCCTTTAGAATGCGCTATGGAAACAGAGAACTCAATTCCGAGAGAATTTGACGACATTCGTCCGTTACTCGATAGCGAAGTTGCTGAAACAGTAGAAGCTCTTTTAGCCGATCCGGCATTTAGACGCGCTGCCGAACCCATAATCAAACCTCTCGATTGGGAGCAAATGGCAACTGTTATGCGTCAATGCAAAACGATTCTCGATTTTCAACAAAAAATCATTTATCCTCCCGTTATTAGTCTTATTCATAAGACAACATCTGAGTTTATGGGATTTAATTGGGAGAATGTGACAGACGGAAAAAGTCACGTATTCATTTCAAACCATCGCGACATTGTGCTCGATGCGGCTTTTCTAAATATGCTTCTTTATGAGAAAGGGCTCAGTACTACCGAAATTGCCATTGGCGACAATCTGCTCATCTATCCTTGGATAACCCGTTTTGTCCGTCTAAACAAAAGTTTCATAGTCAAACGAGGCGTTTCGATCCGACAAATGCTCGAAACCTCGAAGCATTTATCGGACTACATTCATTATACCGTTGGTCAAAGACAACAATCTATTTGGATAGCGCAACGCGAAGGTCGCGCCAAAGATTCGAACGACCGCACACAAACAAGTTTGCTGAAAATGATGACACTACACGACAGTGCACATCCGCTCGAAATGTTGCTGGATTTGAACATTGTACCTCTCTCGATTACGTACGAATTTGATCCGTGTGATTATCTCAAAGCAAAAGAGTTTCAGTTGAAACGAGATAATCCTCGCTACAAAAAAACTCCTGCCGATGATCTTGAAAACATGATTACCGGCATTACCGGATGGAAAGGTCGTGCGCATTTCAGGTTTGGAAAAGGAATTAATGAAAAAATTAGCCTTTTGAAAGGAATAAGCGAAAAAGGAGTTTTACTGGATAAAGTGGCAAAAATTATCGATGAAGAAATTTATCGGAATTATTCATTTTTTCCTTTTAATTACGTTGCATACGATTTGCTGACACAAACTTCAACTTTTGCAGATAAATACACGCCGGAAGATGCCAAAAAATTCGAAAAATATCTCGAAACTCAAATCAAAAAAATAAATATTCCCAATAAGGATCATGAGTTTTTACGTGCCAAAATCATCGAAATGTATGGCAATACCGTTAAAAACTATGTTTCAACCGTCACAGGCTCATGAAAATGGGATTGGAGTCTATCAGAATGAAAAAGCGTTTTCTCATCATCATTGGTCTATTATCATTACTTTTTGTTACAGCATGCGAAAAAGAACCTAATCGCATGAACGATTATTTTTTGGAATTTGCAACGGTATTAAAATCAAATGGAGAAATAAAGTTCGCATTGGACAATAGAAAAATACTGATTCCTAAAACCTCGACAAGTTATGATGGAGTTGATGGACAACGAGTTATTCTTGATTATTCTCCATACAGAGCCGATACTGTGATAATCAATCGGGTAACCGATATCTTCACATCAACCATAGCAAAAAATGGATTTCCCATACGATGGGCGACCGATCCGGTAAAAATTCAAAGTGTTTGGGTTGGTGGCGATTATTTGAATTTGATCATTGAAATCGAATATCACAGCAAACCGCATACGGTTGGGCTATTGCGTGATTTTGAGTCATCGCAGGTAGATTTATATTTTAGCCATTCTCGCAACGATGATCCTCCAGGTTATCCCCAAAAAATGTATGCATCGTTTTCACTCAATAGTCTGCGCAATTCCACTACTTCAAACTCCATACCTTTTAGCCTTTTTATCAATACCGACAAAGGATTACGCGAATTTAGATTTGAGTTGAAATGAAATCACGGTTTCAAGATCGCAAACTGTTGTCAAATACAACGAACTAACCCGGACAAGCCAGACCCCAAAAAAGTAAAAATGGAAAGTTGAAAAAATTTTCT
This sequence comes from Dysgonamonadaceae bacterium, assembly GCA_029975415.1. GTDB lineage: Bacteria > Bacteroidota > Bacteroidia > Bacteroidales > Dysgonomonadaceae > Seramator. Next base: position 2,319 of record JARKPE010000118.1, on the reverse strand, counting down.
TTTTATTTAGTCAAAGAATTCCTCGGGGCTTGCCTCGAGGTTTTTCGTTTCAATTTCTTACGCTTAAATCTAAAATCGTATTTACAGGGTTAGTATTTAATTGTTTCTTCTCACTCTTGTTAGGAGCTGTGCATTCTCCAAATATTGCATTCATCATAGCCGAATCGAAGTCGAGTGGACATACGCGAAAATTTAGACAAGAAATATGGAAACTATTCACAGGATTAGATTCGGCTATAAGTGTTGAAGTTTATCACAGAGAATAGAAGCAAGTTATTTTTCCTCAATTTTGTTTTTCGAGTTTAACCTGTTTTTTGTCGGCAAGATGCACAGTCATTTGCGGGAATGGGATATTGAGACCATTGGCATTGAGTTGTTTATAGATTTCTTCCGTAAGGTCGAAATTAACTTCCCAATAATCGGGCGATTTCACCCATACGCGTAGTACAAAATCGATGGAACTATCGTTCATCTTTGACATGCGGGCAAAAGGAGCCGGATCGTCCAGAACTTTTGGATGTTTCAGTGCAGCATCCAAAAGAATTTTTTTCACCAATTCCACATCAGATCCGTAATCTACGCCGATTAGCAAATCTACCCGTCTATTTTCTTGAGTCGTGTAATTGATAATGGTGCCGGTTGATAGTGGCCCATTTGGAATATAAACAGTTTTGTTGTCGATTGTAGTAAGTGTTGTGTAAAGGATACCGACCGTTTTAACTGTTCCTTCGATGTTTTGCGCTTGGATGTAATCGCCTCCTTTAAATGGTTTATTGAAAAGCAGCATAACACCACCGGCAAAATTGGCGAGATTATCTTTCACGGCCAGGCCGATGGCTAATCCTGCTGAACCTATAATGGCGGCAAGCGATACGGTCTGTGTTCCGACAATATTAATAATCACAATGAAAAGAGAGGTGAACAGTATCACGTTCGTGAGGTTGAGTAAAAATCCTTTCAGAGCCGAGTCCATCGATCGTTTCGAAAAAATATTGTTCAAAAATTTATGAATCTTGCGGATAATCCATTTTCCAACAAAAAATAAAGCCAAAACAATCAACAGTTTCCCCAATAGATCAATACTGAAGGTTAGAAACTGATCTAACAATTCGTGAAAACGGCCTTGCTTAATAAGTTCGGCAGTAGAAGCTGCTTTTTCATCCAAGCTTTCGATTATCTTCGTATCCGTTGAGTCGGGCAGAGCTGCAAATAAATTTGTAGGCATTGTGACATATTTTATTGAAACCGTTGGGCAAAAGTACAAAAAAACCATTAATTTTGTCACTTAAGATTTATGATTGAACCAATGAATAAATTTTATACATTTCTGTTTTTTCTTTTTTCAATAACTTTTCCTTCTATTGCTCAAACGTACGAACAATGGATAGGCAAATCGGTAGATCACATCGAGCGCAACCGACTTGACAGCGCCGAATACACACTTAAAAAAGCATTACAAACCGATCCGTCAAACCCCAATAATGCTTCGCTCCTGATGAGTTTGGGGGTGATTCAACGTGAATCGGGACGTTACGAAGATGCATATATGACGTTCACTGCGGCCTTAAATAATTATCCTGATTCGAAACTTGTTCTCCACAACCGAGCAGCACTGCTTTGCGACATGGAACGCTACGACGAAGCACTGAACGATTACAGCGAGACACTCAGGCTCGATCCTTCGAATGTGCAAGCTTATTATCGGCGGGGAGTTCTTCATCTCGAGCGAAAGCAACGCGATTTGGCCGAAGCCGATTTTCGGAAAGCTCAACAAATAGATCCTGACAACATGTATGCGCTTTTGAGCAATGCTTTGATCTACAAGCTTGATGATAATTGGACAGAAGCTGAAAAAATGTATTCGAGGTTGATAGACAAAAACGAAAATGTAACCTCGACATTTTATTTAAATCGTGCGGAGTGTTATGTAAATACCAACCAGATCTTCAAGGCATCGGCCGATTTAAAATCTGCCGAACCGGGCGAAAGGCAAAATCCATATTTCTATTTTTTGAGAGGAAGGGTTCGTTTAGCTCAATACGATAAATTGGCCGCAAAAGCCGATTTCGAAAAAGCAAAGCAGTTGGGTTACGCTCCCGAAATAGCCGACGAATGGATCAAGAAAGCCAAGTAGAAAATCGAATAAAATAGCCTCGCAAAAAAAAAATTGTGCCTTTCTTTGCTCTTTATCGCTTTTTCCCAAAAAAAGCTCCGAAAATGGATCGGGTGATTGTTCTTCCAATCTCGTTGCCGATTTGACGTGTGGCGCTTTTCCCAACCTGATCCATCAAGTCTCCCAGAAAACCCTGATCGGCTTTT